>JBHHYN010000004.1:0-75984 GCA_046757565.1 Gammaproteobacteria bacterium | reverse complement strand
ATGACGGGCTACTGTTTATATATCAACCCACAGATTCTGCTGAAGACCCTAATAATTTAAGGAACCTCTGTGGTGGAATGCAGGGACGCACCGTTTGCAGGACCTGGGGTGTAATGGATCGGGGCTTCCTTAACAATACAGATGGAGTAGCACTCATGACAATAAAAATTGGCATCAACGGGTATGGGCGAATCGGCAGAAACATCCTCAGGGCCCTGTATGAATCGGGACGAACGGACGAGATCCGGATCGTTGCAATCAATGACCTGGGTAACGCGGAAACCAATGCCCACCTGACCCGATATGATAGCGCTCATGGAAAATTTCCCGGCACAGTCTCAGTAGAGAGTGAATACATGGTCGTCAACGGCGATAAAATCAGGGTCTTATCGGAGCGGGATCCTGCCAAACTGCCCTGGGGAGAACTCGGCGTCAATGTGGTGCATGAGTCAACGGGTCTGTTTGCGAGTAAGGAGCGAGCGAGCGCCCACCTGCAAGGCGGCGCCGAGAAGGTCATTATCTCCGCGCCGGGCGGGAAAGATGTGGATGCGACCATTGTTTACGGTGTCAATCATGATGTGCTCAAGGCAAGCGATACGGTCATCTCGAATGCCTCCTGCACCACCAACTGCCTGGCGCCGGTGGTCAGGGTATTGCATCAAGGTATCGGCGTTGTAAACGGTATCATGACCACCATCCACTCATACACGAACGATCAGGTCCTCACGGATGTGTATCATACGGATCTGCGCCGCGCCCGCTCAGCAACCATGTCAATGATCCCGACCAAAACCGGAGCGGCCACAGCAGTCGGGCTGGTTATACCGGAATTGGACGGCAAGCTGGATGGCTTCGCCATGCGCGTTCCAACGATAAATGTATCGGTGGTCGATTTAAGCCTGGTAACGGCAAGGGAGACTTCCCATGAAGAGATCAATGCATTGATGCAAGAGGCATCGGCAGGCGCCCTGAAAGGTATCCTGGATTACAACGACCAGCCCCTGGTGTCGGTGGATTTTAATCACAACCCGGCTTCGTCTACCTACGATGCCTCGTTGACCAAGGTTATAGATGGAACAACCGTTAAGGTCATGGCCTGGTACGATAATGAGTGGGGTTTCTCTAACAGAATGTTGGATACCACTGTTGCATTAATGGCTGCCGGGTAAAACCGCCGGTCAGATAATACCGGGCTTGTATATGACACTGCGCCAGTTCGTAACTATCAGCGATCTAGAATTGTCGGGCAAGCGTGTTCTGGTCCGGGTGGATTTTAATGTGCCTGTAAAAGCGGGTTGCGTTGAAGACGATACCCGCATCCGGGCGGCCCTGCCGACCATACGGCGACTGCTCAATGCCCGGGCCGGAGTTATGCTCATGTCCCACTTGGGTCGCCCCACGGAAGGAGAGCGTGACGCTCATTACAGCCTTGCACCCGTTGCCGCATCGCTTTCAGCTCTGTTGCAAAGAGATATGGCACTCATCACTGATTGGCTCGGAGGTGTGGAGGTGGAGTCAGGCAACCTGGTGCTGCTGGAAAACGTCCGCTATGAGAAGGGCGAGGCCACAGATGACGAGGAGCTGGCGCGACGCATGGGGGCATTGTGCGATGTGTATGTGAACGACGCCTTTGCAACGGCTCACCGGGCACAGGCGTCCACCCATGGTGTTGCCAAGTATGCCCCGGTTGCTTGTGCCGGCCCCCTGCTTCTGCAGGAACTCGAAGCCCTTACCCGGGCATTGGAAAATCCTGCCAAACCGATGATGGCCGTTGTCGGTGGTTCAAAGATCTCAACCAAGCTGACCGTTCTCGAATCGCTGCTTGAAAAAATTGATCAGTTAATCGTAGGCGGCGGTATCGCTAATACTTTCCTGATGGCCGCCGGTCACGATATTGGCAGTTCCCTGAATGAGCCGGATCTGGTTCCGGTGGCGGAGGCGCTGATGGAAAAGGCCAGACAACAGGGCAAAGAGATACCCCTGCCTTTGGATGTGGTGTGCGCCAGAGAGTTTAAAGAAGACGCAATAGCCACGATTAAATTGATCGACGAGGTGGAACAGGATGATTTAATCATGGACGTGGGACCGGAAACGGCCGGGGCCTATGCGGAATTACTGGATAAAGCCGAAACTGTTGTCTGGAACGGCCCGCTGGGTGTTTTCGAGTTCGATCAATTCAGTCATGGGTCGAGGAAGCTGGCCGAAGCCATTGCCGGGAGTAACGCCTTCTCTATCGCAGGGGGGGGCGATACTTTATCGGCAATTTCAAAATTTGGCGTGCGCGACAATATTTCATATATCTCGACCGGTGGCGGTGCATTCCTGGAATTTCTCGAAGGAAAGGAACTGCCTGCCATAACCATCCTTCAGGAATCTGCTCGTGCCTGGTATGCCATGGAGCGGGCCCGGGAATTCTGAGAGAAGGCTAATCTATTACGTGTTGCCCGGGTAATGTATCGGAGTGGCGGCAGACGATATCATGCAATATGCGTGCTAGCAGTCTGTCGGACTTAGGGCATCGTAACGATCATTCAAATTTAATGAGAAGAACAAAAATTATCGCCACTGTCGGGCCGGCGACTGATAAACAGGGAATGCTTGAAAAGCTGCTGCAGGCAGGCGTCGATCTGTTCCGTATAAACTACTCCCATCAGACCCATGAAGAGCACGAGCGGCGTGTCAGGGAGATCCGTGGGCTAAGTGAAAAGCGGGGCATAGAGGTTGGTATTATCGCCGATTTGCAGGGACCGAAAATCCGGTTGGAACGGTTTTCTTCCGGCAAAGTGCTCTTGAAAGAGGGTGATGTTTTTACGATTGACACTTCCCTGGAAGAGAATGCCGGCGATGAGGCACACGTTGGCGTGACCTATAAGGATCTGCCCGAGGATGTAAAAAAGGGCGATACACTGCTTATTGACGATGGCCGCGTCGTGTTTACCGTTACCAGTGTAAGCGGTAATAAAATCCGCTGTAAGGTCACGATAGGAGGGGAGGTATCAAACAGCAAGGGCATTAATCTGCTTGGGGGCGGTCTCTCCACCAGCCCACTAACGGAAAAAGATCGTGAGGACCTGGAGCATGGCATCAACATCGGTGCCGATTATTTCGCTGTATCATTTGTCCGTAACCCGGACGATATCCGGAAAACAAGGAAATTAATCGACGCCTGCGGCAGCAATGCCGGGATTATTGCCAAATTTGAGAGGGCTGAGGCGATTGATAATGCCGAGGCCATTATCGAGGTCTCCGATGCGATCATGATAGCCCGGGGCGACCTGGGCGTTGAGATTGGTGACGCCGCCCTGCCGCCGGTACAGAAACGCCTGATCAAACTCGCCCGGGACATGGACCGTGCGGTAGTTACGGCTACGCAGATGATGGAATCCATGATTGATCATCAAATCCCGTTAAGGGCCGAGGTGTTCGATGTCGCCAATGCCGTACTTGATGGCACCGATGCAGTCATGCTCTCCGCGGAAACCAGTATCGGCTTGTTTCCGGATAAGGTGGTGGAGACCATGGCGCGTATCTGTAAGGAGACGGAAAAGCAGCGCATAACGCGGGTATCGGATCATCGCATTAATCAACGCTTTGAAGAAATTGATGAAGCAATCGCCATGTCTGCCATGTATGCGGCGAATCATATTGGCGCCAAGGCGATTGCCGCGTTAACGGAGACCGGCACCACCTGCTTGTGGATGTCACGAATCAGTTCAGGCATCCCGGTCTTTGCGTTTACCCGGCATACGAGCACCATGCGTAAGGCCAGGCTTTACCGTGGCGTCTACCCTATACGCTTCGATATCACACATACCCGCCCACTACAGGCGAATAAGAAGATCGTTAATGATTTGGTTAAAAGTGGCGTTGTGGTGGACGGCGATGTCGTGCTCATCACCAAAGGCGATTTGCAGGGGCGCCGTGGCGGCACCAATAATATGAAGATACTCAAAGTGGGTGAATCCCTGGAGCAGGGTATTTGACTCTATCTGAAGAGCCTTTGCGGATCAGAAAATAGTTGCTTTATGCTGTACTAAAAACGGCTAGAATTAGATCACCGGTATATAAATTCTGGTAATTATTAATGAGGAAGAGGTAACAGATAATGAGCGATTACGCTAAAGAGCTGGAACAGACAGCCAGCGCCATGGTCGCTCCCGGCAAGGGCATCCTGGCCATTGACGAGAGCAGTCCGACCATCAAGAAGCGCTTTGACAGCATTGATCTTGAATCCACCGAGGAGAACCGCCGCGCCTACCGTGACCTGCTGATCACAAACCCCGGTGGCAGTGATTACATAAGCGGCATGATCCTGTTCGATGAGACCATACGTCAGTCAAGCAGCGACAACGTGCCCTTCCCCAAGGCCCTGATCGACCAGGGCATCATGCCGGGGATCAAGGTTGACAAGGGCGCCAAGCCCCTGGCGGGGCATCCTGGCGAGAAGGTTACAGAGGGGCTTGACGGACTGCGTGAGCGCCTGGCCGAATACCGTGAACTGGGAGCGCGATTTGCCAAATGGCGTGCTGTGATCACCATTGGTGACAGTATCCCCAGCAGCGCCTGTATCGATACCAATGCCCATGCGCTGGCGCGTTATGCCGCGCTCTGTCAGGAGGCCGGCCTCGTCCCCATGGTCGAACCCGAGACTCTCATGGATGCCGATAACACTATTGAACGCTGTTTTGAAGTGACGGAGCAGACTCTGAAGACCCTGTTTCACGAACTCTACCGTCAGGGCGTGGTGCTGGCGCACACCATTCTCAAGGTGAACATGGTAATTTCCGGCAAGCAGTGCCCGGTCCAGGCCGGGGTGCAGGAGGTTGCGGAACAGACCGTCCGTTGTCTCCTGAATTCGGTGCCGGCAGCCCTGCCTGGTGTCGTTTTCCTGTCAGGCGGGCAGAGTGCGGAACTGGCAACCGCCCATCTGAACTGCATGAATGCTACCTTTACAGATCTGCCATGGCCATTGAGTTTCTCCTATGGCCGCGCACTGCAGGCGCCTTGTCTGAAGGCCTGGGGCGGTCAGAGCGGGAATGTCCGGGCTGCGCAACAAGCACTCCTGCACAGGGAGAAGTGCAACAGTCTGGCCTGTCTCGGGAATTATTCCGAAGAGATGGAGGAAGCGGCCTAATAGCGATGAGTGGTGAATCGTTTTTTAAATATTTGGTTAATGCTGAACTTGCATCCCTGTTTCCTTGATTCCGCTCCCCGGATAGGTACTCTTGATCTGGTTACGACCGGATACTTTGGCTCGATATAGCGCCATATCGGCTTGCTGCACCAGTTCATCAAACTGCCTGGTCTGTTCCGCTATCGAGGCAATACCGATACTAATCCTGTACTCGAGCCTGTTTTTTTCATAGGTAATCTTATGGTTACGCAGGATCTTTTGAATGCGGTCCGCCGTTTCCCTGGCAGCGTATAGTGATGTATCAGGTAATAACACCAAAAATTCATCACCACCATAGCGGCCGAAGAAGTCCTGTGATCGGAGTTCCTTTTGCAAAATGAACGTGAGATCTGTCAATGTCCGATCCCCTGCTGCATGCCCATAACGATCATTGATCTTTTTAAAGTGATCAATATCAAGCATCATGACGGCTAATTCACTCTGGTGGCGAATGCAGCGATCGAATGTCTTTCTGCCCAGTTCGTAGATATGCCGCCTGTTATAAGCATTGGTTAATTCATCCAGTGCCGCCACCCTTTTCAAGGCATGGTTTGTAAAAAAAAATACCCGGATACTTTGTTCAAAAAGATGGCGCATGGACACACACAACATATTAACCATGACGAGTAAAACCAACTCTGACCAAAAAGGACAGCCTGGTTTAACCATGACCATATAGACGATATAACCATATAGCGTGAGAAGGGAAATCATCAAGGCATCGACAAACTTCAAACCCGGCCGACTATATAGCCATAGAGTCAGTAATAATACAGCGGAGGGAGTATTGACAGCGGTCATTCCTGCGCAGACGATCAGCAATAGAACCGATATCAAACGGTCAAAACGATTAACTCCCTTGCTAATCCTGTTCAGCTGATCCGAGAATGCCTGCTCGATCGCTGGATCTTGAAAGCGGAGCCTGGCCATGGAGGAGCGGGTGGCCTCGATATCCCGTTTTTCAACTCCCGTCAGGCGGATCATTGCCCAATTCAACTCATTACACCAAAAATATCCGGCCGAAGATCGTAGCGTGTTACTTTACCGCCGGTGCTCCTTTCGGTAATCTCTATTGAGCGTAAATTGTAGGGATGCTTTCGCGTGCCATTCGCCCAGGCGCGCACCGTCACTTCTGAAACACCATGAAAATCGGCGATCTTTTGCCGGATCGCCATTCTCTGCCGCCTCGGGAAGGAATCTATAAATGCACGTAACTCCATGTGGTGTTAACTCCATGGGGTGGAGATTAAATTATCATACAGGATACATATCGTATCAATAATGTCAATATTAAGGATACGATTCGTAACGTTGATAGAAATGATACAACTTGTATCATTTCATAATGAATAAGACATGGATGGACAGGGCAAAATCACGAATGCAGTCTATGGGTATATCCCAGGAAAAGCTGTCGCGATCCTTAGGTGTCACCCGTGGTGCCGTTGGTCATTACCTGTCCGGCAGGAGAAGTCCCAATCTTGGTCAACTTGAGCGTATTGCGGATACCTTGCAGGTCCAGCCGGCATGGTTACTGTTTGGGAAGAGCGTATCGGAAATACGTGAACATTCTCTCGCCTATTCAGTAGCTCAGGGGGAAATAAACAAAATACCCATTGTGGGTACTTCCCTCAGCGGGCCTACCGATGCGATTCAGGCCTACATTAACCTGCCACGGCCAACTTCTAACAGCTATGCATTGTCCATCGTCGGCAGCAACTATTCACCGCGTATATATGAACAGGAAGCCATCCTCATCGATCCGGATATTGAGCCATCATCAGGGGATGATGTGGTCATTAAACATAAGAAAACCAATGCAGTGAAACTGTACGACCTGGTCAAGATACGCGGGCGTAAAATCACCCTCAATAACCTGGCCGGGAAGCAGGAACGCCTGGTGGTTGATATAACTGATATTGTTTACATACACTGCATTGTGGCGATAATAAGGGTCTCCGCCATCGAATGAATGTTGGATTACATTTGGAAATACAGAACATTTTTAACTATCTGATTCCCCCATGGACGCCTTCGACAACTGAAATGTTGGGACATGCAGAGTCAATGCCTCGGGCGGCAAGCAAAATTTATCGTTACATGCCTGTAGTTTCAGCTTGACGGGCAGGATAGAGAGTCCACCGGCATTTTCTGCGCCGGTTTTTTGTAATTGTGCACGGATTGGCACCGAACTCTCATACAGGGCCATTCGGTCCTGACTGAAACCCAGTTGTTTAATCAATGCCGGCGGATATTCGATATCTTCCATCGTCCATGCGCTATTCGCCTCATCAAGCCCTACCGTAGTTGCAATCAATTTTTTATCCAATGGCCGATTGGCGTTGACATGCCAGCCCCGCTTGATAGTCAGGGTGACATTCAACCACCCTCTCCGGTCCTTGCCACGTTCGACCGTTGCTGCTGCGAGCACGTTGCCCCTCGCCGCATACTGGCGCTGGCCAGATTCGTTTTGTAACAGCTCCTGGGCCCCAAGCAGCATATAGCTGTAGGCATCGGGATAGCTGCGTATCGATGCGGAATGGGCCGCAAGGGTCTGCCTGGCCCGCTGAAGATACGAATTTTTTCCGGTGCGTCTGGCGAGCTTCGCTAACACTCGCAGGGCAACGGCATTTCCGGAAGGGATAGCAGAATCCCTGTCCCCTTTGGGCCGGGCCATCATGGGTGTCCCGGTTGATGAAACATTCATAAAAAAACCACCGGCCTGCCTGTCCCAGAACTGATCGATCATCATCTCCGTAATGGTCTGCGCACGCTCCAGCCAGTAGTCCTGTCCGCTGATATCGAACAGGGTTATGAATGCCTCGGACAGGTAGGCGTAATCCTGTTGTGCAGCCGGCACGGAGGGGCGGTCATCAAGGTTGGAGCGCCAGAGCTGCCCTGTTTTGCGGTCGCGATTGCTGTTCCACAGGAAACCGGCGGCCTTTACCGCGGCGTGCAGATAAGGTGGTTCACCGAGTATGCCGCCTGCCATGGCAAGGGCCGTGATCATCATGCCGTTCCAGGCAGTCACGATCTTGTTATCCAGGCCGGGATGGGGGCGCTGCTCGCGTGACCGGCGCAAGCGTGTGCGTAGGCGCTCAATTTTTTCCTGAAGGTCCGGTAAGCCGAGTGATTGTTGTCTGGCAACTTGTTCAATGGGCCGGGGCAGGTAGAGGATATTTTTGCCCTCAAAATTACCCGATGGCGTCACACCAAAGAGCCTTATGGCGAGTGCCGCATCCTCCTTGGCAAGTGCCTGTCTGATCTGGGTGGGTGTCCAGACGAAAAAAGCCCCTTCCTGTCCGGCACTGTCTGCATCCGTCGCCGAATAAAATCCACCGTTGGCTGCTGTCATCTCCCTTAACACATAGTCCAGCGTCTGGCGGCTGACGCGCGCATAGAGCCCTTTTCCGGTAATTTCGTAGGCAGTGAGATAGGCACGGACCAGATTGGCCTGGTTATAGAGCATCTTCTCGAAATGGGGAACCAGCCAGTGATTGTCCGTGGAATAGCGATGAAAACCGCCACCGATCTGATCGTAAATTCCGCCCTGCGCCATTGCCTGAAGCGCTTGTTCGGCGGCAGCGAGCGCCGCCTGATCGTTATGGCGTTTTGCCGCCTCCAGCAACAACATCAGATAGGTTTCATTGGGGAATTTTGGCGCCGGGCCGAATCCTCCGTCCAGATCATCGCTCCGCTGGAGGATACGGTCGATGGCCTGTTTGATTACTGCGGCATCGACCGTAGCCGCCTGACGATTGGCAGTAGAAATCCGCTGGACTTCCGCTGCGATGCTGTTCGCCTGTTCTATCAACTCCGGTTGTTTCTCATGCCAGAGCTGGGCGGCGCGATGCAGCAGTTTCATAAATCTGTCCGGCGGGAAATAGGTACCGCCGAAAAAAGTTTTACCATCCGCTGTCAGGAAACTGCTCATCGGCCAACCGCCATGCTGAGTTAACAACATCACTGCAATCATGTAGGTCGCATCGACATCCGGCCGCCGTTCCCGGTCCACTTTGATGGCGATAAAATGCTCATTCATATAGCGGGCGACATCCAGCTTATCGAAACTCTCCCGTTCCATCACGTGACACCAGTGACAGGTGGAATATCCTATGGAGAGGAATACCGGTTTGTTCTCACGCCGTGCAGCGGCAAAGGCCTCTTTCCCCCACGGATACCAGTTCACGGGGTTATGCGCATGCTGCAGCAGATAAGGCGAGTCTTCCAGGATCAGGCGGTTGGTAAATTTCGGCGTGCCATCCTCGCGTAGATGCACGGTCCTCGGTTTGTAATCATGACCTTTTGCCGCCAGTGCAGCCGCCAGTTTCGCTGTTAGTTCCGCAGGATAGGGGGGAGTACCTACGGCATTTGCCTGCCCAGATTGTGCGTGGGCGGACAAACCGGCGACCAGGATACACACCAATCCGGTGCTTTTTACCAAGAATGCACAATGCTTCATAAATAACTGATCCCGGTTACTGCCGTTACAAAAAAAGTGGTTACTCGGGGTGGACGTTGGCGACAGCCCGATCAACGGCGCCTGACTCGCCGGTGCCATTGGCTGGGAGCACGGGCCTTCTGAAAAAATTTAATATTTTTTCGTTTTAATAAAGGCACCAGTACCATCCCGGCAATGAATCCGCCTATATGGGCCGAAAAGGCGACGCCACCTCCCTCAAGGTTCGACAAGGCAGAACTGATTAGTTGCATAACGAACCAGAGCCCCAGTACCCAGGACGCCGGCATGCGTATCAGTTGTATAAAAAACCCCAGCGGGATGAGCACCAACACCCGCGCGTGGGGATACAGCAGCAGATAGGCGCCCAAGACACCGGAAATAGCGCCACTGGCGCCAATCATCGGGATTTGAGAATCGGGGTTCTGGAGTGTTTGTCCTGCCGCAGCGGCGATACCACAGAGAAAATAAAAAATGATAAAACGGCTTCTGCCCAAGGCGTCCTCAATGTTATTTCCGAAGATCCAGAGATATAGCATGTTCCCGGCCAGATGGAAAAGCCCGCCATGTAAAAACATGGAGGTAAAAATCGTCATCTCCGCAGGCACAAGCGCCAGGTTCGCCGGCAACGACAGTTTCTCCAGCAGAACCGCCGGGATCAGGCCAAGACTGTAAACAATAGCCTGGGAACCCCCGGGTCCGAGCGAGATTTGCCACAGGTAAACCAGTACACAGGTAGCGATGAGAGTGATCGTCAAAAACGGGAAAACGATCGTCGGGTTATCGTCGTGGAGGGGGATCATTGTTGCAGGGAGTATAACAGCGCTATCTCATCGGCCCAGAGGTCACTGTCGATGGTCTCCAGCACCATGGGCATATCCGAGAAACGATCGTCATTCATGATGAAATCAAATACAGCGAGTCCCAGTTCACCCTGTTCCAGGCTATGATGCCGGTCCACACGTGAGGCAAATGCGGCCTTGGAGCCGTTCAGGTGCATGCCCCTGAGGTAATCAAAACCGACGGCCTCGTCAAACTCTGCAAAGGTTTTCCGGCAAGCTTCCGGCGTCCGTAAATCGTAACCTGCGGTGAAGGTATGGCAGGTATCGAGGCACACGCCTATGCGGCTCTTGTCTTTGACCTGTTCAATAATCTGCGCAATATGTTCGAATCTGTAACCGACATTGGTTCCCTGCCCCGCGGTATTTTCAATGACGCCTATAACTTCATCGGTCTGTTGCAGTGCCCAATTAACGGAATCCGCAATGCGCTTGAGACACTCTTTTTCAGGGATCTTTTTCAGGTGGCTGCCCGGATGGAAGTTAAGGAGCTGGATCCCCAGCAGCTCACAACGCTGCAATTCGTCGAGAAAGGCGTGGCGCGATTTCTCCAAAGCCTCTTTTTCGGGGTGGCCAAGATTAATCAGGTAACTGTCATGGGGCAGAATATGTTCCGGACTAATCCCTGCTGTTTTCAGATTGGTCTTGAAGGCGGTAATGGACCCGGCCGTTAATGGTTTGGCCTGCCATTGTCGCTGGTTTTTGGTGAACAGGGCGAAGGCCCTGGCGCCGATCGCCTGCGCATTAAGCGGCGCATTTTCGACACCCCCCTGGGCGCTGACGTGGGCTCCGATATATTTCATGGGAGTTTTATTAAGGTTAAGAATTGATGAATAATTACTCTCCAGTGTTTATCAATCTGTCCCGTGCTTCCCGGTATTTGGCCGCGGTGTTATGGATTACCTGATCCGGCAATTTCGGTCCCGGTGGGGTCTTGTCCCAGTCAAGCGTCTCCAGATAATCGCGTACGTACTGTTTATCGAAACTCGGCGGACTGATCCCAGGTTGGTAGGAATCGACCGGCCAGAAGCGGGAGGAATCCGGGGTAAGCACTTCGTCGATCAGGAACAGATTGCCGCTGTCGTCCGTGCCGAATTCGAATTTGGTGTCGGCTATGATTATGCCGCATCGCCGTGCATAATCCGCTGCCTCCCGATAAATTTTCAGACTGATGTCACGCACCTTCTCCGCCATCTCCCGGCCCAGAAGTGTGACGATCTCACCAAAGCGGATATTTTCATCGTGCCTACCAGCCTCCGCCTTGGTTGAAGGGGTGAAGATGGGCACTGACAACTGTTCTGCTTGCCGGAGATCCTGCGGCAGTTCGATGCCGCAGATCATCCCGGTTTCCTGATAGTCTTTCCAGCCGGAGCCAATAATGTAACCCCGGACAATTGCTTCAACAGGCAGGGGCTTCAGTCTGCGCACGATGATGGAACGGCTTTGCAGTTGCGCTGTCGTGTCCCCACCGCCCAGCACGTCCGGCAGGTGTATATCACTGAGATGATTCGGAATGACGTCTCGTGTCCGGTTAAACCAGAAGTTGGAAACAGCCGTCAATACGGCGCCCTTGCCGGGGATAGGATCGGGCAAGACTACATCAAAGGCAGAGAGCCGGTCAGTGGTGACAATTAACAGATATTCATCATCGACTGCATAGATGTCCCGTACCTTGCCCATGTTGATGAGTGGCAGTTTTTTTATGTCGGAGCGATACAGGGTTTTTAAAGACATGGTCATAAATATTTGCTGTAATTGTTGCCGAGACACTGCCTGATGAAATTTTATTAGATGGTGCGCCTGCCGATTTTCGCCCAGCTATCGCGCAGCGTCACGGTTCTGTTAAATACCGGTTTCTGCTTTTGCCAATCATATCTGTCGGCACAGAAGTAACCCAGACGCTCGAACTGGAAGCGGTCTTCCGGTTGAGCATTCAGCAGGGAGGGTTCCAGCAGACATCCATCAAGGATCTGCTTCGAATCCGGATTCAGGAAACTTTTCCAGCCTGCATCGCCCTGCTCGGGGTTTGCTACACTAAACAACCGATCATACAGCCGTACCTCCGATTTTACCGAATGCTTCCCTGAGACCCAATGCAGTGTCCCCTTTACTTTTCTGCCATCCGGGGAGTTTCCGCCCCGGGTTTCCGGGTCGTAGTTGCAACGGAGTTCGATAATCTCTCCGGTCTCCGGGTCCTTGATGACATCGGTGCAGGTGATGAAATAGGCGTAACGCAGCCGTACCTCCATGCCGGGGGAGAGCCTGAAGAATTTCTTTGGCGGTTCCTCCATGAAGTCATCTTGTTCAATATATATCACCTTCCCAAAAGGAACCTTGCGTGAACCCATCTCCGGTTTGCCGGGATGATTGGGGGCGTCTATCTGTTCCTCTCTGCCCTCGGGATAATTTTCGATGACGATACGCAGGGGGCGCAATACAGCCAGGGCCCGTGGTGCGTTTCGGTCCAGATCCTCCCGTAATGCATTTTCCAATACGTTCATATCGATATGAGTGTCGTTTTTGGTGACGCCGATACGCTCACAGAAACTGCGTATGGCCTCAGGGGTGTAGCCGCGGCGCCGGAGACCGCTAATGGTCGGCATACGCGGATCATCCCAGCCATGTACATGGGCGTCTCTGACCAGTTCGATCAACCTGCGTTTGCTGAGGACGGTGTAATCGAGATTAAGCCTGGCAAACTCGTATTGATGCGGGCGTGAGGGTGTATCAAGGTTATCAATCACCCAGTCATACAGGGCGCGATTGTCCTCAAATTCAAGGGTGCAAATCGAGTGGGTAATGTGTTCGATGGCATCGGACAGGCAGTGGCTGAAATCATACATGGGATAGATTTTCCATTTATCGCCGCTTCGATGATGATGTGCCCGTTTTATGCGGTAGATCACCGGATCACGCAGGTTTATATTGGGCGAGTGCATATCAATCCTTGCACGCAGAACATGCTCTCCGTCCTTGAATTCTCCCTTGCGCATGCCCTCAAACAGCGCAATATTTTCGTCAACCGGACGTTCCCGATAGGGACTCTCCTTGCCGGGGCTGGTGAGCGTGCCCCGATATTCCCTGATCTCATCCATGCTCATGCTGTCTACATAGGCCTTGCCTTGTCTGATAAGATCAATGGCGAATTCATACAGCTGTTCGAAGTAATCCGACGAGAAATATTCACGATCTCCCCAATCGAATCCCAGCCAGCGGACATCCTCCTTAATTGCCCGTACGTATTCCTCCTCCTCCTTTTCCGGGTTGGTGTCATCAAAGCGCAGGTTGCATTCGCCCTGGTACTCTTCGGCGATACCGAAGTTCAGGCAGATGGATTTGGCATGACCAATGTGTAAATAGCCGTTGGGCTCGGGTGGGAAACGCGTGCGAACTCTATCATCGATTCTGTTCTGTCTCAGATCCTCTTCAATGATCTTGCGTATAAAATTCGTGGGAACCGGTGTTTCATTCACAGGTTAATGTTCCTTGCCGTTTATCCGTATACCCTGGCAATGGCAGGCAGATCTCCTGCCAGTCCCATTGCATGGCGCATAATAAAATGTTTGACCGGTGAGCTCGAATTAACCAGGTCCAAACCTGTATTACGCAGTAAGGGCAAGGGAGTGGTCTGGGTTTCAAAAAGGGTTTTTAATCCCTCGCATAGCACCATCATGAAGCGGTTTTCACCCTTACGCCAGCGTTCATAGCGTCTGAGTACGCGCATATTCCCGATATCCTTCTGCCTTGACCTCGCTTCCAGTAAAACCTGTCCAAGGCTGGCTGCATCCAGCAGCCCCAGATTTGCCCCTTGCCCGGCCAATGGATGTATGCTGTGGGCGGCATCTCCTGCCAAGACCAAACGCTCCTTGCAATAATGTTCCGCCTGCGCCCGTTGCAAAGGAAAACAGCTCCTGGGACCACTCTCGATAATCTCTCCAAGGGTATTCGCGAATGATGACTGCAGGACCCGGTTAAAATTCTCCTTATCCAGATCCAGCAACTGTCGTGCGTGGTGTGTCGAAGTAGACCAGACGATGCCGCAGCGGTTACTATCGGCCAGAGGCAAAAAAGCAAGCGGCCCGTTCGTCAGAAAGCGTTGTCTGGCTACCTGCTCATGGGGCAACGCAGTGGTAACGGTACAGGCAACGGCCTGCTGTTTATAGTCGTGGAGGCGATAACCTATATCCGCAAAGCGACGGGTCCAGGAATGGATTCCGTCTGCTGCAACCACGACTCTTGCATTGAAGCTCTGATTATCCAACGTCACCGTTAGCCACTCTTTCCCCCAAACCAGGCCTTTTGGGGAGGCGCCCCGGAAAACGCTGACACAGGGTAAATACTCCAGAATCCTGTCGAGATGATGCTGTAACTGAGACTGTTCCACGATATAGCCCAGGGTCTGTTTACACAGATCGGCACTATCGAACCGGATCTCACCCTTACCGTTTTCGTCCCAAACATGCATGCACCGGAAACGTCCTATTCGTTGTTGCGGTAATTGCCGCCACAGATCGAATGACTGCAAAATGCGCCTGGAGGCATGGGTAAGCGCCAGGACCCGCGGGTCCGCCTGCCCGTCTCTACCCTGGGTGTTCTCCTCGCGGGCATCAATGACGACGCAATTCACACCCTGACTGCCCAGTAAGGCCGCCAGGCAAGCGCCCACAGGACCCGCCCCGATGATGACTACTTCTGTTTCTATCTCAGGCATGTTCCGGAAGGGGGAGATTACAGCCCGCGGACAATGGCCGGTTGCAATCCTGTGATCCCCGCACCCTGCCGTATGCACTCCCGTTTAAGGGCGGGGACAAGATCGGTGATCAGCATGCCGGTATTGCGGGCGAAGATTTTCAGGCGGTGACGATTATAGAAGAGATCGGCGAGTCTTTCAGAGAAACGCATAACCCGTTGTTGATCACGGTGACGGCAGGAGAGATAGTCATCCAGTGCCTGCCTGCCGCCCGGGTCCTTGCCGCTTCGGATCACGGAGATTAACTGCTCCGCCAGTGCGGCCACATCGCGCAGACAGAGATTAAATCCCTGGGCGCCGTTTGGGTGAATGGTGTGGGCCGCATTACCGAGCAGCACAATCCTGTCCCCTGTCTGTTGTTGCGCCTCCAGCAACAGTAACGGATGTGTCAGACGTGATCCCACGGTTTTGAATCTGCCCAGGCGTTTGCCAAAACGTTGTTGCGCCTTTGCCAGGAAGGCCTCCCTGTCCATCTTCATGTACTCCTCGCTTTCGCCGGCAGGCAGGGTGAAAACCATTTTGCATCGTTGTTCCTTCAGAGGAAGCAGGGCGAAGGGCCCGCCTTCGGTAAAGCGTTCATAGGCAGTGTCCCTGTGCGGTTTTTCCGTAGTGGCATTGGCAATGATGGCGGTTTGGCCATAGTCCCTGATCCGCGTCCGGATCCCCAGTTGCTCCCTCACCGTTGAGTGGGTGCCATCTGCAACCACCAGTAATTTCCCTGAGAATTGTTCCGTTGCATCACCGTTTATCAAGTCCATACGGACCCTGTCCTGCTCTATGGTTACTGCCGATAGCATTGCCGGACAGATAAAATCGATATTTACCGCTGCCTTGATTCGGGATATCAGGGCCTTGCCCAGATCACGGGCGATCACGACATGACCCAGGTTGTCCAGCCCTAACATATCGGCTTGCAACCTGACGAAACCGAAATGACCGCGATCACTCACGTGAATGCGCTGGATTGGATTGGCATTGACTGCAATTTGTGGCCATAGTTTCAAGGCCGTAAAGACCCGTTGCGATGATAACGATAAGGCCAGGGCCCGATCATCATAACTGGGTTGCTTGCCGGGCTTGAGTGGGGCGGCATCGATCAAGGCAATGTCCGTTTCCTCGTCCGCCAAGGCACAGGCGAGGCTGGCGCCAACCATGCCGCCACCAACAATGACAATATCATATTCAGATCTGTGCAACATGATTCAATTTTTCAGTTTTTTATACGGATAGCTAACCTGTTTGGGTTACAACACAAGGCGGATCCGGGTGCTTCTTTCAGGCAGGATTTGCCATTAAGGACTCGATTTCTTCAACTGTTTTAGGGGCCTCTTTACTCAATACATCGTGACCAGCCTTTGTGACCAGGACATCGTCTTCGATGCGTACGCCGATATTCCACCACTTCCTGGCCAGCCCGCGGCCGGCCGGGAAATAGAGGCCCGGTTCTACAGTCAGCGCCATGCCGGGTTCCAGCATACGCCAACCGCCCTCGATTTTATATTCGCCCACATCATGCACATCCATGCCGAGCCAGTGCCCGGTCCGGTGCATAAAGTATTTACTGTAGGCATGGTCCCTGATGAGTTGACGCTTTGTTCCTTTTAATATTCCCAGGGCAAGCAGACCTTCTGTGATGACGTTAATGGCGGCATCATGTGGTTCGTTCCAATGGTTTCCCGGTTGCACCTGTTCTATTGCCGCCAACTGGGCCGCCAGCACGATTTCATAAATCGTGCGTTGTGACTTACTGAATATTCCGTTTACGGGAAATGTTCGCGTAATATCGCTGGCATATCCTTCATATTCAGCGCCGGCGTCAATCAGTAATATATCTCCGTCATTGAGTTCCTTTGAGTTTTCCGTGTAATGCAGGATACAGCTGTTCTCGCCACTTCCAACAATAGGTGGATAAGCCGGGTTGCGGGCGCCTTGGCGCATGAATTCATGTATCAATTCAGCCTCTATCTGATATTCCGTCAAGCCCGCCTCGCAGGTTTGCATGGCGCGTTGATGTGCTTTCGCAGCGATGTGTGCGGCCTGTCTGATGGCCCTGACCTCCTGCCGGCTTTTATACAGGCGCATATCATGCAACAGATGATTCAGGGAAATGAATTCATCCGGGGCATTGACACCGGTCCGTACCCTGTCCCGCACCTGCTTTACCCAACCGACGACGCGTTGATCGAACGCCGCATCATTGCCCATGGTGTAGTAGATCCGTTCCCGGTCTTCAAGCAGACCCGGCAAAATATCGTCCAGATCCTCAATCGGGAAGGCGTCCTCGGCACCGTAAATATCGCACGCCCCCTCAAGCCCGGCCCGGCGTCCATGCCATGTCTCCATCTTCGGGTCTTTCTCCCGGCAGAAGAGGATGTATTCACCTGCTGCCCGGTCCGGGATTAACATGGCTACTGCCTCCGGTTCAGGAAAACCGGTGAGATAGTAAAAATCGCTGTCGGGCCTGAAAGGGAACTCAACGTCCCGGTTCCGTATTCTTACTGATGCTGTAGGCAGGATGGCAACGCTTTCATCGCCCATCATGTTCATCAGCCGTTTTCTTCGGCGCGGAAACTCCTTTGCATCCATTAATGCAGTCGCTCCAGTTTATCGTCTGGAGCCATACCGGGGGACATCTCATCGAAGATGTAAATGACTCCCATACGCACGTATTCGCTCAGTTCCATAAATGCCTGTTCACTCTCCTCACTCTCTTCCGGTTCAATCTCAACCCGGCATATCCGGGTAAAGTCATCCAATACCTCCAGGCACTCTTCTGCCATTGACGCTTTTCCCTCTTCTGACCCGGCTCCATAACCATTAAGAAAGCCGTGGCACCAGCCGGTCAGGGCCTCTATACGCCTGGTAACAGTGCAATCTTCCTCCGGCAGGAGTAATTGAAAATCCAGATCCGGCGATCGAAGTCCATCGATGATGTCCGCCAGCAGGAGCGTTATATACCTGTAACACTCAGTGATCAGTTCATCGTCATTAGATTGTACGTCCAGGAATTCCTGCCACGTGTTTTCAGCCGGCGAAGTGGAAACACAAACCTGCCCGCACAGAAAGCCGTGACACTCTGCGGCGCCGGTTTCCGCCTGTGCCTGATACAGACGTTCTTTTAAACCAATATAATCCAACATCGAAAAAAGCACTCGTTGCGGGGATTAATAGGCTGTCATCCGGCCGCTTTCAATCGTGCATACCGCGCGTATTGCTAACCTGGCGATTAACCCGTTCAGGGTGAATCACGGCCGCCTGAGTGGCCACGGTGCGGAATATATGGACATATTTCTGAAAAAACGGCCTCATTTTGAATCTGATGGCAACATGAGTGTTGACCGGTATCTGCTACCGCTCTATATTAATCGTGCAATAATACTAAAGCTTTTGAACATTGCATAACTTTAGATGTGGCGGACGCTATGACTGACAGTAAACCAGATAACCTGGATTTAACCGCACTTGAAGCACGGGTTGATGAGCTTATCCGGACCGTGGACCAACTGCAACATGAGAACTCGGCGCTTCGTAATCAGCAGGATAGCCTGGTTAATGAACGTGCAACATTGATCGAAAAAACGGAACAGGCAAGGATAAGAATCGAATCAATGATCTCCCGGCTGCGCGCCATGGAGACCCGTTCGTGAGTCAATCGAACAAACCGGTCAGCATCATGATACTGGACAAGGAGTATTTAATTTCCTGCGAAGAGGAAGAACGTGAGCAATTACTCACAGCAGCGGAATATCTGAATGATAAATTAGATGAGCTGAAGAAAAGCGGTAAAGTTATTGGCAGCGAGAGGATTGCTATCATGACGGCGCTGAATATTACCCATGAATATCTGGCGTACAAACGGGAAAATAACGACTATACTGATACTATGGATTCAGCAATCAAGCGCCTGCGAAACAAAATTGATGGTGTGCTGGTCAAGGACAGACCGTTGGCTATTTGATATCGGGAAGGCCCTGAAGCAACCAGGGATTCCCTGAACAATCATCGCATTGGACTATCGGCATAAGGTTCGGGTATCTTCTGTGGTGTTCGTGGTCAGGCTGGCATAAACTTGAGCCTATCTTTGTTTGCCAGGGGACTAAACCGCGATGTTGTTGTGCAGACCCGCTTTGGTGGGGAGCCTGAAACGTCGCCCGCTGTTCCCACTTGAACCCATGGTTCAGGTTAAAAGTCTGTAACGGCACCACGGTTGATGCCCATCAATATGCAGACTAGCTTAGAAATATCTTATAGGCTGGATTGGAGGTTTCATTCGAATACTCCATTCCGAGACTATCCAGAAACTCCTGGAATTCCGATCGATCCGGGAGAGGTACCTGAATACCCATCAGGACACGGCCGTAAGCCGAACCATGATTGCGGTAATGAAACAGGCTGATATTCCAACGATCCCCCATCTCGGCAAGGAAGTGCAATAACGCCCCGGATCGCTCCGGGAACTCAAACCGGTACAATAGTTCATTTTCAGCCTGTGGGGCATGCCCGCCTACCATATAACGAATATGCATCTTGGCGACTTCATCATTGCTTAAATCCACGACTTCATAGTTCTTTTCCTTAAGGCTATTGATAAGGCCCTGCTTTTCCTCAATCCCGTGGCGAAGCTGTATGCCGACAAACACATGGGCGTCCTGCGCGTCTTCATAGCGATAATTGAATTCGGTGATATGCCGTGGCCCCAGATCATGGCACAACTTGCGGAAACTGCCGGGGTGTTCCGGTATCCTGGCGCCGATTAATGCTTCCCGCTGTTCGCCCAGTTCAGCCAGCTCGGCAATGTGCCGGAGCCGATCAAAATTAACGTTGGCGCCACTGAAGATGGCAATCAGATTTTTACCTTCAATCGCTTCGCGTGCGACGTAATGTTTCAGGCCGGCCAGCGCCAGCGCACCTGCCGGTTCCGGGATGGCGCGTGTATTCTCGAAGATATCTTTCACCGCTGCGCAGATCTCGTCGATATTTACCAGCAATACCTCTTCGACAAGCTTACGGCAGATCCTGAAGGGTTCCTTTCCCACCTGTTTCACGGCCGCGCCATCGGCAAAAATCCCTATCTGTTCCAGAATCACTCTTTCCCCGGCCCGAAGTGCATGATGCATAGACGGTGCTTCATCATGTTCTACGCCGATGATCTTCAGCGAGGGATCTACCGACTTGATGTAGGCAGCGATCCCCGAAATAAGTCCGCCGCCGCCTACCGGTACAAAAATCACATCCGGCCTTTGGGATGCCTGTTCCAGCAATTCCACACCGATGGTTGCCTGCCCGGCAATAATAAGCGGATGGTCATAAGGCGGAATGAAAATCATGTGCCGGGATCTGACCAGCGATTCAGCGTGTACCTTCGCCTCGTCGTAGGTGTTCCCATGTAATACGACCTCTGCCTCGAGATTTCCCACCGACGTGATTTTGATCTCCGGTGTCGTTTTGGGCATGACAATGGTTGCAGAGATAGCCAGTTGCTTTGCGGCCAATGCCACTCCCTGGGCATGGTTCCCGGCTGAGGCGGTGATGACCCCCTGCGCTTTTTCCTGTTTGGACAGGGTCGCCATCATGTTGTAGGCGCCGCGTATCTTGTAGGAAAATACCGGTTGCTGATCTTCGCGTTTCAAACATATCCGGTTGTTGAAATGCATTGACAGTTGCGGCGCAAAATCCAGTGATGTCTTGCGGGCTACTGCGTAGATCCGATCACTGGCTTCTGAAATTAATTGTTTGTATTTATCGAACATGCGCATAAGATAACATTAATCGGAACATGCTGTGAAACCCGTGTAAGGTTAGAAATTTCTGTTACGAAGAGTTAGGGGGATCAATTGACCCAGAATACCAGGAAACAGCGCGTGGCGGAGGCGGCGCTGTCATATATTGACGATGACATTGTTGTTGGCGTCGGTACAGGCAGCACGGTAAATTTTTTTATTGAAAAACTGGCCGGGATCAAAAACAGGATAGAAGGAGCTGTAGCCAGTTCGATTGCGAGTGAGGAGTTGCTCAAAAAACACCACATCCCTGTGGCCAGCCTGAACAGCGTTAATGAACTCGCCGTATATATCGATGGCGCAGATGAAGTAACCAAGCATCTGCAGATGATTAAGGGAGGCGGCGGCGCCTTGACCCGTGAAAAGATTATTGCCGCAGCTGCCGAAAAATTTATATGTATCGTCGATGATTCCAAGCTTGTCGGGGTGTTGGGAAAGTTTCCTTTACCCGTGGAGGTCATACCCATGGCACAGAGTTATGTGGCCCGTGAACTGGTCAAACTCGGCGGTCAACCGGTTTTGCGTGAAAGATTTACCACCGACAACGGTAATATCATCCTGGATGTGCATAATCTTACTATCCTGAAACCCGCCGAACTGGAACAGATTCTGAATAATATAACAGGCGTCGTCACCAACGGATTATTCGCACAGCGCCCCGCCGATGTGTTACTGGTAGGAGAAGCCAAGTCAGTGCGGACCATGATATAGCCCGCCCGGAATTGTATACGTTTTGTAAATTATGTTTTTATCATTGAGTTAAATAATCTGTGACGATACAATGGTTTGAACGTAGTTAATAGTATAATTGTGGTGCATACATCCAGTTAACTAAGGGAGCTGACAAATGATCTTTTACACCGTTTATGTAGCATCAATAATTGTCCTGATTTTGCATTTTACGGGATGGTTGCTGCGCAGAAATATGGAATGGATGGTATTAGTGGCCGCTATAGCCCTTTTCGCTGTAAATATTCTCGATTATTTGAGAATCATTTAATCCTTTCTTTCATAAATCGTGATTGGCCTCCTGCAACGGGTGACCCGGGCCCGGATAGAGGTTGATAACGGGACCATCGCTCAAATAGATGCCGGGCTGCTGGTACTGGTTGGTGTCGAAAAACAGGATTCTAAAGCCAGGGCGGACCGCTTATTGAAGCGCTTGCTTGGTTACCGCGTCTTCCCTGATATAGACGGCAAGATGAATCTTAGCCTTATTGATATTCAGGCTGAATTACTGCTCGTTCCCCAATTTACCCTGCTCGCGGACACCAGGAAGGGTATGCGTCCCGGTTTCAGTGCCTCGCCACCGCCGGAACAGGGTAAGGCATTATTTCATTACCTGGTTGTCCGGGCACAGGCACGCTATGACAAGGTGGCCGCAGGTCAATTTGGTACGTCTATGCAGGTCAGTTTGACCAATGATGGGCCGGTGACGTTTTGGTTACAGGTTTAATCTGTATCATCAAAACAGCCACATCCATATAATTGCCATCAATATGGAAACAACGATAATCACCAATCCTTTTTTATTTAATCCGCTCTCATTATTTTCAAACTCCTTGCGAAAACGTGTTTTATAAAAATATTGTAACGTCAGCACGATAAAAATGACTGTGATCAGGCTGACTAAACGTATTACCCCAGTGTTATCCATCGATCTGTTCTAACCAGTCCCTCGGTTTCAGGAAATTCTTGTATAATTTTTCCTCCTCGCTTCCGCTCTCCGGATGCCAGCCATATCGCCAGCGGACAAGCGGTGGCATGGACATAAGGATAGACTCCGTACGGCCGCCTGATTGCAAACCAAATAGCGTCCCCCTGTCATGGACAAGATTGAACTCCACATAGCGCCCGCGCCGGTATAGTTGAAATTCTCTCTGTTTATCGGTGTAAGGTGTTCCCAGCCTTCGTTTTATAATGGGAATATATGCGGGGAGATAGTGATCGCCGACACTGCGCATGAATTCGAAACATCGGGTAAATCCCCACGCATTCAGATCATCAAAAAACAATCCACCGATCCCTCTCCCTTCCTGACGGTGCTTTAAATAAAAGTAATCATCGCACCATTTTTTATAACGGGGATATACATCGTCACCGAATTCCCGACATGCCTCAAAGGCAATCCGGTGCCAGTGTATGGCATCTTCCTCAAAACCATAACAGGGTGTCAGGTCAAAGCCCCCACCGAACCACCATACAGGATCAAGATTTTCCTTCTCTGCGACAAACAGGCGGACGTTCATATGTGATGTCGGCACATACGGATTGAACGGATGAATGACCAATGACACCCCCAGTGCGTGGAAGCTGCATCCTGCCAGTTCCTGACGCTGTCCACCCGTCGCGGAAGCGGGAAGTCTATCGCCAAAGACATGGGAGAAATTAATCCCGCCTTGCTCGATCACCTTGCCGTTATTCATTACGCGTGTACATCCGCCGCCGCCCTCTTTGCGTTGCCACGTGTCTTCGATAAACCTTCCCTTGCCGTCAACCCTTTCAAGGTTTGTGCAAACAGTGGCCTGCAGGCCGAGCAGATAATCCTGTACAGCACTGATTTCGGTCTTCATCATTATGTTAGTATATCTGTATTTGTTATGTTACATCCTCTAAACTGCGGCTGGTTCGATACAGGGCTGTCGGAAAACAGTCGATTTTTAATGCTTTAAGTGGGCGCCAATGAGCAGCAAACGCACAGCTACCGTTAAACGGGAGACGAAAGAAACCCGGATCAGCGTTGCACTCTCCCTCGATGGAGCAGGCACAGCAGCTATGGATATAGGCATCCCGTTTCTGCAACACATGCTGGAGCAGGTTGCCCGTCATGGTATGTTTGACCTTAACATTGAAGCCAGGGGCGATCTGGAGATCGACGCTCATCACACGGTAGAGGATGTCGGCATCACCCTGGGACAGGCATTTAACCAGGCCCTGGGCGACAAACGGGGAATACGCCGTTACGGTTATGCCTACGTGCCTCTGGATGAAGCCCTGTCACGGGTTGTGCTGGATTGCTCCGGACGGCCCAGCCTGGAATATCGGGTTGAATACCCGAGGGCACGCGTAGGTGAATTTGATATTGATCTGTTGTCTGAATTTTTTCAGGGTTTTGTCAATCATGCTCAGGTGACCCTGCATATTGATAATCTGCGTGGACGAAATGCACACCATATTGCCGAAACAATATTCAAGGCATTTGGCCGTGCGCTGCGTATGGCCGTGGAACCGGATCCCCGCATGGAGGGAAGCATCCCGTCTACAAAAGGCGCGTTGTAAATCTCCTATGTTTTAACGCCATGAGCAGAATCGCCGTCCTGGATTACGGAGCGAGTAACCTGCGCTCGGTCAGCAAAGCCCTTGAACACGTCTCCGGCGGGAAACACAGGATCATTGTCAGCGATGAAGCCCGGACGATACGCACTTGCAGCCGCGTTGTGTTTCCCGGCCAGGGCGCAATTGGACAATGCATGGAACGCCTGGGCAAGAAGGGCCTGATGGAAACACTGCGTGAATCTGTTGCAGACAAGCCCTTTCTTGGTATCTGTCTCGGTTTGCAAACGCTGATGCAGGAGAGTGAAGAAAACGGTGGCACACTGGGCCTGGGTATTATCCCGGGCAAGGTGATCAAGTTTCCCGATGACGCCAGGGACAAATATGGTAATCCCTGCAAGATCCCGCACATGGGCTGGAATAACCTCATGCGTACTCAGGAACATCCATTATGGAAAGGAATAGATACGTCAGAGAGGTTTTATTTTGTGCATAGCTACTATGTATTGCCCGAGCGGGAACAGGATATTGCTGCAATGACGGATTATGTGACGGAGTTTACCTCAGTCATTGCCCGGGACAACCTGTTCGCGGTGCAGTTTCATCCGGAAAAAAGCCAGCGTGCCGGACTGCAATTATTAAGGAATTTTCTGGACTGGTCATGAAAAAGGGCCATTCGCCGGACAGGCAGATGGCCCTCTGAAAGCCACTATGCAATCAGGCAATGGCGTCCTTAATCGCTTTCAAGGCAGTAATGCGGACACCCGTGCTGGCCGGCTTTGCCTTGAACATCATCTCCTCACCGGTAAATGGATTGACACCCTTGCGCGCCTTGCGCGCCGGTTTAACAACGCGCCGTAATTTGACCCCGAGTGATGGCACTGTAAACTCGCCGGAGCCCCGTTTTCTGAGATGGCGCTGCGCGAGACCGGCCAATGATACCAGGACAGTACCAACCTCTTTTTTGGTCAGGCCCGTCTCCTCAGCGAGGGTGCTCAGGATCTGTGATTTTGTCTGTTTCATTGCAATTGCAGAAGGTTTTTTTGCCATGGTGTCTCCTTAAAGTTTTTATTTAATGATTAAGGGAGAACTGATCCATTATATCCTTAGCCCTGTTAACAGTGCCTCCATGCACCATGCTCCGGAGTTTCCTTAAGTTATACTTTGCAAGTCACAGGCGCGCTATTTGTATCAGCCATTCCCAAAAGGGCAGCAATTATCCTATTTACCGGGATTAAAGCCAACCGGAAATTCATGGAGATGTTACTTAATTTTGCAACCGATTCTCACGTCGAATGGCGCGATAGCCGATATCCCTGCGGTATAACATACCCTCCCATGCTATCTTCTTTACCGCCTTATAGGCGGCCTGTTTTGCTTCTGTTACATTTTCGCCTAATGCCGTTACACACAGTACACGGCCGCCAGCGGTGACGATGTTTCCATTCCTGTTTTCAGTCCCGGCGTGAAAAATCTTTATCTGCTCGTCGAACTTCTCTTCCAGACCGGAAATAATATGACCTTTACCTGCGTTCAGCGGGTAACCCGCCGCTGCCAGCACTACGCCCACAGCCGCGCGTTCCTCCCACTCTACCGTGGCGCCATCGAGTTCCCCGGCAAGCGCCCTGTTGCATAAGGAAACAATATCGCTCTTCAAGCGCAACAGTATTGGCTGTGTTTCCGGATCGCCAAAACGGCAATTGAACTCCAGTACCTTTACAGAACCGTCCGCCATGATCATCAATCCGGCATAAAGAAATCCGGTATAGGGTCTGCCTTCAGCGTGCATACCGGCAACAGCCGGTTCCATGATCTCATGCATTATCCTTGCGTGAATTTCTGTATTCACCACAGGCGCGGGGGAATAGGCGCCCATCCCCCCCGTATTCGGGCCCTTGTCGCCGTCATCCCTGGTCTTATGGTCCTGGGAACTGGCCAATGGCAGGATATGTCTGCCATCGCATAGTACGATAAAACTGGCCTCCTCGCCCATCAGGGCCTCTTCAACAACGACCCGGTGTCCGGCATTACCGAAGGTGTTACCTGCTAACATCCCGGTTACGGCATCAACGGCCTGCTCAACAGTCTGTGCGACAATCACGCCCTTACCGGCGGCAAGGCCATCTGCCTTGATGACGATTGGCGCGCCTTTGTGCCGAATGTATCGAGTCGCCTGTTTCAGATCTGTGAAGGTTTGATACGCAGCGGTGGGAATATGATGCCGCCTAAGGAAATCTTTCGTAAAAGATTTTGAGCCTTCCAGCATGGCTGCTTCCCTGACCGGGCCGAAGCAGGCCAAACCCGCCTCCGTAAAGGTATCGACGATACCGGCCACCAGTGGCACCTCTGGCCCGACGATAGTGAGATCAAGATGCTTATCGGCAGCGAATTGTTTTAATGCATCGATATCATCCGCGCCGATTGCTATATTTTCAACGCCGGGTTCCATTGCCGTGCCGGCATTACCCGGCGCCACGTAGACCTTCTCGACTTCAACGGACTGGGCCACCTTCCATGCCAGGGCGTGCTCGCGCCCGCCACCACCGACAATCAATACTTTCATAATATGTTAATGCCGAAAGTGTCTCATGCCTGTAAACACCATGGTCATGTCGTGTTCATCCGCCGCGGCAATGACTTCTTCATCCCGCACGGATCCCCCCGGCTGGATCACAGCAGTGATCCCCACCTCTGCGGCCGAATCGATACCATCGCGGAAGGGAAAAAAGGCGTCCGATGCCATCACCGATCCCGCTACCTCGAGTCCTTCATCCGCCGCCTTGATGGCGGCTATACGGGCGCTATACACGCGGCTCATCTGGCCGGCGCCAATGCCTATGGTGCGGGCCCCTTTTGCATAGACGATTGAATTGGATTTGACATATTTAACCACCCGCCAGGCAAACAGGAGATCCTCCAGCTCCTGTGGAGATGGTGGCCGTTTGCTGACCACTTCAAGATCTCCCCTGGAAATAACGCCCGCATCGCCATCCTGGATCAACACTCCTCCACTCACCCGCTTCAACTCCAGTCGCTGAACAGGCCCGCTGCGATCGGCAACTGCCAGAACGCGGATGTTCGCCTTTTTTGCGGTAATGATCAGGGCCGCTTCATCGATTTGCGGGGCAATGATCACCTCTACAAATTGTCTGCTGGTAATGGCTTCAACCGTTGCTGCATCCAGTCTCCGGTTAAAGGCGATGATGCCACCGAAGGACGAGGTGGGATCGGTTGCGTAGGCCTTTTCATAGGCATCAAGAATGTCTGCAGCTTGCGCCACGCCACAGGGATTGGCATGTTTCACAATCACGCAGGCGGGTTCTGTAAAAGCTAAAACACATTCCAGCGCCGCATCGCTATCGGCGATGTTGTTGTAAGACAGCTCCTTGCCCTGCAGTTGCCTGGCATTTGCCAGTGTTCCTTCCGGGGGAGCCGCCTCGCTGTAGAATGCTGCGGTCTGATGTGGATTTTCACCATAACGTAATTCATGAAGTTTGCGGAATTGCATGGTATAAGTGAGCGGATAATCGGTATAATTTCCTTCTGCATCGATACTGCCCAGATAATTTGAGACGGCGGCATCGTAATTGGCCGTATGCGCAAATGCCTTCCGGGCCAGGTTGAAACGGGTTGCGCCACTCAACTCACAGGCATTGTCCCTGAGTTCTGCCAATACCGTTTCGTAATCTGCATGGTCCACCACCACTCCGACACGGGCATGGTTCTTTGCTGCTGATCGCAGCATGGCCGGTCCACCAATATCAATGTTTTCAATCGCCTCTGCCAATGTGCACTCCGGCCTGCTGACCGTTGCCTCGAAGGGATAGAGGTTGACCACAACCAGATCGATGGGCTTAATGTTATGCTCCAGCATCACCTCATCATCCTGACCGCGCCTCCCAAGCAGGGCGCCGTGGACTTTTGGATGCAGGGTCTTCACACGTCCGTCCATGATCTCCGGAAATCCGGTATAACCGGATACCTGCATGACCTTGATGCCGTTATCTTCCAGTAATCGTGCAGTACCACCCGTAGAGAGGATCTTGATGTCCAGGCCGGCCAGTGCTTTGCACAGGTTAACCACGCCTGTTTTATCGGAGACGCTGACAAGTGCGCGTGTAACAACAGACATAGGTGATTATTTCCGCTAATTAACCTCGACTCTGTTTAAGGGGCCCCTGATTAATCATAAGGTCCCTGCCGTATCGGGACATGATGTATCCCGTGATGAACTAATCAGAGCTTCTTTAATATCGCCACTGAGCAAGCTGCCGTGGCGATATTAGGACCTGTCTGTCCCCGGGATGTTATTTGTCGAGGCCATATTTTATCAAACGGTTGCGCAGCGTTCCCCGATTGATGCCCAACAGCTCAGCTGCCCTGGTTATGTTACCGTGTGTTTCTTTCATCACCCGTTCAAACATAGGTTTTTCGACTTGTGAAATCATCAGATTGTAAAGGCCATTGGCCTTGTGGCCATCGAGGTCTTTGAAATAGTTGTTGAGAGAACGGTGTACATGGTCACATAAATACTCCTTGCGCCTTTCAGCCTTTCTCTTCTCTTTTGATGAGCTGCGGCCGGACGTCATGCCGCCATCTCTTGCATACCGTTTTGACTGAAGAATTGCGATACCATTTCCAACTGTTTTATAACTGACTCTGTCTGGTTTACCAGAGCGAGAAACTGTTTTATATTTTTCTGATGACGACCATACCAGCGGATATGCTTTCTGGCAATACGTACGCCGGTAAACTTTCCATAAAAGGCATAAAGATTTTCAAGCTGCGATAGCAGCACCCTCCTGATTTCTCCGGGTTCCGGTCCATGAAGCAATTCCCCGGTGGCAAGATAGTGAGAAATCTCTCTAAATAGCCACGGATTACCCTGCGCGGCCATGCCAATCATGATCCCGTCGGCGGATGTATAGGCCAATACTCTGGCGGCGTCCTGAGGCGAACGGGCATCGCCATTGACGAGGATCAGATTGTTTTGAAATAACCGGGGCCCTATTTTCATCCTTCTGTATAGCGCTTCTTGTTTTATCTGGCGGTTGGACAAGATAATAGCGGGGATTGCAAGAAGAAGAAAGTGATTAATGTGGTCGCTGAGTAAAAGATTCTGAAGTGCTGTTTGTTGGCTATTTATTTTAGGACGCCCTGAATAAGCACATCCCTATGCTGCTGGAAACTCTGACTTAATCAGAGTTTCCTTTATAGGAAATTGAATTCAAAACTGACCGCCCTTGCAGTCATTCCGGTAACCTCCAACACAAAATGTACCAGCCTGTTGGGCGCCATTCCTGCGGTTATCTGAACGCTGTCATCCAGGTAATCCTGTGGATGGAATTTTCGATGAGCGACCATTTTTCCGTTTGTATCGTACAAAAGCAGTTGCACTTCGGGGTATGGTTGAAAGGTGTCCGACTGACTGCTCATGGTCGCATTGACCAGCAAGGCATGTTCATACCGTGGGTGGTCCCTGACATCCCGGTTAATCAATTTGATGGCGGCTACGTCCCGATGGCGAAATACCTGGCATTGCATCCGGTCACAGAGCCTGATTACCCAGGGCATCATCGCCGGATACCGGCTCAATAATTGATCCCGGTTAAACCAGGCAAGCTGGGTTATGGCGACAACCGTTAACAACAGGACGCCGGCAGTCCAAAACAAGGACAACACCATTCCCGGTCTTGACGGCCGGACATCAACCCGATCATCCCCGTTAAACGCATATTCCTGTGGTGGTTGCACCTGTTCAAGTTGCCCATTATCTTCTTCAGGCCTCTGTTGTTGCGGTTCCGCATCAACCGGAAGAGGGCCGGCATTGAAAACAGGATCCGCTCCCGGTGGTTCAGTCGCTCCGTTTTCCGGTGTCTCTTCCGCTGAATCCGGGAGAGGAAACTGCGGCTGCGGCGGTTCGTATGATTGTGGTTGTATACCAACCGGGAAAGCGCCGACATAGGAGACCGATTCTGCCCCAGGTGTATCAAGCGTTCCGTTTTCCAGAGGCCCTTCCGCTGAATCCGGGACAGGAAACCGCGGTTGCATCGCCTCATGTGGCAGTGGTTCATGCTGCGCCCGCAAGTGGTTGCCGTTATGCTGCTGATCGATAATCGGCAGCGGCTTGTCGTGCAACCGCTCTATAGCATTAAACTGCTGTCCGCAAAAACCACACTTTACCAGCCCTTTGGCTGCCGTTAACTGTATCGCATAGATATGAAACTGTCTGCTGCAACCGGGACAATCGGTAAACATCTTATGACATCGGTATCTTTGGCATCACTCGGTTGATCGATGGCCTTTTATCAAGGCCCACTCGTCGTGAAACTCCGTTTCTTGCATGGTAAACCAGCGGCCATAGACCGACAAACACTCTTGTGCCTGTGATGCCAGGATGCCCGATAGAGCAATTTCCCCTCCAGCCTGGACCCGCCTGCTGAATTCAGGGGCGAGTGTCAGCAGTGGATCCAGCAATATATTGGCGACGAGAATATCCGCGTCGGACAGTGTTAACTGCTGTGGAGCAGTGATGGTTATTTTCTCAACCAGATTATTCCGTCCTGCATTGGCCGAGGCTGCCGTAATGGCCTGGGGATCAGTGTCGACGGCATATACATGCCTGGCGCCAAGTCGCGCAGCCGCCAGGGCCAGAATACCTGAACCGCAGCCGTAGTCGATAACCGTCTTGTCATACAGTTCATGTCCTGCGAGCCAGTCGAGACAGAGCGCCGTGGTTGCATGTGTCCCCGTCCCGAAAGCGAGCCCCGGGTCCAGGGTAATTGAGCAGGGGTAGTCTGGCGGGGGATCCAGCCAACCCGGACAGACGCACAAACGCCCGCCGAACAACATGGTTCCGTAACCTTGTTTATGCGCCTCAGTCCATTCCCTCTCCTCCAGTACATCGATCTTGTGGGCAAGGATATTGGCGGTCCCGATGCGGTTGCGTAGACACGCGAGCAGAATATCCATATCAATTTCGGGATCCAGTAATGCAATGACAGCGGTGCGTTGCCAAAAGATGCTGTTTTCGGCCGATCCCGCAAACAGGGTCTCGCCGCTGGCGGGACGATAGCTAATTGAAGCGGCGCCAAACTGTTCAAACAGACCCGTCACCAGCCCGATTTTATCTTTATTGGTATCGATCCTTAGCCGCAACCAGGGCATAAGAGCGGAGCAGTTAAACGGTGCCGGGTACAGGAGTGATTGAGGAGACAGGATGCGCAGTCAATTCAGGACTCATCTCCATCATCGCTCCTGTTAGCAGACCGGCCGCTACTGTATGGTACGTTCATTTCAGCCCAAGTTTGTTTTCCAGATAGTGTATATCTGTTCCACCGGCGACAAACGCGGCATCGTCGATGAGCTTTTCATGCAGGGCTATGTTGGTGTTAATTCCTTCAATGATTATTTCAGAGAGGGCTATCGACATTCTTGCCAGGGCCAGTTCCCGGGTCTCGGCATGGGCAATTAATTTTCCAATCATCGAATCGTAGTGCGGCGGGATCCGATACCCCTGGTAAACATGGGTATCAACACGTATACCCGGGCCGCCCGGTGGGTGGTAATGTTCGATGACACCCGGCGAGGGCATAAAGGTTTCTGCGTCTTCCGCATTAATCCGGCATTCAATGGCATGACCGTTAATATGGATATCTCTTTGTGAATAGCCAAGCTTTTCTCCTGCGGCAATACGAAGTTGCTCACGCACAATATCAATCCCGGTTACCATCTCTGTGACGGGATGTTCAACCTGCAGGCGGGTATTCATCTCGATAAAGTAGAATTGTCCCTCCTCATATAAAAATTCGATGGTTCCGGCACTCCGGTAATGCATGGAGCGGCAGGCCTCCAGGCAACTCTCTCCGATTCTGCTGCGTGTTCTTTCGTCTATTCCGGGAGCGGGGGCTTCTTCAATTACCTTCTGGTGGCGCCGCTGCATGGAGCAGTCACGTTCCCCGAGATAAACAACATTGCCATGTCCGTCTGCCAATACCTGTATCTCAATATGCCTCGGGTGTTCAAGAAATTTTTCCATGTAGATCGTATCGTCGCCAAAGGCCGCCGCTGCCTCGCTGCGCGTAAGTGTAATGGCATTGCGCAGGGTGGCTTCACTGAAGACAACACGCATACCGCGGCCGCCGCCACCGCCGGCAGCCTTGATAATAACGGGATAGCCAATCTTCTTGGCAATCCTGGTTGTTTCATCCAGATCTTCTTCCCGCAGGTCACCGGAACTGGGCAGGCACGGCACGCCTGATTTTTTCATGGTATCGATGGCGGTAATTTTGTTGCCCATCAGGCGAAGGGTATCAACACGTGGACCGATAAAAATAAATCCGCTCTGTTCAACCCGTTCGGCAAAATCCGCATTCTCGGCGAGAAAACCATAACCCGGATGAATGGCCACTGCATCGGTTACCTCCGCAGCGCTGATGACGGCCGGGATATTGAGGTAGCTGTCTATGGATGCGGCCGGACCGATACAAACAGACTCATCGGCAAGAAGGACATGTTTCTGATCCCGGTCTGCCTCGGAAAAGACGGCTACGGTCTTGATCCTGAGTTCGTGACATGCCCGCAGGATGCGTAACGCTACCTCGCCACGGTTTGCAATAACAACCTTCTCGAGCATGGGAGTAGCTAATCGGACGAGTAATATAACAGCTTGTCAGCAGCAGTGATACTGAACTGGCACGTTGAAGGGGGTCCGGGGTTCATAACGCATAAGCAGTGCGAAACATGACCTATTCCTCACGAAGCACAAACAGAGGCTGTCCATACTCTACCGGTTCTCCGTTTTCAACCATGATCCTGGCAACGATACCACTCGTGTCCGCCTCAATCTGGTTCATGATCTTCATGGCTTCAATGATACAGAGCACATCGCCCTTGCGTACCGGCTGTCCCCGTTCAACGAACGGAGGTTTATCCGGGGACGGGGCCTCATAAAAAATACCCACCATCGGCGCTGTGACGATATTCCCTTCAGGTTCATTCTCCTCCTGGGTATCGGCAACCGGCGCCGGTTCCCCAGCCTGTGCCCGGGAAGTCACGCCGGCATCAGGCACCTGCACGATTGTCTGTGCCGGAGCGAGCGAGCTTTGCCGGCTGATACGCACAGACTCCTCTCCCTCATGGATCTCTATTTCAGCAATGCCGGACTCTTCCAGCATTTCGATGAGTTTTTTTACTTTGCGAATGTCCATAGTTGTTGAATTACGTTTTACTGAGTCGTTTCTCGGCTGCCTGCAACGCCAGACTGTATCCCTGCGCACCCATACCGCTGATCACGCCAATGGCGATGTCGGAAAGGAAAGAGTGTTGCCGGAAGGACTCCCGTGCAAAAACATTGGAGAGGTGTACCTCGATAAACGGTATGGCAACGCCAAGGAAAGCATCACGCAATGCGATACTGGTATGGGTAAAAGCACCGGGATTGACAATGATAAACTCGGTCCCGTCTTCCCTGGCGGAATGGATCCGGTCTATCAGCTCATGTTCCGCATTGCTTTGCAGGCATTCAAGGGTATGTCCTTTTAAACCCGCCTCGGCAATGAGCGACTCATCAATTTCAGCGAGCGTGGTAGTACCATAAACCTCCGGCTCACGTTTTCCCAGCAGATTCAGATTAGGTCCGTTGAGAACCAGGATTTTTGCCATAAATCTCCCCAAAATCAGCGCAATTTGCAGATTTTAGCCGAAATTTAATTAAAAAAGAAGGGTGTCTATAATAGGGCAGCGATTACCCGTTCAGCGGTCTCACCCGTGAGTTGGCCAAATTTAGTAAAGGCAATCCGGCCGTTACGGTCGACGATCACCGTGTAAGGCAAAGCCCCGATATCATTTCCATAGGATTTGGTGATTTTAATAACGGCCCGTTCGCCGGCCAATACCGGATAGTTCATTCCCTGTGTCTGCATAAATTCAGTGACATCCTCGGGGCGTTGTAGCGCGATGCCAATAAACTGCAGTCCCCGATCTCTGTATTGTGCCTGCAATTTGATAAATTCCGGGATCTCCTTGAGGCAGGGCGGACACCATGTGGCCCAGAAATTCAACGCCACCACCCGGCCATCCCATTCACTGATATGGTGCATACGGCCGTTGACATCGGCCAGACTGAAGTCCGGCCGGTACCTGCCCTTCATCTGCTGTTTCTGTTCGTTGACAATGACGGACTGCGAGGCTGCCTGATAGGCACCGTCCCGGGTTTCGGACTGATGGCGTTGATAGTAAAAACCGGCTACCGCTGCGCCGCCCATTACTATTAGCATGCCCGTGATCAGGATGGGTCTTTTCATGAACCGATCGCCTCCCTGGCATGATGAGTAAACTCGTCCGCTGCAACGAAGCCGATCAGGCGGTAGGATTTACGTTCTTTGCCGTCTGTCCCGAAAAACAGGATGGCCGGTGGACCATAGAGATCGAATTTCTGTAACAGTTCCTGGTCATTCTTATCATTTCTGGTAACGTCGGCCTGCAATAGTATGACATCTTTCAGGGCTGCGTGGACCTTCGGATCGGGAAAGGTGTTTTTTTCCATCTCATTACAGACGACACACCAGTCGGCATAGAAATCCAGCATGACCGGTTTCCCCATACGGACCGCTTCGATAAGTTCACGGTTAAGATCATCCACTGTTTTAATCGTCTTGAAATGCAGCTCATTATCTGTCTGTGCCACTGTCCCCCTGGCTTGTGTCAATCGCTGCAACGGTTTAAAAACATCCCGGCTACCGCTGCTTGCGCCGATAACCAGTACCACTCCATAAACCAGAACGGCAAGGCCAATCCCTTTCCATAAACGCGTCCAGGTAACGCCCTTTTCCATACGATCCAGTGCTCCCATATAGATCCCGCTGATGATGAGTAACAGGGCCCACGCATACATGATGAAAGGCCCTGTCAGGATCCGCCCCATGAACCAGATGGCGACGCCGAGCATGATGACGCCGAAGATCCGCTTGATAGTGTTCATCCACGGTCCGGCCCGGGGCAGCAGGCTGCCTGCTGAAGCGCCGATGATGAGTAACGGCACGCCGAATCCCAGCCCCATGGCAAACAGGGTAAGCCCGCCGAGAACGGCATTACCGGTCTGGCTGATATACAGCAGGGCACCGGCCAGTGGCGGGGCAACGCAGGGCCCGACAATAATTGCCGACAGTGCCCCCATAATCGCGGCGCCCGCCAGAGTCCCGCTACGTCGATCATCGCTCAGGCCGGTTAACCGGCTTTGTATAGCGGCAGGCAGCTGTAGTTCGTAGAAGCCAAACATCGAAAACGCGAGCGCAACAAACACCAGGCTGAAGGCCGTTATGACCCAGACATTTTGTGAGGCCGTTTGCAGGTTGAAATAAAATGATCCGGCGATTACTCCCAGCAGGGCATAGGTGACAGCCATCGCCAGAACGTAGGCAAGCGAGAGCAGAAATGCCTGCAAGACCGTGATCCGGTCTCCCTGGCCGACAATAATGCCGGACAGGATCGGGATCATGGGAAACACGCACGGTGTCAGCGAGAGCAATAATCCAAAACCGAAGAAAGCGAAAATATTCAATAACAGACCGGCCTCTTCAAGTCTTTGCGTGACGGCATCCTGTGAGGAGAGAGTTCCTGCATTCCCCCGGGTAATGCCGGGGGACGCGGTTGCCGCTGCTGCAGGGGTGGCGAACAGATCCAGCATGAGGGGCAGTTGTTTTTTAATCGGCGGATAACAGATGGAGTTCTCCTTGCAGCCCTGATAACCCACTTCCAGGGTAATGGACGATCTGTTCAGGGCCTGTCTTAGCAGAGGCAGATCCACCTGCACCGCCCCGGTATTGACCTCAACACTGCCGAATGTAGGGTCTTCCTTAAGCTTGCCATGGGGGATCTGCACCATCCTGGTATCGATCTTTGCGTCACCTTCAGCAATTCTGAAACTGAACTTGTCGTGATACAGATAATAACCTGCAGCGATCTGCCAGGTGACGAGCAGTCTCCTGGGCCCCGTCACCGTCGTTGACATAACAAATGCCTCATCGGGAGCGAGGATTTCATCCTGAGTGATACCCGCATCTGTACCGGCGAACAGGTTATGTAAGCGCTCGCTTAGGGAGGCGGCGCCGGCCCATTGCAGGGTGACCAGGCAGACCAGAGCAAGGAGGAAACGATTACATTTCATGCGGATAGAGTACAGTCTTCAATCCAGGAGAGATAGTCTTGCAAGCCGGTACTGATAGGGACTGCGATGATCTCGGGAAGTTCATAGGGATGCATGGATTTGATCTTGTTCTCCAGGTCCGGATAGCGTTGCAGGGTGGTCTTGATCAATAGCAGTTGTTCCTCTGCATGGTCTACCTTCTTTTGCCAACGGAAGCAGGATTGGATGTGCGGCAGGATCTGGACACAGGCTGCGAGGCGGTTCGTAACGAGCTCATTAGCGATTTTTTCGGCTGAATCCGGGCCTGGACAGCTGCTCAGTACCAGAAGGTGTTGTCTCTCGTTTGTCATACTACACGCTTAATACCTGTCTTGTGCCCTTGAAAAATGGTATTTTGCCAACACATTTATTAATAAGCTAATTCTATCGGTGGATTGAAGCAGTGCCTCTGTTCAGATTGTTATTAATTCTGTTCTTTACCGTTCCCCTGATTGAGATCTATCTTCTCATTCAGGTGGGTGGTCTGGTGGGGGTCATGCCTACCATCGGGTTATGCGTCCTCACGGCCATCATTGGTGCCTGGCTGCTTCGCTTGCAAGGATTGCAGACACTTGCCCGGGTCCAGAGGAGGCTCGAGCATGGCGAGATGCCGGCAACAGATCTGCTCGAGGGACTGATCCTGTTGATGTGTGGTGCACTATTGCTTACACCCGGCTTCTTCACGGATACCATAGGGTTCCTGTGCCTTGTTCCAAAAATAAGGAGATATATCGCTACCTCTTTCCTGAACCGCATGTTTCTGCGTGGAACGCAATATACCGTCCATCACTCGGTTACGCTGGATGGTGAATATTGGGAAGAGGATCAAAACAGATTTCTGCATTGAAATCTTGATTGGTTTCGGGGATAGTGACTTTAATTACTTCTGTTGTTGAAGTATTGGTCAAGTTGCTGATTTGCCACGATTCGCGTTAAGAGAAATTAAAGTCACTGTCCCCGAAATTCCCTTTCCTCAGCATGAAAAACGTCCGTATCCGGATGGAAGGCATACCAGGCAAACCAGTAGGCAACAACGCTGGGGACTTCAGTTCCGTTTTCATCCAGTAGACGCGCCGATTTTTCGGATGCAGACCATTCAACCGTCATTCGTTTGCCGGCCACATTGTCCTTGAAGGCCGGTAACCCCTGTTTTTTCAATTCCATGAAAGGGTAGGCCTTGTGCTGCTTATTCAAGGTTACGCCCAGGACCAGTTCTTTCCTGCGATATTCGTTACTCTTGTGCTCTACGGGAAAATACAACTCTCCGGAACTGCTGTAGCCCCGGTAAGGAGAGTGTCTGTAATTACGCCGGTAACCGGTGTCGGTCGACAGTACCAGCGTTTCGGGATAACGCGTTTGCCATGCCCGCCAGGTCGTGTTGGCGGAGGGCAGCAGGGGAAGGGTGACCCCTTTCAGCGGGCCGGAAATGGCCTTGCCCAGGATTTGTGACCAGAGGGAACCCGTCTGCCGGTCGTACAACAACACATCGTTGTTATACAGCAGGCCGGAGACGCCGAAAGTAAAATGAACGCCAGCGCCCTGAACGGTAAATACCATACCGGAACCACACAGCGGACAGTAACTGATGAGCACGGCCTCATCCGTGAAGCGATCGTTGACGATCTCGTGCCAGTCCAGGATCCGGATCGGATAGGCTTTGGCAATACCGTTATGATAAACGCCGATAATCCGATCTTTATCCTTCAGGAAAGAGGCTTCCCCGGCACTGATAAATTTTGGTTGGTCGATTGAGGGAATCCCGTCCCGTGGTGGTCCGCCATGTTTTATTTTTTTAGCCGGGATCAGACTGTCGCTCAAATCAAAACCATTTTTTTTACTCCCGGCATAACTGCTAACAGCGGAGCCGGCGAAAACAACGACAACCAGTACTCTGATAAGTGTTGACATAAGTGGTGATAACACTGCTCTTTTGATAAGGGTTTCTTCTGTGTATAGACAATGATTCGCCCTGAAAATTGCACAGCGGGCAAGCGCCCGGGCAGGAGATCACATGCCCACCGGACCGGATGCAGTGTGTTATATCCCGCTAACACTGGAATCTGATTTATCAGGGGTTCCCTATTTTTTTCTGCGGCGTCTGTTTGTAAAACCACGCTCTTCACGGATACGCTCATAGGCCTGCCTGATCTCCTGGGTTCGCTGTGTGGCCATTTTCATCATCTCTTCCGGCAGGCCCCTGGAGACCAGCTTGTCGGGATGGTGCTGGCTCATCAGTCTGCGGTAGGCCTTCCTGACCTCATCCTCCGTTGCGCCGGCAGGAATATTTAAAATTGCATAGGCATCTTTTAAGGTGAGTTGTGGGCCTTTAGCAGTCCGGCCTGGACCCCGGTGCCGGGTTTCCCCCCTGATCGCCCCCGCCAGGATTTCAAAATCCTGATCGGATAATCCAAAGGTTTTGCATACCTTGAGCAACAGCCTTCTCTCGGCGGGATGCATAATCCCATCGGCATAGGCGGCATACAACTGGATCTCGATAAACATCCGTTGCAGATTGGGGTAATAACCGATCTCCTGCCTTAACTGCCTGAGCACATCATCAATGGGGAAATCCTTCTGTTTCCCTTCGTTAAACAGGGCGACGGCGGCCTTTTTTTGTGCCGGTGACAGCTCCATCTGGGCCATGACCTGCCTGGCGATAGCTATTTCATCTTCGCATACCTGTCCATCCGCCTTGCAGATATTCCCCATGACGGAGAACGTCGCAGTAAAGAATGCTGTCTGTATGCGTTGTTGCCCTCCCCTGCCAACAGCACCGGTTCCGGAGACTTGCACCCCCACATCGAAGTTATGTCCTATCGCTGCGCCTAACATGGCGCCAAGTGGTCCGCCCAGCATAAAGCCGAATGTGCCGCCGATAATTTTTCCCCACCAGTTCATTTCATACTTATCTCGACCGGGTTAAAATTTGTGCAAACATTGAATTCATGTTGGATATTATATCGGTATAATGCGCCGTTTCACTTTTAAGGGCAGATATATACCAGCGGGCACGGCAACATGGCAAAGAACAGAAAATACAAAAATAAAGCTAAAGCCGCCAAGGTAAAATCCATGATGGCGGAACTGGCCGATAAATATATGCTTTATGAACAGGCGGTGCAGTGCGTTGAAGCCGAGGCCGATTTTGTTGACAAGACCTTTAAGAGACTGAGAGGGAGGTCGCCACGTACCTTGCGGGAGGACTTTTGCGGCACCATGAACAGCTCTTGCGAATGGGTCAGGCGGCGACATAACACTATTGCCTATGCTGTCGATATCGACCCCGGGGTGCTCGATTGGGGCAGAGACCATCACCTTTCCGAGCTGACGGCCGATCAGGTCAAACGGCTGCATATTTTCAATACCGATGTCATGCAGGCGGATGTGCCGCCGACCGATGCAGTAGTGGCCATGAATTTCAGTTACTGGATTTTCAAAGACCGTGCCAACATGAAGCACTATTTTGACCGCATCTACAGGGGTTTGAATAAGGACGGTGTTTTGTTTCTCGATGCATTCGGCGGCTATGAGGCCTTCCAGGAGATGCAGGAGAGTACGAAATACAACGGCTTCACCTATATCTGGGAGCAGGCGCACTATAACCCGATAACGGGCGATGCTACGTTATACATCCATTTTAAATTCAAGGATGGCTCCCGCATAAAAAAAGCCTTTACCTATCACTGGCGGATGTGGACCCTGCCCGAATTAACGGAACTGCTGCAGGAGGCGGGGTTCAAGGCCTCGGTTTACTGGGAAGGCACGGATAAGGACGGTGAGGGTAATGGCGTGTTTACCCCTACGACTAAAGGAGAAGCCGATGCCGGATGGATTGCCTACATCGTTGCAGCGAAATAACCGGATTGTTTCCCCCTATAATTCCCTGGGCCGGATAAGCTGCTGCAAATGCGCATGCTGTATGGACGTAGAAATGGGTCCTTTGGCAAAATCGATCACCGCTATGGCTGCTGTGGTCATCAGCTTTCTCTGCCGATTATAGTCAAGTGCCTCATCGGAGAAATATTCCAGTAGCGAATCGAGCCCCGGGTTGTGTCCTATCAGAAGCATGGTCAACGCGTCTCCGGCACTGGTGTCGATGATATCCAGTAAATCATCCAAACCGGCGTTATAAATCCGTTCATCCCAGTTTATAGCCTGTTGTAAAATACCGAGCGCGTCAGCCATAATACAAGCCGTCTGTCTCGCACGCAGGGCAGGAGAGCTCAGAAACAGATCAGGAATAACCCCCTGTTTTTTTAACCATTCACCCATCCGCGGTGCATCTCTTTCCCCTCTTGCTGCAAGGGGTCTGTCAAAATCGGTTTGGGCGCTGCTTTTCCAGTCCGATTTTGCATGACGCATGAGAATTAGTTTATGGTTACTCATTCTCTCATTAATTTTTACTGTCCGGCTGGATGACTAGCTTTCCGAACGAATATTTTGCCGCTGTCGATTTGGGATCCAACAGTTTTCATATGATCGTAGCGAATTATAGCGAGGATCGCCTGCAGATTGTTGACCGGTTGAAGGAGATGGTCAGACTTGCCTCCGGCCTGGACAGCAACAACTGTCTGACTGAAGAATCGATAGAGAGGGCCATTGACTGCCTGCAACGTTTCGGCCAGCGTATTCGTGAGATCCCCAGAGTCAATGTCCGGGCGGTGGGCACCAATACCCTGCGTCAGGCGCGCAACGGCGCCGATTTCCTGGACCGCGCCTATCGGACCCTGGGGCATCCCATCGAAATCATAGCCGGCCGGGAAGAGGCGAGACTTATCTATATGGGCGTATCGCATACTATCTATAACAAAAAGGACCGGCGCCTGCTGATTGATATAGGTGGCGGCAGTACAGAAGCGGTTATAGGCCGGGGTTTTGAGCCTCATTATATGGAAAGTCTGTATATGGGATGTGTCAGCATGAGCCAACGGTTTTTTGGCAATGGTGATATTACCGCCAAGAAGATGCGTAAGGCTATCCTGTTCGCCCGACTGGAACTGGAATCGATCGAGACAACTTATAAAAGAGTCGGCTGGGATTCGGTCATCGGATCATCAGGGACGAACATCAGTATCAACGATACGGTTACTGCCCAGGGGTGGAGTAAGAGTGGCATAACGGCCGAATCCCTGGAGAACCTTAAAGAGACCATGCTCAAGATCGGAAAAATGGAGAAACTTGATTTGGAAGGGCTTCCGGAAGCCAGAAAAGCGGTATTCCCCGGTGGCGTAGCGATTCTCTGCGCAGCTTTCGAGGCGCTGCAAATCGAGCGCATGGATGTCTCGGATGGGGCCCTGCGTGAGGGGCTGTTGCACGATCTCATCGGACGTCTCCATGATGAAGATACCCGCGATAAAACCATTGCCGGTTTGATGCAACGTTATGCTGTCGATAGTGAACAGGCACAACGGGTTGAAGCGACATCTACCATCCTGTTTGCGGAAGTAAGGAAGGCCTGGGGACTATCTAAAAAACCCGATTTACAGCTGTTACACTGGGCATCGCAGATACATGAAATAGGCCTCTCCATCGCCCATGCCCAGCACCACCGGCATGGCGCCTATCTGCTCTCTCACTCGGATCTACCGGGGTTTTCAAGTCAAGAGCAATTGAGCCTTGCCATGCTGGTGCGGGCGCACCGGAGAAAATTTCCTGTTGAAGAGATGAAAGAGATACAGCATGCGAACAGGCGCAAAATAAAATACCTCGCAATTTTACTAAGGCTTGCCGTAGTGCTGCACAGGAGCCGCTCTCATGTGGCATTACCGCAGATCAATGCCGATACCGGTGACGATAGCTTAAAGTTGGAATTCCCTGAAGGGTGGCTCGACCAGCATCCCCTGACCCGGGCGGATCTTGACACTGAAACAGATTATCTCGATGCGATGGGATTTAAGGTTATATTTGATTAGATAAAATGACAATGATGATCCAGCAATATCTGCTGCGCTGCACGGGGTTTGTGGCTACCGGGTTTACTATGCTTATAGCTTCCATCTGCCTGTAAAATCCAGGCCTGGGTATTATCGGAAAGATAATTTAACAAACCATATTTTATTATATGTTCCCGTGGTCTTTTTTCCTCAATCGGGAAGCAGGTTTCCACACGATGGTGGAGGTTCCTGGGCATCCAGTCTGCGCTGGAACAAAACAGTAATTCCTTGCCATCGTGATAAAAATAGAAGACGCGTGTATGCTCAAGAAACCGGCCGACTACAGAGCGGACGTTTATATTCTCCGAAATTCCCTTGATGCCGGGCCGCAGGCAACACATGCTTCTTATAATCAGATCGATCTTCACACCCGATTGCGACGCCCGGTACAATGCCTGAATGATCCCTGGTTCTACCAGGGCATTCATCTTGGCGATGATGCGCGCCTGCTTGCCCTCAAGCGCGTTTTTGGCCTCCTCCTCAATATAGTCGAGCATCCCCTTATACAGGGTGAAAGGTGACTGAAGAATTTTTTTCAGTTTACTCGCCCGTCCAAGGCCAGTAAGCTGGTGGAACAGCTTATTGACATCCTCGGCAACCGCTTTGTCACACGTCAGCAGGCCGTAGTCGGTATAGAGCCTCGAAGTACGGGCATGATAATTCCCCGTGCCAAGGTGCACATAGCGCCTTAATGAGCGGCCTTCCCTGCGTATCACCAGGATCATTTTGGCATGGGTTTTATATCCCACGACGCCATAGACAACATGGGCCCCTGCCTCCTGTAATTCATTGGCAAGTTCGATATTTGCCTCTTCATCAAACCTGGCTCTTAACTCGATGACGACCATGACCTCTTTCCCGCAGCGTGCCGCTTCCTTCAGAGCATCGATAATCGCCGAATCATCGCCGGTCCGGTACAAGGTCTGCTTGATCGAAAGTACATTGGGGTCAACGGCCGATTGACGCAGGAAATCGATGACGGGAGCGAACGATTGAAAGGGATGATGCAACAGGATATCGCCATGGTGCAGTGCTTCGAATATGTCGGTATTTTTCAGAAGCCTTGGTGGAATATCGGGGGTAAAACCCCTGAATTTCAGATCCGGTCGATCGATTAATTCGACGATGGCAAGCAGGCGGTTGAGATTGACCGGGCCCTTTACCCGGTACAGGTCATTTTCCTGCAAATCAAATATCCGCAGGAGAAAGTTGCTAAGTTCATCCGGACAGTTGTCAGCGACCTCAAGTCTGACCGCGTCATTGAACCGGCGTGAAGGCAACTCACCCTCCAGGGCGCGGAGTAAATCGTCCACCTCTTCGTCGTCAACAAACAGATCGCTATCACGGGTCACCTTGAACTGATAAAAACCGGTCACCTTCATACCCGGGAACAAATCGTCCACTTGTGCGTGGATGATGGAGGAGAGTAATACGAAATCGTTTGTGCCGCTGCTGTTCTCGGTGGGTATAGGCACCACTCGGGGTAAGGATCGGGGCGCTTGTATAATCGCCTGGCGTGCCTCCCGGCCAAAGGCGTCCTTGCCGTCCAGCGAGACGATAAAATAGAGGTTTTTATTCAGTATCCTGGGGAAGGGATGGGCCGGATCCAGCCCGATCGGACTTAATACGGGGCGTACATTGCCGTTGAAATAGCGTTTTACCCAACGGGCGACTGCCGGTTTCCATGAAGAACGCGGCCTTAATCTTATTTTGGCCTTTTCAAGTTCCGGCCTGATAATCTCATTTAAAACACGGTATTGCTCTTCGACCAGTTTATGCGCCGTTTCGCTGATACGCTTTAATACCTCGGTAGGAGTGAGGTTATCGGGACCGGTCTGGACGGAACGGTATTTTACCTGTTGTTTTATCCCGGCGACACGGATCTCAAAGAACTCATCAAGGTTGGTACTGGCAATACAGAGAAATCGCAATCTTTCCAGCAACGGGACATTCTCGTCTTTTGCCTGATCGATAACCCGCCTGTTGAACTCGAGCATACTCAGTTCGCGATTGATATAGACCTCTGGATTGTTCAGGTTGGCAGTATCCATTAAATACCGGTTACTCTTAGCTAACAGAATGAATAATCAGAGCTTCCTTATCACACAATCAGGCAGCGGTCATTGATGGAGATCAATAAATACGGAAATTTACCAGGCTTTAATCTATCAAGGTCAAGGCAACCACCTGTTTTTCCATGATAAAGTCTGTCTTATCCCAGCACTTTTTTTTCCATCTCTTCAACGCTGATGTGGCGCACATCCTTGCCTTCAACAAAAAAGATCACATATTCGCAAAGGTTGCGGACATGGTCCCCGATCCGCTCCATGGCCCGAGCGGTCCATACCGCATCCATGGCGCTGGTGATGTTTCTCGGATCTTCCATCATATAGGTGATCAATTGCCGGAGTATGGCGCTGTATTGTTCATCGGATTCCGGTTCTTTTCTCACCACCTCCAGGGCCGCCTCTGAGTCCATGCGGGCGAAGGCATCCAGGGCGTCATGCAGCATCTTTAACACATGATTACCCATGGCGTTAATCCCTACATAATACGACCTTGGTCCCTGTTTTTCAGAGAGATCGATGGCCATTTTGGCGACCTTTTCCGCCTCATCACCGATCCGCTCCAGATCGGTGATGGTCTTGATGATGGCCATAATCAGACGCAAGTCACCGGCGGCAGGCTGGCGTCTGGCCAGGATCCGGGTACACTCTTCGTCGATTGAGACATCGTATCGATTGACCTCAAACTCATTCCTGATTACGGATTCCGCCAGTTCCATATCGGAGTCCGTCATTGACTTGATGGCATCGCTCAATTGCTGCTCAATTAAGCCCCCCATCAACAGCACCTGGTTACGGATATTCTCCAACTCATTGTCGAATTGCCGGGAAATGTGTCTTGATAGTTGACTCGCGCTCATAATGTTGGCTCCTGAAACATCTCTACAAAACCCGATATCCAGGCTACGGGTTATTAGACTGTACGCAGAACAGGCAATGCCGGTTGATGTTATCCATAACGGCCGGTGATATAGTCTTCGGTAATCTTCTGCGCCGGATTGGTGAACAGGGTATTGGTGTTATCGTGTTCGATCATCTCGCCCAGATATATATAGGCGGTGTAATCGGAAACCCTCGCTGCCTGTTGCATATTATGGGTGACGATGATGATGGTGTAATCCGATTTCAATTCATAAATCAGTTCTTCGATCTTCAGGGTGGATATCGGATCCAGTGACGATGCCGGTTCATCAAGCAACAAGACTTCCGGTTCAATGGCGATTGCCCGTGCGATGACCAGCCTTTGCTGCTGCCCGCCGGAAAGCCCCAGGGCATTAACATGCAGTCGATCTTTGACCTCATTCCACAAGGCTGCCCGTTTTAACGACTTTTCAACGACGGCATCCAGTATGCGGCGTTTTTTAATGCCCTGGATGCGCAGCCCATAAGCTACATTCTCATAAATCGATTTGGGAAACGGGTTGGGTTTCTGAAAGACCATGCCGACACGCCTGCGCAATTCCGCCACATTGACTGATTTATCATTGATATCGTTACCGTGCAGGTGGATTGCACCATCGATGCGTACGCCCTCGATCAGGTCATTCATACGATTGAAACAGCGCAGCAGGGATGACTTGCCGCAGCCGCTGGGGCCGATAAATGCCGTGACCCGCCGTTCAGGGATAGCCATGCTGATATTTTTAAGGGCATGATTATCCGCATAGTGAAGATTTAAATCCTGCACCTGGATACATATGGACTCATCGGCAAGCCTGGGGTTGTTCTCTGGTTGCACCAGCGTCCCCCTATGCATCGCATGAGTGGGTGTGGTGGTGCTTATCTCCGTTTCCGGCATGGTTTCCGGTTCATCAGAAAATTTGTCGTTTAGTTCCGCGAAATTGCTAATATTGCTCTGCTGCACGATATTTCTCCCTAAGCCTATTACGAATCCTGATAGCTGTCAGGTTTAAAATGATAATAATGGCGATCAACAGCAGGGCCGTGGAGTAGACCAGTGGCCTGGCTGCCTCAACATTGGGGCTCTGAAACCCTGCGTCATAGATATGAAATCCCAGATGCATGAATTTTCTGTCCAGATGCAGAAACGGATAATTGCTATCCAGGGGTAGTGACGGCGCAAGCTTGACAACACCGACCAACATCAGGGGCGCGACCTCTCCGGCTGCCCTGGCAATTGCCAGTATCAAGCCCGTTATCATGGCAGGGGCTGTCATCGGCAACACGGTTAACCATAAGGTCTCGGCCTTGGTCGCACCCAGGGCCAGGCTGCCTTCCCGTATGTTCTGCGGGACCCGGGACAGGCCCTCTTCCGTCGCTACGATGACAACGGGGACAGTGAGCAGCGCCAGGGTGACGGATGCCCAGAGCAGGCCCGGTGTGCCGAAGGTGGGGGTGGGCAGGGCCTCGGGGAAAAATAGCTGATCGATATGACCGCCGAGGAAATAGACGAAAAAACCCAGCCCGAACACACCATAGACGATAGATGGCACCCCGGCGAGGTTATTGACGGCGATCCGGATTAACCGGGTCAAGGGCCCTTGCCGGGCATACTCATGTAGATAGATGGCAGCGATCACTCCAAACGGAGTGACCATGATTGCCATAATCATGACCATTATGACCGTCCCGAAGATGGCCGGGAAGATGCCGCCTTCGGTGTTGGATTCCCGCGGTTCGGCTGCAATGAATTCCCACAACTTCGTAAAGTAAAATGCCGTCTTCTCCAGCATACTCATCCGGTTCGGACGATAGGCGCGAACTACCTTGGACAAGGGGATAGTGACTTCCTTGCCATCGGCCTGGGTGGCGATGACAGTAACGCTGTTGAGTTGCCGGTAGAGCCGGGCAAGTTGTTGTGTATAACCATCATATTTCAGTTGTAACTGCCGGCGTTGCCGGCTGATGGCCTTCATCCGGACCGGATCGGAAATTCCCTGCAGTGTCAGGCCCCGTTGTTGCAGGCGCAGATGTTCCATCCGGTAGTTAATGTTACCGATCAGGTCCTTCTCGGTATGCCTGATCCGGTCAAACAGGGATCCACTGCGCCGGATCTGTGTCTGAAAGGTGTGCCACAGGCCACTCTCCGGGTTGACGGCCTGCCCGTTTTCCCTGATTTCGTGCAGATAACCGTAAAAATTACCCCATTCCCTGCGCTCAACTACCATCACATTATCCGGATGTTGCAGTTTCCCCATGCCGGTCTCATCAACCCATCGGAAATCCAGTCCGGAGAGATCTCGGTTGCCGGTTTTAACCAGATAGCGGCCGACAAGCGATCCTGTGGTTAGCCCTTTTTGCTGACCAGGGTGATCCAGGGTTGTTCGCTCATGCTCCACCAATTCCCCGATAATAGGCGTGATCGAACCGTCCTGCCCGGTATAGTCGAGTGCAACCACGGCCGCCGGCCAGAAATGAACGAGCCCGCGCACTGTGATCATGCCCACCAGACCGGTCACAAGCAGGATCGATATACTGACTGCCCCGGCATTGAGCCAGATATAGGGCTCACCGCTGTCGATCCAGGTCTTGATGTTCCCGCCCATTACAAGTTGCTGTATCGGGTGCGCAGGCGTTGCCGGACCACTTCCGCCAGGGTATTGAACAGAAAAGTAGCGAGAAACAGTACCAGTGCTGCCAGGAACAGAATACGATAATGGCTGCTGCCCACTTCGGCTTCCGGTATCTCCACGGCGATATTGGCGGACAGGGCGCGAAACCCCTCGAAAATATTCATATCCATAATGGCGGTGTTGCCCGTTGCCATCACCACGATCATGGTCTCGCCGATGGCCCGGCCCATCCCAATCATCACGGCAGAAAAAATCCCCGGGCTCGCCGTCAGTAAGACGACCCGCACCATGGTCTGCCATGGAGTGGCGCCCAAAGCCAGGGAACCGGAGGTCAGGTGTTTGGGAACGCTGAAAATGGCGTCTTCACTGATGGAAAAGATGGTCGGTATGACGGCGAAAGCGATGGCAATGCCCACAATGAGGGAGTTGCGCTGATCATAATCGATCCCCATATCATGGGTCAGCCAGAGGGGCAGGTGGCCTCCGAAGAACAGGGTTTCGAGGTATTGACCAATCCAGATGGATATGAAAGTGGCAACGAGAATGACCGGTATCAGTAGCGCTGCCTCCCAGCCTTTAGGAATGATATGTTGCATCCCGGCCGGGAGTTGCCGCCAGAGCCATGCCGCGGCAAGCGTCGCCAATGGTATCAGGATAAGCAACAGTAATATGCCTGCCAGATGGTGCTCCACGTACGGCGCAAACCAGAGTCCGGCGATAAAGCCCAGAATCACGGTCGGCAGCGCCGCCATAATTTCAATAGTCGGCTTCACAAAACTGCGCATCGGCGTCGACATGAAATAGGCGGTATAGATGGCACCCATGAGCGCCAGAGGCACGGCAAACAGCATGGCATAGAAGGCGGCCTTCAGGGTGCCAAAGGCCAGTGGAGTCAGGCTGAACTTGGGCTCGAAGTCACTGCTCGCCGATGACGATTGCCAGATATACTCGGGTTTATCCCGGCTTTCATACCAGACCTTCCCCCACAGGGATTGCCACGAGACTTCGGGGTATTCATTATCGATGCGCCAGAATTGCAGTTGCCGGCCAGCAGCTTCTATCAGGGCCGCATTGGCGCGTGGGGCGATAGCGATGGCGGAGAGACTGTCAGGGCTGATCTGTCTCAGCAGCACGGTGCGATGGGCCGTGGTGTGATAAATACCCAGGGACCCATCTTCGCCGATGGCAAGAAATCCCTTGCGGTTGTATTCCGGGGCAATGGCGTTGATTGGGGCATTCTGGTCATCAAAATGACGGATGTTCTCAAGGGTATAATTATTGTCTGCGTCCCTGACCGGAAACCACTGTGTCACCGTGCCGCGGGAATCACCCACCAGGATGGAAATCCCGCCACTCAAGAACTTGAGGCTGGTGATGTGTACAGCGTCCGGCACCGCCTTGACCCGCTGTATTAGCCTCGGTTTCGCCTTGTCACTGATATCCAGGTAGCTGATGAATCCGTTCTCGTCTGCCAGGTACAGGTCACGCTGTTCTACATCGAGGACCAGATGACTGATGTGGTTGTCAGGTGAGGGAATTCGGGTTTCGGTCCGGTTTAAAGTGACCTCATCCTCGAGCAGGGACTCTTCCCTCTGCAGGTTGACAAGGAGCAAACGCCCATCAGCCGTCAGTGCGGCAATGGTGGCCTGCTCCGCATCCGCCTGGGCGCTGATCAACGCCAGACTGTTGCCTGCAGGGTCGATTGCTATGGGCTGCCCGCCGAACGGGTAGTCAAGGCGGGGGGTGATGACCCGTACATCATCCGGATAGGATACCGCGTAATTATGCCGGATGAGTTTTGCCGTGCCGTCGGCGAAGCCGAGGGCAATAATCCTCTGCGCGGGGTCACCGCTGGCAAAGGCGGTGATGGCGGCCGGCATGGTAATTGACCCGTCTGCTTTTTCATACACCTGGCCATCTTTCGTCCTGAAAAAAACGGCGCGTCCGTCCGCGCTCAGGCGCAGGCCAATCTCATGCTGTTCCTCCATGGCATAGAGCAGGGTGCCAGCCTGTGCATTGCCGGGTAATGGATACTCCCCCAGTTGTTGCATGTGAGCGGGCCGGAACATCGGCAGTACGACGTAGAACAGATAAAAGGCAATCAGGACGATCGCAATAATAATGCTGACGCCGCCAATGGTCATCAGGTGCCGGGTGGCGATGTCCCTGATATGACGCCAGCTCCGGAAACGCGCTGCAGCAGGGGAATTAAAAGCCGGGATGATAGCGGCGAGCGATGTATCGGCATCAGACATGCGGGTAGTGTAGGGCTTAAATGTGACAATATTATTACTTCACAGATAATTAACCTGCAGGAGAAAAAAGCCCCGCTATTGCGGGGCCGGAAGGACTCAAGCAGGAAGGAGGGGGGTTGCAAGAGTCTAGAGGGGCTTTATTTTTTTACTGTTTGGGGTTTATTTTAAATTTCTGATTAACCACAGGGGCACAGAGGTCACAGAGATAATAAAAGTTAAAAAAACCAACCAAAAATCTCTAGTGCTTGCCCACCTGTTGTTCATTTTCTATTGCTGGCCAGGTCGACCGAAACCCTGGCCAGCTCCTTGTTCACTATCTTGGAGGGCAAGGAGATATAGCCGTCCTTTATGACCACTGTCTGTCCCACCCTGGAGAGGACCATCTTGATGAACTCGCGCTCAAGCGGTGACAGGGGTTTATTCGGGGCCTTATTCACGTATATATACAGGAAACGGGCCAGTGGATAGCGGCCATTGATGGCATTAGCCGTTGTTGCCGCGATGAATGCGTGGCCGGGCTTCTTTGTCAGTGGCAAGGCACGTACCCCGGAGGTTTTGTAGCCGATGCCGGAATAACCGATACCGTTGATGGACTTGGTCACGCCCTGGACCACCGAGGCGGAACCGGGCTGTTCGTTGACACTATTCCGGTAATCCCCCTTACACAAGGCATGTTTCTTGAAGTATCCATAGGTCCCGGAGACAGAGTTTCGCCCATAGATTTGTATGGGTCGGTGCGCCCAGGCGCCGCTGAGACCAAGTTGTCCCCAGGTGTTGATATCTTTACCATAACCGCATTTGCGTGTTGCGGAAAAAATTGCATCGACCTGGGGAATGGTCAGTCCCTGGATGGGGTTGTCCTTGTTGACGTAGACAGCGAGGGCATCGATGGCTACCCGGACAGGGGTCGGCTTATAACCGTATTTTTTCTCAAAGGCGGCCAGCTCCCGGTCCTTCATCTTGCGGCTCATGGGGCCAAAATTGGAGGTTCCTTCGGTCAAGGCCGGCGGCGCCGTGGATGACCCGGCTGCCTGGATCTGTATGTTGACATTGGGATAAAGTTTTTTAAATGCTTCTGCCCACTCGGTCATTACATTGGCCAGGGTATCCGAGCCGACACTGATAATATTGCCGGAAACACCGCTGGACTTGGTGTATGCCGCCAGCATGGGGTCAAGCCCGCCGCTGTCCGCCATGACTGCAGCCGGCAGCAGGGAAACAAGTAAAATACTCGTCGTAAAAATTATCTGTTTAGGCATTTCTCATTCTCCATTAATTGATAGTGGGATAACCGGACTTACGGTTGATCAGTAAACCCTGCTGAAGGCAGATTCTGGCAAGTGTTAATGACAGGCTAATGAAGAGATTATGACAGTTTAATTAAAGGGCGTTTTTCGATGTGCCCTAAAAGAGGCGGTTCAGGCCGGCAGGCTTGCTGCATCCTCCACTGGTTTGGTGATGATTAGCAGTTCAGGGAATTCACAGCGAAACGTACTCCCCTTGCCCGGTTGGCTATGAATCTGCAGGCTGGCGCCATGCCGTACCAGGGCGTGTTTAACGATGGCCAGCCCAAGCCCTGTGCCACCCTTGTCCCGGGAGCGTCCTTTATCGACGCGGTAGAAACGTTCCGTTAACCTGGGTATGTGTTCTGCACCGATACCCGCTCCTGTGTCGATAACCTCAAGACAGGCATTGTTTCCCTCTCTATACCATTTGATACGAATGATCCCCTTCTCGGGGGTATGCTGCACCGCATTGAAAACCAGGTTGGAGAAGGCACTATACAACTCGCGCTGGTAGCCCTTTACGCGGAGATCCGCATCGGTTTCCAGATAAAATATATGCCCCATTATGCCACTCAGGGATTGGGCCTCCTGATAGATCGTTGAGAGCATTTCCGGAACGGCTACTACCTCTTTCTCCTGCTGTGCGACATCCGATTCCAGCGAAGACAGCATCAGCAGATCTTCAATCAGTCTCTGCATACGCTCAGTCTGCCGGCGCATCTGTTCTATCTGCGGCCTCCAGCCAGGCGGACACTCTTCACTGTCAAGTCCCTCCAGGTACCCGGCAATAACGGTCAGAGGTGTACGTAACTCATGGGAGGCATTGGCAATAAAGTCTTTGCGCATCCGGTTGATACGGTGTATTTTTGTAATGTCCCTGGCTACCAGCAGTTTCTGCTTTTTACCATAGGGGACCACCCTGAGTTCGAGTTCCAGCCCGTTGTTAACCGGTGATGACAGTTGCAGACTCTGGCCGGAGTTGTAGCGACTCTCGTTACCGATGTAGTTCATCAGCTCAGGATGGCGGATCAGGTTGGAGATACGTTGTCTCGCATCCTGGGGCCAATTCACCCCGAGATAATCCTGTGCCTTGTTGTTCGCCCACTCTATCTCACTCCCCATTCCCAGTATGACAATGGCATCCGGCAGGGCGGCGGTCGAGTCCTGAAAACGGTTCAGAAAACCGGATAATTTGGCTTTGCGCTTTTTATGCCGCACCCGCATAGAGTCAATTTCGCGGCAGATTTCATCAATGATGCCCGGAGTTTCGGGCGGATCGTTTTCCCCCCTGCGCTGTAGCCACAACAACAATCGCCTCAGGGTCCGGTATTGCCAGAAAACAAAAAGTACCACACCGGCCAGCAGACAGGCAGTGACTTGTCCGGTTACGGTGCCCGCCAATGCGGAAAGAATGATGACGCCTGAAAATCGCCAAAAATCCTCTTTCATAATGTTATCCGTGAACTGAAAACCGGTAGCCTACACTACGGACTGTTTGTATGAATTTATCGTAAGCAAACGGCGCCAGCGTCTGGCGCAAGCGCCTGATATGCACATCCACCGTACGTTCTTCCACATAGACATTCTGTCCCCACACCTGATCCAGCAACTGGGCGCGGCTGTAAACCCGTTCCGGGTGAGAAATAAAAAAATGTAACAGCCGGAATTCAGTGGGACTGATGTCGATATGTTGGTCCCGCACCATGACCCGGTATGACTCCGGATCCAGTGTCAGGTCGGCAACCGTTACAATACCGGTTTGTTCGCTATTGCCCGTGCGTCTGAGCACGGCCTTGATACGCGCCAGTAATTCCCGGGTTGAGAAGGGCTTGGTGATATAATCATCGGCGCCGCTGTCGAGGCCACGCACCTTGTCAGCCTCCTCCCCTTTCGCTGTCAATATGATAACCGGGATGCTGCTGGTTTCCGGATCACTGCGCAGGCGGCGGGCATAATCGATTCCACTCATACCGGGAAGCATCCAGTCAAGCAGGATCAGATCAGGTTTCCGCGCAGTTATGAGTGGGCGGGCCTGTTCCACATCAGCAGCCTCCTGGAATGAAAAGCCCTCCTTCATCAGCGTATACCCAAGCATTTCCCGGATTGCCGCCTCATCTTCAACGATGAGTATCTTTTCTTTCATTTGCCCTGTGGATGCATTCAGCATGCATGCTATTAGATAGCAAACCTGTTACAGTTTCATGACGGCGATCATAAATTTCGTGATCTTATCTTTATAACCAGCAATCTTAAACCCTCCTCTGTGTTTTTGTAACACTGCTGTCATAATTCTTTCATCCCGGCGTCATCTCATATTCATCTACCTGCAACAGACAACCCGTATCATCGCCATCCCTGAAATCAAACCAGCCTCATAAAAGGAGAAGAATCGGTGGAGTCTATAACCCTTAATCGTGGGAGAATAAATGTGTTAAACAAGAAAAAAGTCAAATACCTGAACAGTATACTCATGCTTGCCTCTATGTTATTTCTCTCGATGCCTGTCTTTGCAGGCAGTGACGCCATGCTGGAGTTGCTTAAACTCCTGAAGGACAAAGGCAGTATTTCAGCAGAGGAATACGGTCTGCTGGTTAATGCCGCCAGGGCCGATGAGGAGAAATCTGATGAGGTCAACCATGATTTCAAAAAGGAAATTACTCAAACGGTCAGGGGACTGGACAGGGCCAGGTGGGCAGAGAAGATAAGAATTAAAGGGGATGCGCGCATGCGCTATCAAAAACAGACCGAGGATGGAAAACCCAACAGGGGTAGAGGCAGGGTCCGTTATCGGCTTGGTTTCATTGCACACCCCGTCAACAGGGTCGAGGTGGGAGCGGGCCTGGCCAGTGGCTCGAGTGATCAACGTTCCACCAATCAGTCATTTGATGGCTCCTTTGATACAAAGAATATCGGGCTGGATTATGCCTATGCGGAATTTAGAGCAACGGACTCAATAAAGGCCATTGCCGGCAAGTTCAAACGTAAGCATTATCTGTGGGCGCCGACCGATCTGATATGGGATTCAGACATTAACCCGGAAGGCTTTTCCGCCGGTTTCGATTTCAGAAATGCGCTGGGCGATACCTTTGTCAATACGGGTATCTGGGTGCTTGAGGAGGACCCCAATTCAAGTAATGATCCCTATCTGTTTTATGGACAATTGGGGCAGAAATTCAGAACGGATGACTTCTATGCGACTGCCGCTGCGACATATTATGGCTTCAATGATATCAGCAGTCTCGCTGTCCTGACAAACTCGGAAGGAACCAATACGGATTTCAGATTTGATTCACTCGGATTGTCCGCTGAAATCGGTGCCTCAAATATTTTCGGAAGCGGAAAAAGTGCTGCTGTGTTTACCGATTTTATAAAAAATGCCGATACCGGCAGTCCGGAAGATACCGGTTATGCGGTTGGCCTGAAGTTCGGGGATAAAAAAACCGCGCATGCAGGGACATGGCAGTTCAAATACATTTATGCCCGTCTGGAGGCCAATGCGTTCCCGGATTTTCTACCTGATTCCGATCGTTTCGATGGCCTGACGGGGATCAAGGGACACGAATTTATCGTCAATTATGCGGTCATGAAAAATGTGGTTTTGGGACTGGATTTCTATCGGAGCGAAAAAATTGCCGGTAATACCGACCAGAACCTGTTGCAGACGGATATTGTGATCAAATTCTAATTTATCAGGCATTCCTCCGGCACCGGGACATACGGCCACGATAAGTTGCTGCTAACTGGCTCATCCGGCCGAATCTTTATCCCCTTTTTGGGGTATATTCCAATTTGTTTACAATTGTATTAGAGTTATCACTGTCTCATGGAGCTTAAATGGAGCTTTCAGGACGCAAATTAACAACAAAGGAGATAAACATGGAAAACCTCAGGAGATCTGTTCTTGCCGTTCTTTTAATCCTTCCTTTAATTCTGTTTGCCGGCGAGGCAATTAATATCAATACGGCGGACAAAGAGTTGCTGATGTCGGTTAACGGGATCGGTGAAAGGCTGGCGGAGGCAATTGTTGCCTACCGCAATCAAAATGGTCCGTTCAGGTCCATTGAAGAGCTGGCGGAGGTAAAGGGTGTCGGTTCTTCCGTTGTTGAGAAGAACCACGCTACCCTGACCGTAGGGAAAAAAAATAAGATGAAATAAACCGTCTTTCATCCCTCTTTGGCGGACCTCCCTGTGATTCAGGCGGTCCGCTTTTTTGTGCCTGTGGCAAGGCGCTGCATTGCTTGTCCGTTCAGACTGCACTGCTGTATCCTGTAGTCTTTTGGGGAAACGCTGATTCATTGCATCCTTAAACTTTCCGTTACAGCGGGACAGGTACATGTACCACTCCCCGGAATTGCCCTGAAACGATTTATGAACGAGAAGGCATGAAAAATCGATACGATCCGGCAGCCATAGAGGTTGAAGTACAGGAATCCTGGGAACAAACCCACGCTTTCAGCGTGACGGAAGATCCGGATAAGGAGAAATTTTACTGCCTGTCCATGTTTCCCTATCCCAGCGGCAAGCTACACATGGGTCATGTGCGCAACTACACCATTGGCGATGTCATTTCACGTTATCAGCGCATGCAGGGAAAAAACGTGCTGCAGCCCATGGGCTGGGATGCCTTCGGCCTGCCTGCCGAAAATGCCGCCATAGAAAACCGGGTGCCTCCGGCCAAATGGACCTATGCAAACATTGATTACATGCGTTCCCAGCTTAAACGCCTGGGATTTGCCTATGACTGGCAGCGTGAGATTGCCACCTGCCGGCCGGAATATTACCGCTGGGAGCAATGGTTCTTTAACCGCTTGTATAAAAAAGGCCTGGTGTATAAAAAAACTGCTGCGGTGAACTGGTGCCCGGAGGATGAAACAGTACTTGCCAATGAACAGGTAATTGAGGGTTGTTGCTGGCGTTGCAATACCCCTGTGCAGCGCAAGGAGATCCCGCAGTGGTTCCTCAAGATCACCACCTATGCAGAGGAGTTGCTGGCCGATGTGGAGACACTCAGCGGTTGGCCGGAGGCGGTGCGCACCATGCAGGCCAACTGGATTGGTCAATCCAGGGGTGTCGAAGTCGATTTCGAGATCGCCGGTACCAGGGAGAAGCTCACAATATTCACTACCCGTGCGGATACGATCATGGGTGTAAGCTATATGGCCGTAGCCGCCGAGCATCCCGTCTCTATGAAGGCGGCGAAAAGCAATCCCGAACTGGCCGGGTTTCTGCAGGAGTGCCGTCAAACCGGGATGTCGGAGGCCGAGCTTGAGACCATGGAAAAAAAAGGCATGCCGTTGGGGATAGATATTATTCATCCCGTCAATGGCGAGACCTTGCCTTTATGGGTCGCCAATTTTGTCCTCATGGGATATGGAACCGGCGCAGTGATGGCGGTCCCCGCCCACGATCAACGGGACTGGGAGTTTGCAACGAAATACCATTTGCCGGTTAAACCGGTAATCTACCCGGAAGATGGCGGCGATCCGGGTATCGAAACCGGCGCCTTCCTCGAGCACGGCATACTGAAGCATTCCGGCCGCTTTGACGGTCTTACTTCAGAACAGGCCTTTGCTGCTATCGCCGATTGGCTGGAGGCAACAAACAAGGGGCGGCGCAAGATCAATTACCGCCTGCGTGACTGGGGCGTGTCCCGTCAGCGCTATTGGGGCGCCCCGATCCCCATCTACAACATCCCGGGTAATGGTGAGATGCCGGTGCCGGCTGAGCGATTACCGGTAATCCTGCCCGAAGATGTAGAAATGGACGGTATCAATTCACCGATAAAAACCAACCCGGAATGGCGCAAGGTCGAATTCCAGGGCCGGCCGGTGGAGAAAGAGACGGATACTTTCGATACCTTTTTCGAATCCTCCTGGTATTACGCCCGTTTTTGTTGCCCGGACTGTGATACGGCCATGCTTGATGAGCGGGTCAATTACTGGCTGCCTGTGGATCAGTACGTCGGAGGCATTGAACATGCCGTGTTGCACCTGCTTTATGCCCGCTTTTTTCACAAACTGATGCGTGATGAAGGTCTGCTGGAATGCGATGAGCCCTTTACCAATCTGCTCACCCAGGGCATGGTACTGAAGAACGGCAGCAAGATGTCCAAATCCCGGGGCAATACCGTCGATCCCCAGGCATTGATTGATCGATACGGGGCCGATACCGTTCGTTTGTATATGATGTTCACGTCCCCGCCCGATCAGAGCCTTGAATGGTCGGACTCCGCCGTGGAAGGCGCATTCCGTTTTCTGAAACGCCTGTGGAAGTTTGCCGCCGAAGTCATAGCGGCTTCCCCGGCAGAACTCGGCGAGAACGATCTGACACGGGAGCAAAGTAAGCTGCGTCGTAAACTCCATGAAACCATTGTCAAGGTGAATGACGATATCGGTCGCCGCTATACCTTCAATACAGCCATTGCCGCGGTGATGGAATTATTCAATGCCCTTTCACGTGCCGAGGATGCATCGGCAAACGGGCGCGCAATCCGGCGCGAAGGCATCGAGGCAATCGTCCTGTTGTTGTCACCGATCGTTCCACATATTACCCAGGTTATCTGGCGGGAGTTGGGACATTCGGAACAGATTATCGATGCCGCCTGGCCGCAGGCCGATATGGCCGCCATGCACAGGGATGAAATCCAGCTGGTGGTTCAGGTTAACGGTAAGCGGCGCGCGCAAATCATGGTGCCTGCAGAGGCGGACGAGCAACAAATCAAGGCTGTGGCCCTTGTGAACCAGAACATCAAACGCTTTGTCGACGGCATGGAGATTAAAAAAGTCATAATCGTTCCTAAACGTCTGGTGAACATCGTGGTCGCTTAGGGTAAGATAGATAGAGAGGATCTGTTACCGGTCTCTGAGCATAGATCAAGTGTATTTCCTTCAGGGTGCAAACAGACAAATAACTAACGAAACGGCTTCGTGAACAATAATAGATGAAAAATATCATGAGGAGACATTACCCGCTTATCCTTGCGCTACTGGTGTTGTCCGCCTGTGGTTTTCACCTGCGCGGTTCACAAAAGACGGTTTCGACAGGTCTGCCGGGTGTGTTTGTAAAGGCCGTTGACGCGGACAAGCTTGCCTCTGAAGTGAAGTTACAGCTGCAAACGGCCGGCACCAGGGTGACAAAAATGGCCGGCGATGCCGAATACGTGCTCAAAGTCGAAAACGAAAACTTTAAACGTACTATCTTGTCGATCTCACCCGATACCGGGAAAATTGAGGAATATCAATTAACTCTGACTGCCGGTATATCCGTATCGGGGGCCGATGCCAAACTCTTGCTATCAGGTGAAACCATAAGCGTGACACATGACTACACCTTCGATGAAGAAGCGGTGCTTGGTAATGTTACACAGGAAGAAGTCTTTAAAAACGATCTGACGCAACAGGCCGCTGTGAGGATTATCAGGAGGCTGAATGCGGCCTTAAAGAATCGATAAAGAAAGAGGGTTTCTTCTCTCAAAGAATGCGACTCAAGGCCGATCAACTCGCCGCCAGTCTGGACCGCCGGGGACTCATGCCGGTCTACCTTATCAGTGGCGATGAACCCCTGCAGATACTGGAAACGGCCGATTTAATCAGGCACTATGCGCGCGCCAATGGATTTGAGGAGCGCATGGTGCTGGATGTAAACAAGGACTTTGACTGGCGTCAGTTAATGAGTGTCAATGCTGCACTTTCCCTGTTTGCCAGCCGGCGACTCATTGAACTCAGGCTGGAAACCGGTAAACCGGGCAGGGAAGGCAGCGCCGCCTTGCTCGAATATACCGCTGCGGCCAATCCCGATAATGTCCTGTTGGTGATTGCCGGCAAGCTCGACAAGAGGACACTACAAAGCCGCTGGTGCAAGGCGCTCGATGAAGCAGGGCTGGTCATTCAAATTTGGCCGGTGGAGCCGGTGAAGTTGCCGGCTTGGATTATCAAACGAACACAGCAATATGGTAAGCGCATGAGCCGTGATGCAGCCACTTTCATTGCTGAAAAAGTAGAGGGTAATCTGCTTGCGGCGAAGCAGGAACTGGAAAAACTCTGTCTGTTGGTGGACCGGCCCGGGATTGATATCAAGGATGCCATGGACGCTGTCTCCGATAGCGCACGATTCGACATATTTACCCTCATCGAAAACACCCTGCAAGGTGATATAGAGCGCACTGCGAGAATGTTGAGGGGACTCAGAAAAGAGGGGGTTGAACCGCTGGCTGTTGTGGGTGCGCTGATGTGGGAATTCAGGCGCATCTGCTCCATGGCATTCGCCATAGATGCCGGAACGCCCAGGGAAAAGGTATTCACCGGCTTTCGGGTCTGGCAACAACGCAGATCGGCAGTCGATGCTGTATTAGACCGCCTGGATAAAAAGCAGTTGGCGTCATTACTGCGTCTTGCCGGGACCCTGGACAAGGCGGTAAAAGGGGCCATTAAAAACAGTGCCTGGGAACTGCTGGAGAATTTCATGTTCCGAATGGCGGGTATCAGGTTACAATCACTGGACAGGATCGTGGACCAGGATCCTGGCGGACTTGGGTAAAACCTCCCTCTACAATCCTGAACCCCGATTTCCGTACCTTAGTCCGGGACACGAGGCATGAACGTAAGCACTTACATTCAAGAGACAGGTCAGCGGGCGCGTGCCGCTGCACGGGCCATGGCGCGCGCGGATTCCGGCATCAAAAACCGCTCGCTGGAGGCCATTGCCGGCGTTATTCGTGAACGGCAAAAGCAATTGCTGGCTGCGAATAAAAAGGACCTGGCCACGGCCCGAGAAAAGGGTCTTAACGATGCGCTGCTGGATCGTCTGGAACTTACCCCTGCCAGGATCGGGGCGATGGCAGACGGTTTGATCCAAATCGCCGCTCTGAACGACCCTGTTGGGGAGATTAGCACCATGAGTTACCGACCTAACGGTATGCAGGTCGGCAGAATGCGTGTACCTCTGGGGGTGGTGGGCATCATCTATGAGTCCCGGCCCAATGTGACGGCGGATGCAGCCGGGTTGTGTATTAAATCCGGAAATGCCGCCATCCTGAGAGGCGGTTCCGAAGCCTTGCACTCAAACCAGGCGATTGCCGCCTGTACCCGTGAGGGGTTGGTCTGCGCCGGTCTCCCTGAGGATGCCGTTCAGCTGATCGGAACCACAGACAGGAGTGCGGTAGGGGAACTATTGCGTCTGCCGGAATATGTCGATGTCATCATTCCCCGGGGTGGCAAGGGGTTAATACAGCGGGTCAGCGCTGAGGCCAGGATGCCGGTCATCAAGCATCTGGACGGTCTCTGTCATGTCTATATCGATGACAGGGCGGACATCGATAAGGCCGTCGCCATCGCCTACAATGCCAAGACACAGCGTTATGGCGTCTGTAATGCCATGGAATGCCTGCTGCTTGCGGAAGACATCGCCAGACCCGTCCTTACCCGGCTCGGACCGATGTACCGGGAAGCCGGTGTCGAGATACGTGGTTGTGAAAAATCCCTCGGCATCCTGCCGGATATCCAGGCGGCAACGGAGGAGGATTACGCAACGGAGTACCTGGCCCCTATCCTGTCATTGAAGATCGTTGAAGATATGGATGCGGCCATGGAACATATCGAAAAATATGGTTCACACCATACAGACGCCATTGTCACGGAAGATATCAGCCGGGCGCGCCGCTTCCTGAACGAAGTCGATTCCAGCTCGGTCATGGTGAACGTCTCGACCCGGTTTGCCGACGGTTTTGAGTATGGACTGGGCGCCGAAGTGGGGATCAGCACCGACAAGTTTCATGCCCGTGGACCCGTTGGCCTGGAGGGCCTGACGTCACAGAAATTCATCGTCATTGGTGACGGACACATCAGGAAGTAAAAAGTGAAAAGTGAAAAGTTAAAAGTATAAAGGAATAATGCTTTTGTTCTTTTCACTTTTCACTTTTCACTTTTCACTCTCCTGATGCTAAAGCCGATAGGTTTATTGGGTGGTACCTTCGATCCGGTACATTATGGACATTTGCGCATGGCAATGGAGGTCCGGCAGGAACTGGACCTGGCCGAGGTCCGGTTAATCCCCCTGCATACCGCCCCCCATCGCAATAACCCGATCGCCAGTCCTGAGCAAAGAGTGGTCATGCTGAGACTCGCCCTAGAAAAGGTCAGCGGACTCCTCATCGATAGGTGTGAGTTGCAGCGTGGCGGTATCTCCTACAGCGTGGATACCGTCAAGGCTTGTCGACAGGAGCTGGGCGGCCGGCCACTATGCCTGATTATGGGCATGGACGCCTTCCAGTCATTGAATTCCTGGCATGAGTGGGCTTTGCTATTAAATTATGTGCATGTTATCGTTGTAGATAGACCGGGAAACAAAACAGATTTTACACATCGGGAAATTGCACAGCTTTTTACAAAACATTCAACCGAAGATCCCTCCGTCATTCGCCGGACACCTGCCGGCCGTATCCATAAACTCAATATCCCCATGCTGGATATCTCTGCGACACGGATCCGCCGTTTGCTTGCAGTAAACAGGGATGTCAGGTATCTGTTGCCGGACAACGTCATCGAATACATACAGCAACAGGGCCTCTATCAATAAGCCGTATGACGCCAAGGCAGATTTCGAAAAAACTCTACGCAGCATTGGATGAACTCAAGGCTGTGGATATACAGGTCCTTGATGTCCAAAATCTCACTTCGATCACCGATATTATGATCATCGCTAGTGGCAGGTCGGGCCGCCAGGTCAAGGCGCTGGCTGAAAAGGTGATCGAAACCTCGAAGGAGTTAGGCATGCCTCCCCTCGGTGTCGAGGGAGAACGGCAGGCGGAATGGATACTGGTCGATATAGGTGATGTGGTTGCCCACCTTATGCATCCAGTTACCCGTGACTATTATCAATTGGAAAAACTCTGGTTGGCTGAGGACCGGCAAATCATCTCTTTCAAGTAATCTGTTGATTTACCTGGCTTCTAAATCCCCAAGACGCAGGCAACTACTCGAGCAGCTCGGCATCGAATATGACGTGCTGGCCGTGGATATCGATGAAACATGGGATGGCACAGAAAGGGCGCAGGACCATGTCAGCAGACTGGCATTGGAAAAAGCGCGGAAAGGGGTAAATCTTTCAACAAGCAGCCTGCCTGTACTTGCAGCGGATACGCAAGTGGTGCTTGATGACGATATACTCGGTAAACCGAAAGACGGAGATGAGGCTGTATCAATGTTGCAAAAACTGTCCGGCCGCAACCACTTTGTCTATTCAGCCGTGGCACTGATTCATCATGGCGTCGAAAAGACAAGCTTAAACATAAGCCGGGTCAGTTTTCGCCCCATGGGTGATGCCGAGATCAGTGTCTATTGCGATAGCGAAGAGCCCTACGGTAAGGCAGGGGCCTACGCCATCCAGGGCCGGGCCGCTGCGTTTATCTCCAGGCTGGAGGGGAGTTTCTCCGGTGTCATGGGCCTGCCACTCTACGAGACCGCAGAGCTGTTGCAGGGGGTGATTGAACAGAAAATCGGGGTGTCCTGAAAAACCGGCCCCGGTTGCGGAACCGGGCCTCTGTAACCAGGTGCCTGACGGTTAGATCAAAGGCACGATCAGCAGGGCGACGATATTGATGATCTTGATCAACGGATTGACAGCAGGGCCGGCGGTATCCTTGTAGGGATCGCCCACTGTGTCGCCGGTGATAGCCGCCTTGTGCGCCTCACTGCCCTTACCGCCAAGGGCGCCGTCTTCAATATATTTTTTTGCATTATCCCAGGCCCCGCCACCGGTGGTCATGGAGATAGCGACGAACAGACCGGTAATGATAGTCCCTACCAGTAAGCCGCCCAGCGCCTTGGGGCCGAGGATGATACCTACCAGCACCGGCACCAGTACCGGCAGCAGTGACGGGAAGATCATCTCCTTGATCGCGGCTTTTGTCAGCATATCCACGGCGCGTGTATAATCGGGTTTGGTTTTGCCCTCCATGATGCCTTCGATCTCCCTGAACTGCCGGCGTACCTCATGCACCACTGATCCGGCGGCGCGGCCCACCGCCTCCATTGCCATGGCGCCGAACAGATAGGGCACCAGGCCACCGAGAAACAGGCCGATGATGACCAACGGATCGGAAAGGCTGAATTCCACCGATATCTGGTTATGTTCCAGCGCATGGGTATAGTCGGCGAACAGCACCAGTGCCGCCAGGCCGGCCGATCCGATGGCGTAACCCTTGGTGACCGCCTTGGTGGTATTCCCTACCGCATCCAGCGGGTCGGTAATATTGCGTATCTTCTCCGGCAATTCCGCCATTTCGGCGATGCCGCCGGCGTTGTCAGTAATCGGACCGAAAGCGTCCAACGCCACAATAATGCCGGTCATGGAGAGCATGGAGGTGGCCGCGATGGCGATGCCATACAGACCGGCCAGTTCATAAGCGCCCCAGATACTGGCACAGACCGCCAGCACGGGCAGGGCCGTGGCCTTCATGGAGACCCCGAGACCGGCGATAATGTTGGTGGCATGGCCGGTTTCAGAGGCCTGGGCGATGTGCCTGACAGGTGAAAACTCGGTGCTGGTGTAGTATTCAGTGATCCAGACCAACGCACCCGTCAGGGCAAGTCCGATCAGGGCAGCATAGTAGACATACCGTGTCAGCACATCTGCGCCGTCTATGTTGATGGTGTCGCCCAGCAGCAGGTTCGTGGCGGGATAAAATGCGATCACGGCAAGGACCCCGGCGACGATCAGACCACGGTAGAGCGCTCCCATGATACTGCCCCCTTCCCTGGCCTTGACGAAAAAGGTGCCAATTACCGAAGCGACAATAGAGATCCCCCCTAAAACCAGCGGATAGACCACTGCACTCTCTGCTGGTTTAACAATGAGGCTGCCGAGCAATATGGTAGCGACAACCGTTACCACATAGGTCTCGAAAAGGTCTGCAGCCATACCGGCGCAGTCACCGACATTATCGCCAACGTTATCGGCGATGACTGCTGGATTGCGTGGGTCGTCTTCCGGGATACCGGCTTCAACCTTGCCCACCAGATCGGCGCCCACATCAGCGCCCTTGGTAAAGATCCCGCCGCCGAGCCGGGCAAAAATGGAGATCAATGAACCTCCGAAGGCAAGCCCCACCAGTGGTGATAGATTATCGCCGGCCCCCGTCATACCAAGGATTGCATAGTAACCGGCCACACCCAGCAGGCCCAGACCGACGACCAGCAGACCGGTAATGGCGCCGCCTCGAAAGGCCACGGTCAAGGCCGCATTCATCCCGTTGTTTGCGACCTCGGCCGTGCGCAGATTGGCGCGCACAGAGATATTCATGCCGATATAACCGGTGGCGCCGGAAAAGATAGCGCCAATTAAAAAACCGATTGCGGTCTTCCAGCCAATGGGCGACAGCCCCAGCACGAGAAACACCACAACACCAACCATGGCAACGGTCGTGTATTGCCTGTTGAGATATGCAGCAGCCCCTTGCTGGATGGCAGCGGCGATCTCACGCATACGCTCATTGCCTTGCTGTTGCGACAGTATCCAGCGAATGGACCAGATACCGTACACGATTGCCAGAACGCCGCAAAGCAAGGCAAAAAATATAGGCGACATAATATTCCCCCTAGCCGTGAAACGGATTGTTGGTTAGATTAATGTAAAAAATTGGGGGCAAGCATGCCCCCAACGTGATAAAGCGCGGCAGATTGTACTTAGCAAGCCGGTAAAAAACCAGTTTTTCGAACACTGACGGCCTGTTTTCCCCGTCCTGTTACGCTATATCACCGCTCAGACGGCAAAACGAGCAGTCAGTTTTTTCGGTACCGCCACACCCTTCAGCTGGACATAGGCCGGCAGGCCGTTGGCGTAGGGTGGATAATCCTCTCCCTGGATCAGTGGCTGCAGGTAGCGGCGGCAGCTATCCGTGATGCCGAAACCGTCTTCAGTAATGAAATCCGCCGGCATGAATTTCTCCACATTAGCTACCTCGGCCAGGTCCACCTGGCCGATCTCCCAGGCATAAGGATCGTCCGCTGTACGTACAATCGTCACCATCCGGGCATCTTCTCCGGCAACGGCATACTCCACCGCCGCCCTGCCGGCGGCATAGGCCTGCTCCACGTCGGTCCTGGAGGCGACATGACGGGCGGAGCGCTGCAGGTAGTCGGCCACGGCCCAGTGGTATTTGTAACCCAGGGCGCTTTTTACCATATTGGCAACCACCGGCGCAGCGCCTCCAAGCTGGGCATGCCCGAAGGCGTCGCGGCTGTCCTGCTCCGCCAGAAAGCCGCCATCGGGCCACTTCGCCCCTTCCGATACAACTACCGTGCAGTATTCGTATTGCTCAACATTCTGTTTCACGCGTGCCAGGAACTGCTGTTTATCAAATTGGATCTCAGGAAACAGCACAACAATCGGGATATCATTCTGCTCGTCGGCCGCCAGACCCCCGGCAGCGGCGATCCAGCCGGCATGGCGGCCCATTACCTCGAGCACAAACACTTTCGTGGAGGTCCTGGCCATGGAGCGCACGTCATAGGAGGCCTCCCGGGTAGAGACGGCGATATATTTTGCCACTGATCCGAAACCCGGACAGGTATCGGTGATCGGCAGATCATTATCCACTGTCTTGGGGATATGTATCGTCTGGATGGGAAAATCCAAACTCCCGGATAGCTGGGAGATCTTGTGGCAGGTATCGGCGGAATCCCCGCCGCCGTTATAGAAGAAGTAGCCGATATCATGGGCCTTGAAGACCTCGATCAGACGCTCGTATTCAGCGTGGTTCTCTTCCAGGCCCTTGAGCTTGTAGCGGCAGGAGCCGAAGGCGCCGGAGGGCGTGTAACGCAAGCCGGCAATCGCCTCATCACTCTCCTGGCCTGTGTCGATAAGGTCTTCGGTCAGGGCGCCGATAATGCCGTTGCGCCCGGCATAGACATTGGCGATTTTGTCCCTGTTCTCGCGGGCGGCCTGGATGAGGCCGCAGGCAGAAGCGTTAATGACCGCCGTCACGCCGCCGGACTGGGCATAAAATGCGTTTTTACCTTGTGCCATGATAAATCACTCCTGAATTTCACATTATTTACTTAAATAATGCCTATTATTGTTGTAGAAATTTAGATAAATTGCATCCAGGTAATTTCAGTGAACTCCTGATTAGCTAATGCCGATCTGAGAGTGACAGGAACTTGGGTATGCTATCGGACTCACAAGAGTAGAATATACGGGAGAATTTCAGCGTTGCCGTTCATTAGATATTTACTGTTGAGTCTTGTTTTGTTGACGGCGACGGCGAGTGCCGTCACGACCCTGGATCTTCCCAATATCGGTGACTCTACCGGCACACTGATGTCGCCGGAATTTGAACGCCGCCTGGGCCAGGCGTTTCTCAGCCAGGTACGCAAACAGGCAAAGATTATTACTGATCCGGAGATAGAGACCTATATTCAATCCATCGGTTACCGTCTGGTATCGAGTAGCGACAACAATACCCAACTGTTTACGTTCTTTGTAATTGACGATCCGATAATTAATGCCTTTGCCGCCCCGGGAGGCATTGTCGGCATAAACAGCGGTGTGATCCTGAATGCAGGAAATGAAAGTGAATTGGCGGCAGTGATGGCCCATGAAATCTCACACGTTACACAAAAGCACATGGCGCGTTCCTTCGAAAAGCAATCAAAGATGAGTTTGCCCATGATGGCGGCACTGCTGGGCGCTATCCTTATCGCCTCCCAGAATCCCCAGGCCGGGCAGGCTGCCATGGCTGCTGTACAAGGGGTGGCCGCCCAGACCCGGATTAACTTTACCCGTTCTAACGAAGCGGAATCTGATCGGATCGGCATGCAATTACTGGCAAGGTCCGGTTTTAACCCACGTGGCATGCCAAGTTTCTTTGAAAAGCTGCAGAAAAACTCCCGCTATGCCGGTAAGGCGCCCGAGTTCTTGCGTACGCATCCGCTCACTACCAACCGGATTGCAGACAGCCGCGCCAGGGCGGAAGCCTATCCCCCTGATCTACGGTATAACGAGAGCAAGAAGTTTGCGTTCATGCAAGCCAAAATTGTGGCCATGTCGGAGAAGGATCCCCGGCACGCTGTTGACTTTTTCAAACAGAAACTGGAAGACGAGCAGTACGGTAACAATTATGCCCCTCTTCATTATGGCTATGCCCTTGCCCTCATGGAAGCAGGAAGATACAGGCAGGCGTACAATCAGTTACAGGAGTTACTGGCAGAGGATGGGGAGAATACCTCCTACCTGCTGGCCGCTGCCGATTTACAAACCCGCCAAAACAACTATCAGCAGGCGTTTAGAATCTATGAACAGGCCATAAAGCTTTATCCGGATTATCGTCCGGTGGTCCTTGCCTACACCGAGGCGCTGTTGCAGGCTGATCACCCTCAACAGGCCCGTGAACTGCTGAAGAGATACGGAAAGTTTCATGACCAGGATCTGACTTATTATGATTTTCTGACCCGTGCAGAGGCCGAGTCGGGGAATACTATTGAGTCGGGTATAGCCAGTGCTGAGTACTACTATTTATCCGGGGAGACAAGAGTTGCCATTCAACAATTAAAATATATTCTGCGGCAACGAAACCCAAAACCCGATTACTTTCAGGAGGAGCGCCTCCATGACAGAATTGCCTTTTTGGAACAGGAACTCCAGATCGAGAAAGATCTTAAATTAATCAAGTAACATCAAAAAAACATCTACCTCGCCATTTTGTCTTTGACGGATGAACATCAGCCGCAGAACACTACTCAGGAAACTTGTGGGATTTATCGGCGTTACTGCTTTGCTCAAGCCATTTTCCGTCAGGGCCGGCTGGAATGCAGGCGCCTTTGCGGCGAAGACGGAACATGAAGCCCTGTCCGCGTTCTTTCCGGGCAAACAGATAACGCCAAGCGATTCGATAACAATCAGCGTCAATGACCTTGTTGAAAACGGCGCAGTTGTTCCCATCAGGATTACCACCGATATCCCGGCCGTTCAATCGATTACCATACTGGTCGAAAAGAATCCCAATCCCCTGGTTGCTGACTTTGAACTGAGTCCGGAATGTACCGGTTTTGTCGCAACCAGGATAAAAGTAGCTGAGCCTTCAGATATTATCGCCATTGTCCGGTCGGAAGAGGGAGTCTATTCGGCGAGAAAGTTCGTTAAAGTTGTCGAAGGAGGCTGTGGCTGAAACAGCATGAATATGATTACACTTCACTCTCAACCAGGTTATGACGTCCAGCATCCGGATCAGAACGGATTACCATAACGGGACGACCACAGTCAGGTCCATTATCAGGCACCCGATGGAAACCGGCCTTGTCCGGAGCAGGGAAACGGGCGAACTGGTCCCGGCCCATTTTATCAAGGAGGTAATCTGCCGGCACGGCGATGACGTGGTGTTACGGTGTAACTGGGGCCGCGCTGTTTCCAAAAATCCTTACCTTTCATTTAAGTTTTCAGGGGCCAAACCGGGCGATATGATTCGTATAAACTGGTCGGATAACAAAGGTAATACGGACGCGGCGGAGGCAGTAATACAATGACCACGGGACACTGACGTTCTACGATCTCCATTGCGCCCTTTACTCCTTTTCTCCCTTATCGTTGTGACCGTGCTATTCACGGGAGCATTGCTTTCCTATCCCGTGTATCTGCTGTTGTCGCCGTTCTTCGAGATCAGGTTTTACAAGCTGGTTTCCCACACAACCGTGTTCTGCGGACTGCTGTTTGGCGTTTTATACCTGAAATTAAGCCATCTCTCTCTTGCGGCCCTGGGGTTCAATGTCAGGCGCGGCGATTGGTTACCTGGACTCCTTTCCGCATTTGCCGCAGGCGCACTGATCCTGGTAGTCATAGAAGCCAGCCTGTATGTTTTGGGTATGCGCCTGCCTGATCCGGATATGGGCGCCGGCCTGGTTCCGTTTTTGATAATTGCACTAAAGGCGCTGCTAAGCGGCTTCGTCGTCGGTTTAATAGAGGAAACCATTTTTCGTGGCGCCATATTTAGCGGCCTTGCCAGACAAATCAATATAACGGCGGCCTTGCTACTTTCCTCTCTGGTTTATGCAGCCGTTCACTTTATCAAGTACCCGGCCCTTCCTGCCAACACAGATGTTGGCTGGTTTACCGGCCTGTGGATACTTGTTAACGGACTACACAGATTCAGCGATCCGGTGACGGTGGATTCCTTTATTACCTTGTTTATACTCGGAATATTGCTCGGCATGGTGCGCTGGAGAACGGGCAACATAACACAATGCATCGGTCTCCATGCCGGCATTGTCTGTGCATACAAGATTACCTCTTATTTGTCTGATTACCGGCCCGGCAGCAGCTTTGGCTATCTGGTGAACAATTACGATCATACTACGGGGTATCTGGCATCCATCTGGTTGTGTGTGGCGGTCATTTTCTACTACGTCGTTGCGTTCAAACAAATACAGCCTGGCTCAAATAATCATGAACAGAACAAAATTCGGGAGCTGGACGGTAGTTGAATGAACGCAAAGTAAACAATATCCGGAACCTGAAGGTGGCCTTACTGCCCCTTCTGTTTCTACTGTACGGCTGTAGTAAACATCATCAGGATTATTTTCCCTTGGGCAATCATGCCTGGTGGGAATATACAATCACCCGTACTGTGGATAGCAAACAACTTACACAGAAATACGTTGTTGCAACACTGCCGCCCAGAGAAATTAACGGAATTACCGTGTTCCCTAGAAAATCGGCCAGCGGCTCAATAGAGCTATATACCAAATCCAATAATGGTATTGTGCGCCTGCGTTCATTGGAAGACACGGGAATGCAGGTTTTGCGCTATCCCTTGCAGGTCGGGACAAAATGGAAAGGCAGTTCCAGAATTTCTTTTTTGGAAATACCCGGTCAGAACAGGGCTGAGATCTGGGCCACCACAGGACCGGTACAACTGGAGTACAGGATTGAAGCTATCAATGAAACGGTGGAGGTCCCTGCCGGTATTTTTCTGCACTGTGTCCGCATCGAAGGGCGCGGCCACCTTAATACAAAACGGGCGCTTAAGCTGTTTGCAGGAGTCAGGACAATCAGGGTGGAGCACACTGATTGGTATGCACCGGGGACAGGCCTGGTTAAAAGCGTCAGGCAGGAAACCGCTTCGCCGAATACAATCAACGGCAACTATACCATGGAACTGGAATCATTCAGGCTTTAATGGAATGAAACAATATCGGGTTTCACTGCCAGTGGCGTCTGGAGGAAGACAAACCGGATTTACATAATAGCGGCTTCTGTTTCATTAATTCGACCCCATCACAGGTCCAGGCCATCAGAATATCATTGACAGGCTGGAAGGGGAGCCGAATCGGGGAAATGACAGTTAACCTATCATTTCCCTGACGAGTGTGAGCCATGATCCGCATGGCTGATGCACTGCACCATACACCCGACGGTCTCAGTCGAGCGGATTCATCCCCACCGGAACGTCTTTATAGTGCTTTCTCTCTATGTGTCCTTGATGAGCCAGTCGTTTACCTCTACGTGGTCACATCGCCACTACCCATAGCACAAACCAGGAGACTGCCTACGTCTCGCTCATGCAGACTCATCATGGTGTAAATACAGTCGAGATCCCGCATCGTGGCCCGTCACTTCGCTACGATACGATGAGGTTTTGCAATGACAGGCTAATAGAAAAGCTTTTTTGGCCAGGGTGTTGTTGAAACTATACGCATAGGGCAGGAGAGTAATATTCTTGACATATCTAGATTTCTTTACTAGCATAGAATTATGCTGAAAAAACGCTACGATTCTGCTCATAACTTGGATGGCGTTATCGACCTGGAACGCCTCCGTTCCGGTCCGGTAAACAGCTTGGAGCGGAATGCCCAGAAATTCTTTGATCTCACCTACCCCACTGAAGATGTGCATGCTGTTCTGCGCGGACTAATCCGGCGTTTTGGCAATGAAACTGCGCCCGGGACAGTTCTCGCCCAGTCGGTAAAAGGGCTGGGTAAATCCCACACCCTCCTCTTGGGATATCACTTATTCAAGAATCCCGACCAGGCCCGGGCATGGACAGAAACACTTGGGCTGAAATGGTCACCTCCCGCAGACACGGAAATCATCGTTCAGAAGTTCACCGATCAATCCATGCCCGACGACGCGTTGTGGCTGTTGATCGGTCAGCAACTCGGCACGGAGTGGTCAAAGGACCGCCCCCCCAACCTGGACGAATTTCGTGCTGCTATGGGTGACAAGCACCTGGTCATCATTCTCGATGAGCTTGAACGCGGCATTACCAACATAAGCGACACCGCCCGCCGTAGTCAGAATATCAGCTTCCTGCAGATGCTTAGCGAGGAAGCTGGCCGAGACGAGAAAGTGACTCTTTTTGCCGCTATCTACGATGGCAACAAAGAACCGGGCTCTACGCTGAAACGTACACCCAGAATAGAACTGCGTTTTCGCAAAGCAGAAGACCGCGCCGCTATCGTGCGGCATCGTCTTTTCAGCGATGCCGAATCCTATGATCGTGATGCGGCGCGATCACTCATTCGTTCCTATATCAACACCTGGAAACGTTTCGATGTCGAGACACCGGACGCCTATACCGAGCGCATGGAGGCGACTTTTCCTTTCTTGCCCGATCTCATTGACTTGGTTTTTGAACGCATCACAGAAAGTGGTGGTTTCCAGGGGACGCGTAGCGCCTTGGGTCTGTTAGGCGCGATGCTGGATGTGTCGGGCGAAGGAAGCTTTCTCATGACCGCCGCCAATTGCCAGCTCACCGATCGGGCCTGTGCGGACAGGCTTCAGGATCTCGATCCTGCAGGCACGCTCATAAATTGTGCAATCTCCAACCATCGAGATCTCGAAAATCAACCGTGCGCTGAGGGCACCGCATCGGCAGTACTCTTGTCCAGCCTGGTGCCCGGTGTGCGAATCGGTTTATCCCGGGACGAACTGGTCCGGCACGTCGCCATGCCCGGCACCGATCCCAACCAGTTTCATACTGGACTGGATGCCTTTAAGAAATTCGGCACCTATTTTCATGAGCGTGAAGGGCGCTTCTTCTTTGATCTGGAAGAGAACGAATACGCTAAGGTTGAACTGGATGCCATTAAGTACAACGATGAAATGGCCCGGGACCAGATCATCCAGATCTGGCGACAGGAAATCTTCCGCGACACCCATCAAAGTGTGGTTTTCCAAGACATCGAGCGCACCAAGGCCGCATTACAAGATCTGCCTAAACAGTCTCCAAGATACATTCTCTCACCCCGCCGCCTTTCGCTGGATGAGCGCCATGCACTTTATCAGGGTATGCAGTTGCGCAATCAGATCTTGTTGTTGGAGCCGAAAAACAACCGTGTCGACCATCTTGTTAACCCAGATCTCATTGCCCTGGCCAAACGTCTCAAGTCGGCCAGGCAGCTCGCGGATTCTGCAAGCAATACGGAACGCCGCGGCCGCTTTGAGCGCATCGAACGGGAACAGACACAGCATATCCAGCGCATCTTGAAATCTGCCGGTCTTGTCTATGTCCGTATCGACCAGTGGGCCGACCGCCCGGAACAGACCCAGTTCGAGGAAGAAAGCCTGGGGCAGGCAAGCAGCAAGGAACAGGTTCAGGACTTCCTGCGCACCCAGATTTTCCCGCCCTCGTTGTTTCAGGAACACATTCGCGAGCGGTTGCAAACTCTGATAGGCCAACGCATCGAACAGGTCGATCGGGCCTACCGCAATACCTTGGGCTACCCGGTGCCCCTATCAACGGCCATGGTTTCCAGCGCCATCCGTGGGCTGGTGGAAGATGGAGGCCGTATCCTGGGTTTGCAGCATCCGCGGGCGGGCGGCGGTTTCTGTGGCGAGCGCGTCACGCTCTCTGAATCGGAACTGAATCAAGCCGTACTGACCCATGCCTGGGCCGCGAATGCCGAACTGCCTTTTCCGCCGGTTACACCCGGCGGTGTGGTAGCGCCTCCTGAAATGACTGGCGAAGATGAAACTGTTGTCACCGGCGGTGCCGGCGGCCCTGCGGCGATAGCGCAACCGACTGTCTCCACGGACGAGTGGGCGACCCCGTATTGCCGCAGCCTGAGTGAACTCCGCCAGCAAGTTGCAGCACGGTTGAACGATGTGGAGGATGCCGTCATCCGTTTTGCCAGCTTTACTATTTTCGCAAGTTACAAGGGCCAGGATCTGTCCGCATTGCCGGCGGCTTATCGTGGTGCACTCACCGGCCAGGGTGATCTGGATCTGCAACTGGATATCACCGTACCCGGGCCGATGAGCAAGGCCGATCTGGAGCAGCAGTGCGAAAAGCTGCCCAACCTTGCCGGTTCGACCTACGCGGCGCGCGTCAATGTAGAGACGCCGATGCCCAGTAGGCAGGAAGAGGACGATTCGCCATGACTGCCGCCGGACTGAACCGTTCCCTTCTTGATCAGCTCACCCAGCCCGGTGAGCGCCTGCCCGGTCTGGAGCGCTGGTTATTGGAGGACGTGTGGTCGACGAAGGCATTCGAAGCCGCCAACCAATCACCCAAGGATTACCTGTTGCGCGGCGAGGCCCAGGTCAATACCCGCGAGAATCTGCTGACGGCGGCGGGGAGCAGCATTACGAATGAATTGGCCGCAGCATCTCTTATCAAGCGGTCGGTAGCGCACTTTTTTCAAGAGAATCCCAAATCCGCGGTGGTGATCTTCGACGGCTGCTCGCTACGCGAGTTGCCGCGCTTGATGCAACTCGCAAAGGACTCCCACCGTGAAATATTGGAAATGGGATGCGGTCGCGCCGCGGTACCCAGTGAGACCGAATGCTTTGTCGCCGACCGCTTGGGGTTTGGATTACCCGCAATCGGTCCTTCCCAACTGACCGGGCGGGGAGAGCTCAAGGCGCAAAACATCCGATTCTATTACTTCAAGCAGGCGGGCGATCACCACACCATCCAGGATGGCGAAGAATCGCTGTTGTTGTGGTCGCGGTTCCCCGACCAGCGTTATACAGACAGCACGGCGGTGAACGAGGCCATGTTCGAAGGCCTGTGGGACGGTTTTGAGCAGGCCTGGCAGCGTACGGTTCAGGCCGTGCCGCCCGACAGGAAGGTACTGGTCACCAGCGACCACGGTTATATCTTTCTGGGCTCGGGTCTAAGTGATCCCAGTCTCAAGAATGTTGACCGCTGCCTGAATGGCAAGCGTTTCCGTTTTTTCGAGGAAAATGAAACGCTGCCGGATCGCACTACCGGGCTTTGGATTGATACAGCAAAGCGGTTGGCGGTGCTCGCAGGTCGGGGGCACAACCGCCCGCAGGCGCCCAGTGCCTCCCAGTCCATCTATCGTCACGGTGGCCTGACCTTGATGGAAATGATGACTCCCTGGCTGGTGCTGGGTCCCTTGCAGTAACTAGAGGTGAAGTGAAATGAAACAAAAAGTCGGTACATTGATTGAAGAAGACGTCATCCGCCGCGCCAAGCGCCGCGCCGCAGGTGAGGGCAGACCATTGAGCGATCTGATCCAGGACGCCCTGGAGAGTTATCTGTCCGCCCAGGCGCCGGCGCCGGCCAAACGCGAAGCGGCCTATCAACTATTTTGCGACCGGCCCATGCGGCTCAAGCCGGAACAATTCCGCACCATATTGGAAGAGGATGCCTGGGACCTGTGAATCTGGATGACATTAACAACGGTAGCCTGTGCGTCATCGACACCAACGTCCTGCTCTATGCCGAGCAGGGGGTGTCCGCCCAGGCGCAACGGCTGATCCGGCGCTGTTCCAAGGGTGAGTTGATGGGCACGCTGCCGCAGACCGTGTGGCAGGAACTGACCCACAAACTCATGCTGGCCGAGGCCATGATGCTGGGCAAGATTAGCGGCAACAACCCGGCCGCCCGGCTGGGTGCCAAACCGGAGGCGATACGTGAATTAGGCCTCTACCGCGCCAAGGTCACAGCACTTCTGGACTTAGGGCTGGGGTTCGAGCCTTGCACGCTGCCCGATTTGATCGAGACTGCATTCCAGATGCAAGAGAAATACGGCCTGTTGACCAATGACGCCGTGGTACTGGCGGTTGCCGTGCGTTTGAAAGCCGATGCCCTGGTCTCCAACGACAAGGCCTTCCGGCCGGTGACCGAATTGCCCGTGCATTTTCCCACCGACTTGAGGTTGGAGGGTGGTGCATGAGCGGAACGAGTTCCAAGAAACCCAACCAGGCCACAGCAGACTCTAAAACGGTACCACGTGCCATCGAGGTGGGTTTCCCGATTGTGGAAATCAACCGGCTGGCCCAGCCCGAGCGCAACAGCTTCAAGCCTATTTACCAGATGCACAAGTGGTTTGCGCGCCGGGCCTCGTGCGTGTTTCGCGCCGTACTGCTGGGCGCATTGAAACCTGCCTATAAAAAAGACGGCACGCCAACGGACTTAATGGATGAGTTCTACAAGGACCACACCGACGATGCCGACACCCGGGACAAGGTGGTGCTCGACCCCTTCATGGGCGG
>JBHHYN010000003.1:0-78244 GCA_046757565.1 Gammaproteobacteria bacterium | reverse complement strand
TTTTATTCAAAAGTCTTTCTTGTTACCCCACAGATTCTGCTGAAGAGCCGTTTTTTTTATCAAAACTTCCAACGTTTGACACAACTAGCGACTCGCTCCCCCAATAATACCGCCGTTTGCAGATCCGACTGAAGCGGCGCCAGGTCAGGGCCTTCATCTATATTAGATTGTGCCATAGCTCCCAGCGATGAACCGAGCCGGTTAACATCCTCCACGCTGCCTGAAGAACTATTGTTGCCGGGCAACTGATTGAGGTTGATCCAGATCATGCCATGTTGCGCGGCAAACGTGGCCAAAGTGATCAGTGTATTTTGTTTATCTCCATTCTGCGACCCGGAATTGGTAAAGCCTGCCGCCAGTTTATCGGCCCATTTCATCTCCATCCAGCGACTGGATGTGGCCTCCATAAATCGCTTCATTTCAGCAGAGATACTACCCATATAGGTAGGGGCACCGAATATCATGGCATCGGCATTATCCAGTTCATCCCATAGCCGGCTGTCCTCATCCAACCCTGTAACGGAAACCAGCCGGCAATCACTATTTTCTACGGACAGACCACCCGTAACAACAGCCTCTGCAACACGCTGTGTATGACCATAGCCGCTATGATAGACCACGCAGATTTTAGTTCGCATAAAAAAAATTCTCCTGGATAACTATTCCCGGTTCGATGCATGCAGGTGTAAATTAGTACGCCATCACCCGGACGTGACAGGAATGAAGTTACACGTAAGGACAAAAACGGGCGGCGACTTCACGTACAGAAGTAGTGACGAAATCGACAGGCAAATCCTGCTTTAAACAGGCTGCTGCCTGTGATAAGCCGTGTTATTCGGTGTGTGATCACCGGCCAGCCAGCGCATAAGTTCAGCGTGCGCTTTGGAGCGTTGCTCCGCATTAATCTTCTCCACATCCGGATGATCCACAACAAATTCAATCAACAATCCGCTTGGATCGTACACATACAGGGAGTTACAGTAACCATGCTCAAGCACGTACATTTCAGGCTCCTGGTAACCGGCCGCAATCAGCCGGTCACGAATCGCCTCCTGAGCCGCTTTGTCGACAACCTTCATGGCGATGTGACGAAACCCCGATGGAATCAATTCCGGACCAAACTCCTGCTGATCCTCTTTATTGGCAAACTGGAAAAACGCCAGGCATTCACCACCACCCATATCGAAAAAACAGTGCATGTAGGTCCGTTCCTTGCCAAACAGCATGGTCTTTTCACACCAGGTAGAGACGAGGGGCATGCCGATAATCTCTTCGTAGAATTTACGGACCGCTTCCATGTCCCCGGTAACATAGGCATTGTGGTGTAAGCGGGCAGATAATTTCGGTGCTGTAGTCATCGTTTTTTATACCTGGATATTTTACTCATTAAAAAAACGGGGACAGTCTTGCTCGAACGTGAAGATGAGCGTCTCAACCAGCCAAACAGGGTCGCTGAAAAATGTATCTCAGAACTCCTTCATGAAATCCACGCCCCAACGCCTCGGCGGCGCCTTGAAGACAAATCCGCCGGGGGAGTACTCGGCGTTGTACCTCAGATCGTTGAGGTTCTTCGACCAGGCGGTCACGGACCAGTCGCTGCCCCGGACCCCGAAACGGAGATCCACCAGATTCAGTGGCTTACGGTTGTTCGTGGGGACCGGCACATTATTGGCGTCTGCGTCAAAAAACGAGGTATTGCCGATATACTGGTAATCGACCCGGACAAAGCCATCAATCCCGGCAAACAGAGGCCGTTCGTACTTACCGGTGACATTGGCGGTGTATTTGGAGACGTTCGGGGCCCTGTTGCCGATGTCGGTGGGCCGCTTGGATTCGGAAATATTACTCTTGGTATAGCCCAGACCCACATTCAGGTCCAGCCCCTCGGCCAGCCGCGCGGCGACCTCGAATTCGATCCCGTCAAAATCGACCGCATCAAAGTTCCCAAGGTTCTGGGTGCTGGAGGCAACCAGGAACACGAAGAAATTGGACCCTTCCGCCCTGGTATCGAAGGCGCTGAGCGAGAGGTTCAGCCTTTTGTCAAAGAGTTGCGCCTTGAGCCCCCCTTCGATGGTGTTGGCAGTCTCCTGATCGAAGGTGTCGCCGACTCCCGGCACACCGGCGGCGGAGACGCCGCTCTGGTTGAAGCCGCCGCTGCGAAAGCCCCGGCTAAAGCTACCATAGAACATCAGGTTTTCCATGGGCCTGAAACGCAGGGTGATCTTCGGCTGCAGGTCATCCCAGGTCCTTTGCCGGACCTCGCCCTGGAATGACGCGCCGACGAGATTGCCGGCAAAAAAGGCATTCGGCGTATCGGTGGTGTTCTGCCGGTGGTCGCGGTCGTAACGCAGCGCAAACGACAGCTCCAGGTCCTCATCAATATCGAAGCTCATCTCTCCGAAGGCGGCGAAGGCGAAATTGTCCTGGGAATCCGACAGGAAGGTCGCCTGGGGATTGACGGGATCGGTAGCGAAATCAAAAGGGAAGTTACCACGCGGACTCCTGAACACCTTAAACACACCGCCGCCGGTGTCGACCATATTGCCGGTAGAGATAAAGCGGTCCGTCAACACGAAATAGATCCCGGCGATCCAGCGAAAGCGGTTCTCGGCCGGGGAGGTAAAGCGGATCTCCTGGCTGAAGGCGTCCACATCCAGATACTGGCTCTGATTGAAATCAGGGATGGCACCGACAGGAAGACCTAAAAATATAGGCGAAAGTACAGTCTCATTGAATGATTCCGCGGTTGGCAGAAAATCGAAGGCGTCGCCGGTGATGATCTCTTTAGTGCGGTCGTAGGCGGTGATGCTGGTCAGGGTGCCGTAGCTGCTGGTGTAGTCCAGCTTCAGGGAAAAATTAAGCAGGTCCCGATCGTCATCGCCGGCGTTGTTGACCCGTACCGGCAGGCTGGTGTCATTGACGGAACTCTTATTGCCGAGGCCAAGCACTGCAGGTGCGCCGGGAAAGAGAGGCGGCGCGCTGTTTCTGATGTTGAAATAAAACCCCTGGGTGTCAACCTGTGAAATACTGAAACGCGCATCGGCGCTGAAGTTGTCCGTGGGTTGCCACAGCAGCTTGAAGCGGCCCGAGACATCCCTGAAGGGATCGGCCTCTTCACGCAGGACGGGGTTGTCGATGACGCCGTCGGTATCGACGTAGGAGAATGCGCCGCGGAACTTGAGGGTGTCCATACCGGGGACGGGGCCGCTGAGGCTGGCCTGGACCTTGTAGCCGGGGCCGTTATCGCCACCCACCTTGAGCTTGCCATGATATTCATCCGTGGGTTGCTTGGTGCGGATGATAATGGCGCCGCCGATGGCGTCGCGGCCGTACAACGCGCCCTGGGGGCCTTTCAGCACCTGTATATCTTCCACATCGAACAACTGCTGGTTAAACTGGGCCGGGTTGGTCTCCAGCACGCCATCGACCAGGATGGCCACCGATGTTTCGCTGTTTCTGGCCTGGGAGATACCCCGGATCGTGACAAACGAGGTACCCTGGTTCTGGGTCTGAACCTGGGTGACGTTGGGCGTCAGGGCGATGAAGTCCTGCGGCGTATCGATGCCCGCGGACTCGATCTCCTCCGCAGTAAAGGCGTTGACGGCGATGGGCACATCCTCATAGGATTCCGCGCGTTTCCTGGCAGTGACGGTGATCTCTTCCAAGACGGTTTGCGCGGACACGGACAGAACAAATCCCGCCATCGCCATACACAGCACTACGCTTCGACCTGATACCTTGCCTTGCATCATTATACCCCCTCCCCGGCCTGTTAAGATTCCCGGTGAATGTATGATATTCCCCTGAATGAATATATATAATATTTTCGCATACCGAAGTCAAGTTCGATATGCGAATATTCACCGTTCCCAGCAGGTGCGACGGGGACAACAAAGCAGGAACCACGCTATTGGTACCAAAGGGCGATCGTAAACAGGGCCGAACATTTCTGAAGAATCAGAGCCGGCATGTCCGGACGCTGCCTGCGAAAGAAAGATCGTGGATAACATTCCCGGTAAGAGCGCGAACAGATCCTGTCTGCGACATCTATTTCTGTGGTATATATAGGGCAATTTAATGAGATGCTGCATGGGTGCGTGCGGGACAAACCCGCTGCTCCAGGCTGCTTCGTCCCGCGCAACGCGATGACAGCGCGGGGATTCTTCTTCTGTCTTCTTATCGCCGCCGGCGGATAACTATTTAAACTTTTAAGGAGTAACCAGCATGGCAAAAACGCTACGCAAAACCACGAAATTATGCGGATATGATGAGGAACACATCATGATTCGTAATAAAAATCTCGTCAACGACCTGATGGGAAAGGTCACCTTTACCGAGATGTTGTTATTCCACCTGCTGGGCGAGATGCCGAATGCCATGCAGCTCACGATTACGGATGCGGTGTTGGTCACCATCATGGAACACGGCATTATTCCGTCATCGATTGCCACACGAATGACCATTCTCGGCGCCCCCGAGGCGTTTCAGGGAGCGATTGCCGCCGGTCTTCTCGGGGTGGGCGACCGCTTCGCCGGCACGGCAAGCGAATGCGCCAAACTGTTCGACAAGGTCGTTGCGGCCCCGGAAGCGGAACAGGAGGAGGTTGCCATCGCCGAGATCAGGGCCTTCCGGGCGCAGAAAAAACCGGTTCCGGGATTCGGGCATCCCATCCACAGGCAGGGCGATCCCAGGGTAGCGCGACTGCTGGAAGTCGCCGAAACTGCAGGGGTCAAGGGCGATTACATCAAGGCCATGCACCAAGTCGAAAGCTGTCTCGAACGGGAACTGGGCAAAAAACTACCCACCAATATCAGCGCCGCCATGGCCGCAGTGCTTGCCGAGGCCGGCCTGCCGGCAAAGATTATGCGGGGTATCGTCCTCACCGCGAGGTGCGGGGGCCTGGTCGGTCATCTCCTGGAGGAGATGGAGAACCCGAGCGCCGGTGTGATGTGGAACGTCATAGAGGAGGCGATCCCGTTTGAGATGGAATAACCCGTTGCTTCCTGTTTTCTTCCGGATTCACCGTGCAGTTTGAAATGCGGGACGGCTGCCGCATCGCCTTCAACATGGCGGGCGACGGCCTGGCGTTGGATCGCAGGATGTGGGTAGTCATTGTGGCGTGTCTGTTGTTATTTGTTACGAGTGCCGATCTTTACTTCCAGCACTGCCGAGAGGCGATGCGTGCGCCCTCTACCAATGATTCAAGCTTCAACCAGACCACGTCTGGATCGATGGCTGCCTGCCCCACATGAATACTGAAACCGCAATCGGTTCCGGCCATGATATTTTCCCGTCCGACCAGGTCGGCATAGCGTTTGATCCGTTGCGCCACCAGCTCCGGGTGTTCGATGTAGTTGGATTGACACTCGATGACGCCGGGGCACAATATTTTTCCCTCAGGTAGCTTGATGGTTTCAAACAGAACCCACTCATGGGCATGGCGTGGGTTGGCGGCCTCCATCAACAGCATCATGGGCCTGGCCGGTAACACGATATCGATTATGTCAGACAGGTTGATATCACAGTGGTGCGGGCCGCCATAGTTACCCCAACACAGGTGCATGCGTAGCTGTTCCGCCGGGATATTGGCCACGGCGTGGTTCAATGCTTCGATATGCATGGCCGCCTGTTTGCGAAAATCTTCCAGACTCATTCCATCTGAATTCAGGTGTCGTCCCATGGCGAGGTCCGGACAATCTACTTGCAGGGTCGCGCCGGATGCGGCGATGGCTTCGTATTCCTCACGCATGGCATCGGCAATGGCGAACACATACTCTTCATGTGAGGAGTAATACTGGTTTTTGAAAAATATCGAGGTGACGCCGGGAGAAGCGGCACTGACAAAAACATGATCCAGTTTATCTGCACCGACAGCCTCGGTCAGATTAGCGATATCTTCAGTCGGTCCATCAATATTACGCATGCTGATAGGACCATTGCATGCGGGTGAGTGGCGATGTTGACGTGATGGATCTTCACCGACACGGCGGGCAAGTTGAGGAAAGTCAACCAGGTCATCAAACACGTATGAATTGTCACCTCCTCCGAAACCGGCCAACCTGTCCTTGACATAGGTCGCGTAGCTGGGTTTGGATGCTTCACCGTCATTGACCAGGTCCACGCCCAGTTCCTGTTGTTTCTTGACGACATCCAGCACGGCCTGGTGTACCCGTTCACGCAAGGCCTGCTTATCGACCGGGATGCCGTCTTCGCGGGCCCACATCATGTGGGTCAAATCCTCGGCACGTGGAAGACTGCCGACATGGGTGGTTAAAAACCTGTCAGTGCTTCGTAACATTTTTTCTCTCCTGGCCACCATCGATGGTCAACCAGTTTTACCCGAAAGTAGAAGTTGCAGCAAGCTATCATCTGCACTCACTTGTAATAATATTGTTGTTTGTGCTATTTCCCCAGTTGCAATACCTTTACATTGAACCAGCATCTTGAATTTAGCTGACTTTATTGAGCTTGATGTTAAACTTCCCGCCCTTTTTTGATGTTGATCAATACCCACAGATGACATCACTGTATATCCTGATACTAAAATAATGAAAAATGAATAAACAACCGGACCCTGATACACAAGCAGTTGTTACATGTAAGGACGGACATATCATTCATGCCGACGTGCGTGGTACCGGTGAACCGTTGATCCTCCTGCACGGCTGGACTCTGGATCGACGTATGTGGCTATATCAACTGCCGGCACTCAGCCAGCATTTCAAGGTCGTTTCTTTTGATCGACGTGGCTTTGGCGCTACTGCAAGCAAGCCCAGTATGGACAGAGAGCTGAGTGATCTTGATGACATCCTCGAGCAACTTGAAATTGACAGCGCCGCCGTGCTGGGCATGTCACAAGGGGGCAGGATTACCGTGCGTTATGCACTGACAAGACCCGAAAAGCTAAATACTATGATCCTGCACGCTCCGGCACTGGATGGTTTTAGTCCGCCTGCTGAGCAGCCTGATCATATTCCCATGGAATATTATTCAGAGCTGGTCCGTGCCGGTGATATTGAACAATTCAGACAAGAATGGTTGAAACATCCACTGATGCAGATCCCGACCGGGCATGCTGCTGTCAAACAAAAAATAATGGAGATTTTGAATGATTACCCGGCCAGAGATCTGGCCGGTGATATGGAAGAACAAACCGGTATTGGCATTGATGCTGTTCATCGGCTTGATCAAATCAACATGCCGACCCTTATTATCATCGGCGCTGAAGAAACGCCATGGTTCGCGCTGACCGCGGAAAAATTCTCAAATGAAATCCCGGGCGCAAAAAAAGCAGTCATCCCGGGCGGAGGGCACATGATCAATATGCTTGAACCTGAAGCCTATAACAATACAATCATTCAGTTCTTACAACAGCGCTAAAAAATTGGCTCGCCAGTAAAATTTATGTGTGCGCTGACAGGCGCCTGGCGAACTTTGTCTTTATTCACATCCGGCGTGACACTGACCAACTGCCGTATTGCTTCACTATCCTCGCGGAATACGATACGCATCGGACAACCATTGGCGCAGGTTGTCCCCCATCTGGTCAGTTCATAAATCTGCTGTAGCTGCTCGTCACTGACCGGTTTGTCCCGCCACCCGTTTTATGAACGGGCAGCATGGAAGATTATGTTCAGTGCGTTACCGTCAATCGTGTTTACTCAGTCTTGATCCTGAACATCCTGCATGACCAACATCGCCGGCAGCATGCGCCGTAAGATATTATCCCTGTAATAGAAGTGGTGGAGTAAAGACGCGCCTATATGAATAAGCAGTAATACTGCGGCAACCCAGACGATATAGATATGTATCGCATAGGGTATATCGGCCAGTTCTTTATCGGCCGGATAGAAATGTGGAATGTCGAACAGATAAAAAAATGAAAATTTGTAATTACCAATCTCCGTACCAATCAGCCCCGTAACAGGCACAATGATCATCATGGCAAATAGCAGCCAGTGCATGATATCGGTGGCCTTATGCTGCCAGCCAGGCAGTCTTTCGGGCAACTCGGGAGGTCTGTTCTTCATGCGCCAGTAAATACTGAAAAATGCAAGAAAAAAGACCAGCGCACCGAAACTTTTATGCCAGAAAATTACGGATAGGAACGCCCGTTCGTCCGCTTCGCTGGTAAATCGGTCCAGTGCAAACAGATAGCAAGCTATGCCGGAGGAGATAAGAAAACAAATGGCAATAGTCCAGTGATAAAACTTGGACAATGCGCTCCAGACTGAATTTGTATTGTGCTGCATCGGTCTGTTTATGACAGTAAACAGCTACACAATCTCTCTACTCCCATCTGAAAAACGCACCTTAAGGGTCATGGTTCCTTCATTCATCAACCATGGACGAATCTTGTAGCTCCTGGCACCACTTTGATGCATCGGATCAGAGGCTGCGATCTTGTCCGCCTCTTCCATGGTGTCAGCCCGGAGTATCACCATGCCATCACCCCGCCATTCCTTCATGTCATCAGTGAAAAATGGGCCGGCCCCGAACATGATACCTTTCTCCTCGAGTTCAACCTGGAATTTCAAATGTGGTTCAAGATTTTCCATTACAGGCCCAAGGCCATTGGCGGGAGTAGTCAACACCACAAAAAACTGTTTCCGCAGCATCCCCTCGCACGCCTGCATAATCTCGTCACGCGTAACCACTGGTTCTGTCATAACGCTCTTTACCTCTAATTAGATTTTGATTGAAGAATAATTCGATGTAGTGCCCGTCCGCTGACAGACATTTACCGTTGAATCCAGATTCAGTGGCAGCTCGCTACCGGGACATCAATGCCACCTGTACCAGTACAGTTACTTTAATCCATCTCTGAATCGAGCTTACCTAGGCCGAAATTTATTTGCAAGTTCTCAGTGCCAGCGAATGCTTCACATTTCCTCTCTGACACAATTGCCGACCAGCGACCTTTTATTATGTAACTTTAAGGCATTATGGAATTCACGGTTTTACAATGCTAATCTGTGCAGCTGTACATGCCTTAAATATCATCAACAAGTATTTAACGGGGGAATTAATGGCCACTATCAATCTGGACAACATTACCCAGGCAGTCATTGAGCATGGCGATGGCGGTAAAAAAAACCCGCGGCTTTACCAGATCTATACAAGCCTCGTCCGCCACCTGCATGGCTTTGCCAGGGAGGTCAACCTGAGCACCGAGGAGCTGGAGATCGGCCGTCGATTTCTGTTCCGCCTGGCCCAGCCCAACCAGGATTTTCCCATGGGTGAGGTCCATCTCATGTCTGACTGTCTCGGCATCTCGGAACTCTGTATCCTGCTCGATGAGCAGGGGAGTGAGAAGGCCACGGGGGCGAACGTCGAGGGCCCGCTGCTGATCGAAGGCGCCCCGGAGCGGGAACTGGGCGCAAAGATAGGCGAAGATGACGATGGAGATCCGCTGTTTGTTTACAACCGTGTGCTGGATCTGGGCGGGACACCCATAGCGGGGGCCGTGGTCGATATCTGGCAGCCGCGCCATGATGGCCACTACTTCGTCCAGGAAGAGTCGCAACAAGAATGGAATTTTTATGCCAAGATACGCACCAACGAACAGGGAGAGTGTTATTTCCAGACGGTCATACCCGGTAATTACGCGGTGCCCACCAGCGGCCCCACGGGGAACATGCTGGATCAACTCGGCCGCCACGGCGAGCGCCCGGCCCATATCCACTACCGGATTCAGGCCGAGGGTTATCCAACCTTCATCACCATGGCCTATATGAAAAATTCCCCCTATATCGATTCGGACACCATCTTCTCCGTGAAAGACCTGAAATATGACCCGCAACGGCACGATTCCGAGGAGGAGATGGCGGCGCGTGGTGTCGACAAACCCTTCTATACAGTTGATTACGATTTCAGGTTACGGCCCATTCCATAACCGGGGACTCCGCGGGATAAAACCGGTATACCCGGAGACCCACGGGGAATAGATATCCCCTTAACCCGGTCACAGGCCTACGGAATGGGCCAGTATGGGATAGCGCCGCAGTTCCAACCCGATAGTTTTTGCCGCCTCTTTCAGAACCGGCAAGCGTGTACGGATCATTTCTTCCATGGCAACCCTGGACGTCGACGTAGAACAGTTGATAGCGGCCAGGATCTCATTACTCTCATTCAGGATCGGCACTGAAACCGACACGATCCCATAGTCGAGTTCATCCTGAATGGCGGTATAACCATCCCGCCGCGCCTTTTTAAAGATGGTTCTGAGTTTAGTGACGGATGTCTCCGTCTTATCGGTGAGCGCCTTGAATTCGGTGGTATGCAGATAATTCTCAATCACATCCCTGTGCTGATAAGCCATGAGAATCCTGCCGAGCGATGTGGCGAATACGGGGAATTGCGTGCCGACGCCGGCGTCCAGGCGAATCATTCGCCTGGTTGAAACATGGACCAGATAGAGGATATCGCTATGGAATAACACCGCCAACGAAGAGCTGTCCCCCGTCCTGTCCCGGACGTTTTGCAGGTAAGGCCGTACCACTTCCTCGACATTCATGGATCCCAGATAAGCAGAGGCAAATACCATCACTTCCGGACGCAGCAAAAACAGCTTGCCCTTCCTGCCGACATAGCCCAGGTGCTCCAGGGTATTAAGACAGCGACGCGCTACCGCCGGGCTTAAATCGGCAGCCGCGGCCACCTCACTGAGTGTCATTTCCGGCCGCTGCCGGGTAAACGTCCGCAGCACGGACAAACCACGGGCAAGGGAATGAATATACTCGCCGTCTTCTATGGGACGTGTTTTATTTTTCATGGTTGGTGAAGGCCAGAATTATGGCAGAGGCTTAGAAATTATTCGCCGGCCGGCATATAAAGGTCCGTTATTGTTCCGGCAAAGGCCTCCGCAGAAAAGGCAATCGTCTCCGACAGGGTCGGGTGCGGATGGATTGTCAGCCCGATATCTTCCGCATCACAACCCATCTCAATGGCCAGGGTGGCTTCAGCAATCAGATCCCCCGCATTCGGGCCAACGATACCTGCGCCGATAACACGGTTAGACTCTTTATCAAACAGCAGTTTGGTCATGCCTTCCTTACGCCCCAGGCTTAACGAACGGCCGCTGGCAGCCCAGGGAAAGACACCCTTGCCGTAGTCAACTCCCTGCGCCCTGGCTTCCGTCTCCGTTGTCCCCACCCAGGCCACTTCCGGGTCGGTATAGGCCACTGACGGAATTACCCGGGCATCAAAGCTGCTTTTGAGTCCCGCTGCGGCCTCTGCAGCCACTTTGCCTTCATGGGAGGCCTTATGCGCCAGCATGGGTGGACCCACGATATCGCCAATGGCGAATATATGCGGGACATTGGTGCGTTGTTGCCTGTCGACGGGAATAAACCCCTGTTCATCGACCGTTATGCCCGCATCAACGGCACCGATTTTATGGCCGTTGGGCTGCCTGCCAACGGCCACCAGGACACGGTCAAACGATTCACTCTGTGGTGCACCGGGACCCTCAAAGGTGACGGTTAATCCCTTTTTTGCGGCCTTAATCGCCGTAACTGTGGTGTTGAGATAGATATGCTCGTATTGCTGCCGGATTTGGCGTTGCAAGGGCTTGACCAGATCCGGATCGGCGCCGGTAACAAGGCCTGCCAGCATTTCAACGACCGTGATCTTCGCGCCCAGTCGGAAATAGACAGCAGCCATTTCGAGGCCGATAATGCCGCCGCCGATAACCAGCAGACGCCCGGGCACCTCCTCCAGTTCCAGGGCCCTGGTGGAATCGATAATACGCGGGTCCTGCGGCAATCCAGGCACCCTGCTCGCCTGGGAACCGGCGGCGACGATGGCCTGCTCAAAGGCGATTGTCTTCATCCCGGCCCCGCTATCGACCCTTATCCGGTTGCTGGACAGGAACTGCCCGATTCCCTGCACCACTGTCACCTTGCGTTGCCTGGCTAATCCTGCAAGCCCCCTGGTGAGCTGGCCGGTTACCTGGTTCTTCCACTTGCGCAACCGGGTTAAATCGATTTTTGGCCTGCCGTATTCAACCCCGAACTGTCCGATCTCCTTGACCTCGCCCATGACACGGGCCACATGCAATAGCGCCTTGGAAGGGATACAGCCGACGTTGAGACAGACCCCTCCCAGTGAGGGATAACGCTCAATCAACAGGGTTTTTTTTCCCAGATCGGCAGTGCGGAAGGCCGCCGTGTAACCGCCTGGACCGGAACCCAGCACGACCACTTCGGCCTGCATATCGGCATCCGTATTGACGCCAGGTGTGGACGCCGGCTGTGGCGGGGTATTCGTCTGCGCTGCTGCTGTTGTGGCGGGCCGATTCTGCACCGCCAGAGACAAGATCAGATCCCCTTCCGAGACCCGGTCCCCCACCTTGATGTTAATCTCCTTCACCACTCCCTGCGCCGGGGAAGGGATATCCATGGCCGCCTTATCACTCTCCAGTGTCAGCAATGGATCTTCAGGTTGAACGCTGTCGCCCGGCCTTACCAGAACTTCAATAACTTCCACTTCACTGAAGTCACCGATATTGGGGATCCGAACCTCTGTGCTGTTGTTCATTAACGTACCGTCCCTTATTTGTTTTTAGTAGTGGGATACTATGCCATAAACCGGTTCATGGTTCATGGTTCAGGGTTCAAAGTTCAGGGTTTAACGTAGAACTTTGAACCCTGAACTTTGAACCAAAGAATTTATCGCACCGAAAAAGATTAGTTTATTTAACGGCAAATTTTATGCCCACAACCCCTGCCCTGTTTTGCTACTGAGATAAGCCACTGAATAGACTTGACTTAACGCCCAGCAGCCGCTTTTGTCCATTTTTGCACGCAACTTATCCACAGGAAATCCCCTACAAAATAACAGTGAAATCCACAATATATTGTGTTTAAATAAAACTTGACCACATCCTATGGTAGTGCTATATATTCACCTTACATAAAAAAGTTCATCTCGTTTCTACGTTATTAAGGCTCTTTTTGAAACGATAAGAATAATCGTTGCACCGGGCAGCAGGAGGGGTACATGGGGGTCGAGAAAACCGTCACTGAGGGGGGTGTCATTACCGGTTCCGTCGCGAATGTACAATCGATTACGGCGGCGGTGTCCCTGCCGGCAGGTTCCCTTGCAGACCTGAACGCCCATCAACCCGGTGTCTACAAGGCCATCCGCCGCAATAACAAGGTCACGGCGTTCGATCCCGGCAAGATCCAGGTGGCGATGACCAAGGCCTTTCTCGAAGTGGAAGGGGGTGCCGCCGCAGCGTCCACGCGTATTCATGAAACCGTCGCAGTACTGACAGAACAGGTGGTGCATGCAGTCACCAGACGCCTGCCCGGCGGCGGCTCGGTGCATATCGAGGATATCCAGGACCAGGTCGAGCTTGCGCTGATGCGGGCGGGGGAACAGAAAGTAGCGCGCGCCTATGTCATTTACCGTGAGGAGCGGGCCCGGTTACGCGCCGAAAAGCTGGCGCAGTCGAACACGCACCAGGGGCAGGAGGAGACCGGCCCCGGCATCAATGTCAACCGTGCCGATGGTTCTGTCACGCCGCTGGACACGGGCCGTTTGATCGCTATCGTGAACGAGGCATGCAGTGGACTGGAGTCCGTTGACGGTCAGTTAATCATCGATGACGCCTTGCGTAACCTGTTTGATGGCGTGAATGAGGCGGATGTCAATCCGGCGCTGGTGATGAGCGCCCGTTCCCTCATCGAAAAAGAACCGAATTACAGCTACGTCGCCGCGCGCCTGTTGCTGGACGCCCTGCGGCGCGAGGCCGTGAGTTTCGTAGAGGGAAAAAATATCGAACTGACCCAGTCCGAGATGGCGGATCGTTACCCGTTCTATTTTAAACAATATATCAAACGCGGTGCTGAACTGGGGCTGCTGGATCACAAGTTGGTCAAATTTGATCTGGAGCAGCTGGGTAACGCCCTCAAAGTGGAGCGCGATCACCAGTTTAGTTACCTGGGCCTGCAAACCCTTTATGACCGCTATTTTATCCACTCGCACGGTGCACGCTTCGAGCTGCCACAGGCTTTCTTTATGCGGGTGGCCATGGGACTCGCCATGAATGAACTGGAACGTGAGGCCCGTGCCATCGAATTCTATGAACTGCTCTCCTCATTCGATTTTATGAGTTCCACACCGACCCTGTTTAATTCCGGCACCTGCCGGCCGCAGCTTTCCAGTTGCTACCTGAGCACCGTGCCGGACAATCTCGACGGCATCTTCAGCGCCATCAGGGACGATGCATTACTGTCCAAGTTCGCCGGAGGTCTGGGCAATGACTGGACCCGGGTGCGCGCCATGGGTTCCCATATCAAGGGGACCAATGGTACATCCCAGGGTGTGGTCCCCTTCCTGAAGGTGGCCAATGACACGGCTGTTGCGGTCAATCAGGGAGGCAAACGCAAGGGGGCCATGTGCGCCTACCTGGAAACCTGGCACCTCGATATCGAGGAGTTTCTGGAACTCAGAAAAAATACCGGAGATGACCGGCGCCGCACCCATGATATGAATACGGCCAACTGGATCCCGGATCTCTTCATGAAGCGGGTCAGTGAAAAGGATAACTGGTCCTTGTTCTCTCCGGTTGAGACAGCCGATTTGCACGAACTCAGCGGTCAGTCATTTGTAAAACGTTATATCGAATACGAAGAGATGGCGGCCCGTGGTGAAATTAAAAGCTTCAAAACCGTCAAGGCAACCGATCTGTGGCGCAAGATACTGTCGATGCTGTACGAAACCGGGCATCCATGGATCACCTTCAAGGACCCCTGTAACCTGCGCTCGCCGCAACAGCACATCGGGGTAGTACACTCCTCCAACCTGTGCACGGAAATTACCCTGAATACCTCGGATGAGGAAATCGCGGTATGTAATCTCGGCTCCGTCAACCTGGCCCGGCATGTGGATGAAAACGGCCTGAACGTGGAAAAACTGGAGCAGACCATTACCACGGCCATGCGCATGCTGGACAATGTTATTGATTACAACTATTACAGTGTGCCCCAGGCGCGCCGTTCCAATCTCCGTCACCGTCCGGTCGGCCTGGGGATTATGGGTTTTCAGGATGCCCTGTATCAACTGCGTCTCCCTTACGCCTCGGAAGAGGCCATCCTGTTTGCCGACAGCAGCATGGAGGCCGTCAGTTACTTCGCTATTCAGGCATCCGTTCTCTTGGCACAGGAGCGGAGCCCCTATCTCAGCTTTAACGGCTCTTTATGGAGCCAGGGCAAACTACCGATTGACTCCATCGATATTCTCGAAGCCGAGCGTGACGGTTACCTGGATGTGGATCGCACTCAGACCCTGGAGTGGGACACATTGCGGCAACGGGTTCGTAAAACGGGCCTGCGCAACTCCAACTGCATGGCGATCGCGCCAACCGCTACCATCTCCAATATTTGCGGGGTATCGCAATCGATTGAACCCACCTATCAGAATCTGTTCGTCAAATCGAACCTGTCCGGTGAATTTACCATTGTAAACCCTTACCTGGTACGCGATCTCAAGGCACGAGGCCTCTGGGACGAGGTTATGGTGAATGACCTTAAATATTTCGATGGGAGTGTACAGCCCATTGAGCGTATACCGGACGATCTAAAGCAACTCTATGCAACCGCTTTCGAGATTGATCCGCGCTGGCTGATCGAGTGCGCTTCGCGCCGGCAAAAATGGATTGACCAGGCACAATCACTGAACCTGTATATGTCCGAACCGGACGGCAAGAAGCTCGATAATCTTTACAAACTGGCCTGGGTCCGCGGACTGAAGACCACCTATTATCTGCGCAGCATGGGCGCGACCCATGTGGAAAAAAGCACCTTGAGCGGTGGCCGTGAAAACACGCTTGCCGCCGTGCAACGCAATTTTACAGCAACGCAGCCCAAGGCCTGCGCTATCGATGACCCGGACTGTGATGCATGCCAATAGAGGCAGTGAATGGTAAAGGTTAACAGTGCAAAGTAGAAATTTTTTTGGAGGAATAAACCAATGTTGATTTGGGATGACCCGATTGCCGGCCACGGTGTAAACAAGAAAGCTGTCGTAGAAACGGCACGGATCCCGGTCGTACATCCCGGTATGGGACTACAGGAAAATGATGTGCTTATGGCCACTGCTGGAGAGGCACCGGTGGTCAATCCAAATCCTGCCGCGGCAGGGCTTGACCATGAGGAGGATGGACCGCACCTGACCGGCCTGGAAGCGGTGGAATTCGGTGCGGCCAGAATTACCGTGGACGATAAACAGATGATCAACTGCCGGGCCGATCTCAATCAACTTGTGCCCTTCAAATACAAATGGGCCTGGCAAAAATACCTGGATGCCTGTGCCAACCACTGGATGCCACAAGAGATCAACATGAATGCAGATATTGCCCTGTGGAAAAATCCAACAGGACTGAGCGATGACGAGCGCACGATTATTAAACGTAATCTGGGTTTTTTTGCATCGGCTGATTCGCTGGTTGCGAATAACCTGGTACTTGCAGTCTACCGGCACATCACCAATCCTGAGTGCCGCCAATACCTGCTGCGGCAGGCGTTCGAAGAGGCATTGCATACCCATGCCTATCAATACTGCGTCGAATCCCTGGGGCTGGATGAAGCCGAAGTGTTCAACATGTACCGTGAGATACCCTCAATACACGACAAGGCCCAGTGGGCCATGCGTTTCACAAAAAGCCTCGGGGACCCAACTTTCCATACCGGCTCGATTAAAGATGATCAGCGCCTGTTGCGCGACCTGATCGCCTTCTATGTCATCTTTGAAGGAATATTTTTCTATGTGGGTTTCATACAGGTGCTGTCGATGGGCCGCCGCAACAAGATGACCGGTTGCGCCGAGCAGTTCCAGTACATTCTCCGGGATGAATCCATGCATCTGAATTTCGGAATCGATGTGATCAATCAGATCAAGATAGAAAATCCCCGTCTGTGGAGTGATGACTTCCAGCAGGAAGTGATTACCATGATCCGGGATGCGGTTGATCTGGAGACGCGTTATGCCTATGACAGCATGCCCAGAGGCGTACTGGGCCTGAACGCCAATATCTTCGAAGACTACCTGCAGTTTATCGCGAACCGGCGCTATGCCCAGATCGGTCTGCCGGAGCAGTATCCGGGGGCCTCCAATCCATTTCCCTGGATGAGCGAGGTAATCGATCTGAAGAAGGAAAAGAATTTTTTTGAGACCCGCGTTACCGAATATCAGACGGGGGGGACGTTAAGTTGGGAATGATGACCTCCCGGCAACGATTTTACCGTGACCGCTCCTTAGCGGGAAGCCAGGCTGGAGGCTTGGCTCTTGCCTGGTATCTCCAGCCTCTTCCGGATACCAGGCCTTCTTATTCCAATGCAAACCAGTCCGGGCAGGTTTACATTATGTTTTGTCATACAGGGCTATTCGCCCTGGCGAATAGCGGACGGGAGGAGTGTGGGGTTTCACTGCGACGTGAACATCGATTTTACCGTGACCGCTCCTTAGCGGCCAGCCGAGCTGGAGGCTTGGCTATTGCCTGGTATCTCCAACCTCTTTCGGATACCGGGCCTTCTTATTCTCAGGCAGGCCGATCTGAATCGGTCTGCATTATTTTATGAAACGCTTCGCATCAACCGGAGTATTCTTAATTTACTATCAGGTATAGCACAAATGAAGGAAAACAACAGTAAGGGTATCGACCTGCTCGATTGTTACCGCATCGCCCTGGAGTTTGGCCTGCCTGCCGCAGAGAGAGCCATCTCGTTACTGGATAAAGAGACTCTACACCCATTGCAGGACCCGCTGGTCAACCAGACCGACGATTAGAGAAGCACCCGTCGCCCGTTTCTTTTTCAGCAATGCGGGTCAATCCAGCACATGGAATTCCGCAACCTGTTCCTGTAATTCCAGTGCAAGCCGCGCCAGATCATCACTGGAACCGGCCATTTGCTGCGCGCCTGTTGCCGATTCCTTGGCCACATCACTGATGGTAACAATGTTTCGGTTAATCTCTTCTGTTGTTGCACTCTGTTCCTCGGCAGCGCTTGCGATCTGCATGTTCATGGACTTGATCCGGTCAACAACTGCTGTAATTGCCTCCAGCGCTTCACCGGCCTTGGCCGCCTGCTCGACACTAGCATTCGCCTTCTCCCTGCCCTTTTCCATCGCCATGACCGCCTCATTGGAACCTACCTGCAGACGTTCGATCATTTCATGAATCTCCTGGGTGGAATGCTGGGTACGGCTTGCCAGGGTACGGACCTCATCGGCCACCACGGCGAACCCCCTGCCCTGCTCGCCGGCCCGGGCAGCTTCAATCGCCGCATTCAGGGCCAGCAAATTCGTCTGCTCCGCTATATCGCGGATAACATCGAGGACTGTCCCAATACTGATGCAATCACCCTTAAGCCTTTCGATCACTTCAGAAGTCCGTTGTACCTCCTGCGCCAGCGAATGAATGGTGTCTACTGATTTGCTTACGACCTTAAAACCGTTCTTGGACTGTTCATCGGCTTCCTGCGCGGCCGTGGCGGCATTGGCTGCGTTTTTAGCCACTTCCTGCACGGTCGCGGACATCTCTTCCGTTGCAGCCGCTACCTGTTGAATTTCACCCTGTTGACGGGCAACGCCCTGCGACCCCTGGGACGTAATCGCAGACAGCTCTTCCGCCGCTGAAGCCAGATGGGTAGAATCGCTAATCACCCGTTTCACCACTTCGCTAAACCCCTTGCGGGCCTTTGTATATTCCCAGCACATCCAGGCAAATTCATCTTTACCCCGTAGGTCGATTTTTTTTGTCAGGTCACCTTTTGCCATGGCGCCCAGGGCCGCGACGATTTCCTCCGCCCGTCCGGCGTTCATCTTACCCATAAAGTGTGCGATATAAAAAATCCCTACCAAGGTAAGTATCTCGAGGACGCTAACCCCGGTGACTACTGCGTGCAGGGCCGATTCTGGAGGTATTTTCACCCATAGATAGATACTCACGATCAGGAAACTGAATGAGTTAATACCCGCCAGGATATACATCTGGTAACGTAAGGAATACCATCTGAAAAAGTCAAACATTAGCTCTCTCCAAAACCTGTAAATTAACTTTTTTTATCATCTCTCCAACGGGGTTCATGCCTCAAATCTCACCACCCCCGGAATGATTACAACCATCTGTTACAGGGGGTTAACGACAGAAACAGCAATTTCTTTAAGCTATTTTTTAAGCAACCTCTGATTCACTTAAAGCTTCCCGTGACGCCCGGCCGTGCCACCTGTTCAATCACTGCATCTGCTTGAACAGGTAGGAGATTTAAAGTGGAAGCGGGTCAACCCGTACGTCACCCTGTTGCGGATTACCGGCGCCTGTGTATGCCGGCAGATTATAAATTGCTCATTAAGCGTCAAAAAAAGGGATGATTGGGAAGCCTGTTCTGTTGCAATGCCGCTGTCATCACGGCTTGCTCATCCCGGGCCAGCCATGTCACAGGTATGTTCACGTCCTGCAATAGGCCGGGAAAACATGCATCGAGCAAACCACTGTCTGACAACTGTTCGATTGAAAAGGCGCTATTCGGGAGTTTCACTGATTTTATCAGCACCAGATGTTCCGCCTGCAGCTGTCCGGCCAGCCATAGTGCCAGGCTGTCAGCGCTCATCTCCCATGAAGCAGGGATCTGTTCGTTGTTCACAATCATCTCATAAGGCAACCATACAGGCACCTTATCATGTTGCAGACAATACATTATTTCATCGTTTGATCCGGCCGGGTGCAGGCGTGTTTCCAGACCCAGCAACATATAGGCGAATTGCTGCATGCCCAGGAGAGCCATCCTGTGCGCCGTCACATCACCAAATCCCCAGGATGACTGCATACTTCTGACCTGCCCGGCAAAACGCCCTCCGCCAGGGACGATAATCACCTTGCCGCCACCATAATCCGAGAGAATATTCAACCATTCATCCAGACGGCTGGATGTCTGCTGCAGGCTTCCGCCCAGTTTAACGACCCACATCCCGGTCGCTTTTCCGTTCAAACAGTTTCAGGATTGCAGCGGCCTTTTCAAAACACTCCTGGTATTCCACTTCCAGAACTGAATCGGCGACAATGCCGCCTCCCGCCCAGATATGTACCTTGTCCCGGTAAGCAAGCAGTGTGCGTATGGCAATATTGCTGTCCATATTGCCATCGTAGCCAATATAGGCAATCGCGCCACAATAAATGTTGCGCCGGTGGGGCTCCAGCTCCTCAATAATCTGCATGGCGCGTAATTTGGGTGCTCCGGTTATCGAACCCCCCGGGAAACAGCCACGCAGCAGATCCAGAACATGTCGATCACGCTTCAGTTGACCGCTGATGGTGCTGACCAGGTGATGGATACTGGCATAGCTTTCGAGGGCAAACAGTTTTGGCACGGTGACACTACCCGTGGCACAATTTTTACCGATATCGTTACGTAACAGATCCACAATCATCAGGTTTTCCGCCCTGTCCTTTTCGCTCTCCAGCAGTTTCTCCGCCAGGGCCTTGTCTTCATAGGCGAAGATCGAGCGGCGGATGGTGCCTTTAATGGGCTTGGTCTCGACCTGCCCGTTGACGACACTCAGGAATCGTTCCGGCGAGGAACTCAGTACGCATCCGTCCGGCAACTTTAAATAACAGGCGAAAGGCGCCGGATTGTTCCTGCGTAGCTGCAGATAGAGCTCCCAGAGGTCGCCTTCCAGGTCTACCGAGAAGCGTTGCGCCAGATTGACCTGATAACAATCTCCCTCTCGTATGTATTCTTTTATTCTGCGGAACGCCCTGGCATAACTTGCCTTGTCCAGGTTCGAGTGGATTTCGGAACGCACTTGAAATCCGGCTGTGGAAGAGCTTTCCCGAGCCTGAAACAACTCCTGTAATGCTTGCCATTGCACTTCAGTAGCAGCGTCCCGGCCCTGCCCGATCAACCAGGAGCGGCGTTTATGGTGGTCGACAATGACGGCCCAGTCATAGAGTCCGACGGCCATATCGGGGGCATCGATGTCCTGCACCGCTATAACCGGCAACGACTCTATCCGCCGGCCCAGGTCATAACCGAAATAGCCCATGGCGCCGCCACAAAAAGGCAGGCCCGTGAGATTGCCCGTGATCTCTCCGATGGCGGCTTTTATCAGTTCGAAGGGGTCATCCTGGAAACACCTGACCTGCTGACCATCATCCACATAGGTATCCATCCCATACGTGGCAAAGGTCTTGTAAGGTCGCGTGGAGATGATATCAAAACGCCCGGAATCGCTATAGGGATAGCAACTATCGAGATAAATGCTCCAGGGTTCGGAGGCAATGAGACTGAAGAGTCCGGCGGAATCCCGGTAATAGGGAAGCTCGGCCAATTTCATGGGTGCTCGGCCAATCTCGCCAGTTGCGCTACAGAGATTGCCGTAGCGCAGTTGCCGGCCGCGCCCGGCATTTTATCGGGCTCGTATAATATCTCCTCAAAATCAGCGTAATGACACGCATGGCGCTGTGCCAGTTTACGCACGAGAAAACGGCCACAACCCGCGCCAACCAACGTTGTTCCCTCGTTAAGACCGGCTGCTGACATCACCCGATGCAGCGCGCAACTGATTGTCTGCAACTGTTGTTCTGCAATATAGCGTGCCGGCCGGCGCCACTCTGCAAGCGATGCCGCCGGGTCGATGTCCACCCCCACCATTCTGGCGAGCCGCCGCGCACTATCGGTGACCGTCTTGCCGCCACCATCGGCAGGAACCATCATATCGTCAAACTCGTTCAATTCGCCGGTCAACCGGTAGATATCCGCCGTGCAGGCAAAGTTTTCCGCCGCCAACGGCTGCCACTCACCTGCATAAGGGACCTGGCCGGTGATGGCCATCAGCGGCGTGCGGACGATGCCGCTATAAACCAGTTCATTATATCGGAGCCGCTCTTCATCGGTATGGCCACGACAGCACAGGCTGCCTTGCTGAAAAGGAACGATATCCACCGTGCTGCTGCCGATATCCATGAGCACGCCGGAACCGTAGTGACGGGCAACGAATTGCGTGGTCGCATGCCAGTTGGCGGAAGCGACCTGGCGATAGCGATCGCCCGCCTGGTTTACCGGAATGAACCCACCCGCACCGGCATAAACCAGCACCTGACTATTATCAAATATCGATGAAATCCGCTCAACCAGGGTGCATACACCCGTTTTGCGGTCTGGAAAGCAATCGGCCAGTTCACCGGTAGTAGTGACCGCATGGCTGAGCTTCGTGTCCGGCAACTTTTTTTTAACCTCCTGCAACGCCTGGACCAGCGGCTCCAGTCCCTGCCAGAGTGGCGTCGCAAATTGTTCGGCGCGGAGACTCCTGCCCCGGCCGTCAATATGCGCCATTTTCAGATGGGCTCCACCGATATCCCAGCCAATATAATTTCGATCAGTCATTGCCCGCATACATTTCGACAGTGGTCACGCCCGCTTTTATTCGAGGGAATTCAAATAGTCCCTGTCCATTAAAGAATTGCAGGATGAGTTCTGCAACATTGAGCCCCAATGACTTGCTCAGGCCGGCATAAGAGGTTGTCAAGCGGGGATTGATTTCCACCACGACGGGACCGGATTTTGTCAGGATCAGATCGATACCGATATAGCCCCATAATCCCGGAATCGCCTTGCCGACCTGGATCGCAATGTCTTCGAATACGCTCCGATGTTGCCTCAAACCATTTACCACGACACCGCGGTTTCTTCCACGGCCATCCTCAAACTGGAATAACTGCTCATTACAGGAGAGCAGCAGGGCCCGGCCGTTATCATACAGCGCCGACACACTTGCCGCTAAACCTGGCACATATCTCTGAACGACAAACGGCTGTTGTGTACGATTTTCCTCCCACCACTTTCGCAACTGCTGCTTCTTTTCAAAAAAATAGCAATCCTCCGAACCGGCTCCGTCATCGGGTTTAACTACCCAGCCGGTGTTACTCCGGGGAAGTTGCCCGCCTGGAAGAAAGGTTTCGATACACGGGATAGCGCATGTTGACAGGGCCTCGGCTGTCCTGGATTTACTGGCTGCGATGTGCATGGCCGATGTATTGCAACCGACAAAACCGCAACCTGAATCGAGCGCCAGTTTATGCATAGTGGCCAACAGACCACCGCTCTCAGGGGCAATGACCCAGACGGCATCCGCGGCCTGCATGCATGATGTCCAGATGTCCCGGACATTGTCGTTGATGCCAATAGCGGCGATCGATTCAGGCAAATTCTCCAACCTGTCATCACGTGTCGAGATGATATCAATGCCGGCAAGGACCCTCAGATCGGTCATGAGCGCCTGCAACATGGTCTCGCCATCGAACCTGAGCGATGCACGCAGTTCCTGGTCCCTCATTCCCCCGCAGGTAATATATTCACAGACAAACAGGCGCATTCGAATAAGTTAGAAGTTCCGGCGATTGAATTGAGCCACTTCATTCTTCTCCCCGGGTACGTCACAATGACGCTAACCTGGAGTTTCTGTTTCATGCTCATTATACCTGTAATCGATATTCGTGATGGAATTGCCGTCCTTGCCCGTGCCGGCAGACGTGAGGAATACAAACCGGTCCAATCGCTACTGTCTCCGCAGGCCGACGTGGACGCTGTTGTCCGGGCGTATCTGTCACTCTACCCTTTTACCACCCTGTATGTGGCCGATCTGGACGCCATTCAAGGTAAGGGCGACAACAGGCGGGTGATCGACGCACTACACCGTAATTTTCCCGGGCTGAGCTTCTGGATCGACGCCGGTAACAATTTTGCTGACTATCTGTTTTCCCATGACCGCCTGCGGCCCGTTATCGGCAGTGAGACAGGCATCGGTTGCCGGCAACTTGCCGACTGTGGTCATGCCAACCGTAAGATTATCCTTTCTCTGGATTTTACCGGCCGGGTCTTAAAAGGCGATGCAGATCTGCTGGAACAGCCGCTGTGCTGGCCGCAGGACATCATTATTATGGCGTTACACCGGGTCGGGTCGGGCATGGGCCCGGAAATGGACCTGCTGCGCTACATCAACTCCATTGTCCCCGGAAAAAACCTGTTTACAGCCGGCGGGGTCCGCAATGAACAGGACCTGGAACAGCTCTGCTCCAGGGGGATCTCGGGTGCCCTATTGGCAACTGCGCTGCATAATAACAAAATTAGTGTCGAGACCTTGCATAAGTATCGGTCCTGAAAATTCGCTGCTGCAGACTCCTCAACATTGTTCCAGGCACATTTCTACATCCTGTAAATCGCCGCTAGATTACTCGTTCCAGACGTAATCAACCGCATATATCCATATATGCGTCCTGTGCATCCATGCACCCACGGCATACATTACATCCTGTAAATAAAAACCCCGGCATAGGCCGGGGCGTGTTGTTGGTTGGAACATCCAACCTGGAATGTGAAAGGACTATGAATGTGCCGCAAACGGGTGATCAGCAGAACCACGTTTGCTGAGGACCTCAGAGGCCTTGGGCTCACGGGCGACGGCACGCTTGATTGATAACTTGGTTGCCTCATAGTTGTAATCCTGGATCTTGGCGCCGTCTTCAGCCAGCCAATGGATGAAGACACCGACACTGATGAAGATATCATCGGCCTCATCCGCGGGGATGGTGCCGTCTTCAACGCAATCCATCACTGCCATGGCAACGGCGCGCTGGGCAGGACCAAACATCTGGACCGCCTGGGTTGCCCCTTTAATCGTCACCTTGTTAAACAGGATGGTGTTGGGTTTACACGCAAGGTTTGGCGCAACCACAGCCATTAAGGTACTGAAACCGTCCTTGTTGTTGGTCAGTGCATTACAAAAGGCCGTTTCCGCCGCACTGCCGCGCGGACCCATCATCAAATCGATATGGGCAACCTCGTTACCGTCACCTACCAGTGCCTCACCTATTAATACTCTATCGATAACTGCCATTTTTCTTTCTCCTCCGGTTAAAAAAATCAATAAGTTTTTTCAGTATAGACATCGCTGAATTCCCGTCATGAAGCCATGACGCTGCGAACAGCCCTCCGCCATACCGGTCCGCAGGATGACACGGCTACAGGCCGGCAATCCCTGAAATTGATCAGGTACTCAAGTTGTAAAACAGGAGGCTTGCCGCAGTCAGGTCTGCACAAGCGCCTGGATTTAGTTTCGACTCTTTAAGCTCCTTATCGTATGCCAGCAGCATCGGTATGGCGCTGTCCGGCTTCTTGTTCTTTTGTAACCGCTTCAGCATCGGAACAGATTGTGCCCTGACACGCTCGGCGGCTTCAATTCCGAATTTCCTGCGGATGTGGGAATCCGGGAAATTCGCCAAAATCGTCATGTAGCAGGCTACGGCCGCCCATTCTACACTATTCCAGCGCCTGCCGAAGTCACCCAGGCACTCAAATCCCGTTGTACAGACGATCTCAAAGCCGGTTACATATTCCCTGGCAATCAGATCACGGTCCGCCGCCGCCTGCATGACCGTTATTATATCGGCCTCAGTGGTAGAATGTACGTCATATTGGGCCACTTGTCCAAGCCCGGCCGGGTTTGCCAGGCGAATCGCGGCGAATATCGCCTCCGTATCAGCATGTTGCAATGCAGCCAGGGTGGTAACAAGGCTCCGCCGCAGATCTCTGCTGTCCACGCTCACCTCGAACGCCTTGATCAGCGGGGCATACAGAAGCAGCATCCCCAGATTGGTATTGCACCCGGCCACCTCCCGGGTCGCCACGACACTCTCGAGAATACGCTCGCCTACAGAGTAATCGCAGTGGCACAATATGGGAACGACCGCTTCAGCGCTTTGGATAAAATCCTGGTAGCTCATACCGTGCCCGCCGGCATAGCGGCTCACATTACCCGGTTTCAGGGCATCGATTTCCCCCCTGAAGCTGGCCAAAACCACCTCCTCGAGTTCATTCCTGCGCATCCTAAATCCGGCAGACTCCTAGCAACTGAAATCTCCAGTAAATGACCGATCAAGCAATTCCGGATTGATCCGGCCGGCATGATAAGATTTACCCCTCTTCAGGGTACTCACCGTAACGCTTGCCGGGCTGAACAGCATCGGGTCAATCTTGTAAAAGTCATAATTTACCTCCTTGAAGATCTCACCGAAAGGTTTGCCGAAATCCTCCGAGGCGCTGCTCGGGAGACGGTTCGCCAGTTCCGCCGCCTCAACATCCCCGGCATCGACGAACAGCTGTACGTGTCCGGCAAACAGTATGGCGTCATTGGTGCGTCCCATGGCAGTCAGAAAATCACCGGCGGGCGGGCACAACGGCGCGCTGCCGGCGCCATCGACGATCTTTTCCAACGGGAAACCCAGCGCATGGGCCTTGTGCAAGGCCGTCTCCAGCACCCGGGAGACAATCTGCACGATGCCGCTGAGGCTGGAGGTAGGCGTGAGGATCAGGGTCAAATTCTCCCCTGCAACATGGCACTTTTCCGCCACTTCCCGGGCAATCTCAACGGGGGGACAGGTATCCACCTCCAGCACCAGACAGGTGCTGTCTGCTTTGTCACGGTAGGCGATCTCCTCAAACAGCGGTTCTTTGCTGCCCAGCGCCCGGGCCGGTCCCGAACCGAGCGCGTGGAACGCCCGCTTGCCGTGTCCATGGGACAGACTCCAGCCGGCGTACTGGCTGGCCAAACAGGCCAATACCGGATTGGAGGCATGGACATCGACATGCCACGGCCATCGTTCCGAATTGGCCGATGAGCGCAGCCTGACTGTCCCGAGGCCGCCAAGGCAGATCCCGGCAATGCGCCTGCCCGCCTCCAGGCTGCCGACAGACTCAATGCCTGCATCGACAATGGTGGCCCCATTTTCCAGTTTTGAGACCAGCAGCCGCAGACTTGCGGCATCAGCGATTAATGATTGAACTAATGGTCCGGCAAGGCCGTTAATACTGATAAATTGCTCATCCTTCATTACGTCATTCATAGACCCGTTTTGACATGAATTTCCTGGCGACATCGAATGCCTTGATATGGTCCAGATAGACCGGCTCCTTTGCCGACTGCATCATCTCAAACAGCCGGTAGTGGACTTTATATTTGACATTGCCTATGGCCAATGCGCCAATGGCGACAGCCTTTTTAGGAGTGAAATCCATAGGGGTCCCCATATCGTTGACATCGACCCCTTCGATACCGGGCGGCGGCACGGCATTGACATCCGCCGCAATCATCAATTCACCGGCTTTTTCCAGTTGTTCCCGATCGAGCAACTTGATACCGGCTTTGGCGGCGCCGATCACGACCTGGGTCTGCTCAAGAAACTCCAGTATCTCATCCCCGGAATGACTGGATGCCCCCCGCATGGCCACCCCGCAGCGGGCGTTATATTCTTCGGCAACATTTCGCGCCACGTCGCATCCCCGGCTGCTGGCCAGATAGACTTCCGCGCCACAGCCATACGCTAAAACCCCCGCACAAATCCCGACAGGACCGGTACCCCCCATAATGTGGACCTTCTTGCCGGCCAGGGTCTCCCCGTTCCGGCTCTTCATACAGGACTCAATGCAGGCCACCAGGGCCGCCGCAGTGGTAATGGCGCCGCTTGGATCGGCAAAAACCGAGACCGCAAACGGGGGAATCATGGCATTCCTGGCATGGTCCAGCATATCCATGGCCAGACCGAATTCACGCCCGCCTATAAATATAGCGGTGCGTTTCATACCGGCCGGGCCGCGCGAAAAAATCGTATCCTGCGTCAACCCATGGATCTCTTCGAGTGTAACATTCGTGTAAGGGATAACGCCGTCGTACGCAGTTTCATAGGCCATATTGACATCGAAGGGACTGACATTTTTGGTTGGATTAAATATATGGAGCAAATAGGGATCATTCATTTTGGTCTCAATATCGTGTTATGAAATAGGGATTGAACTGTTATAAGTAGCCTCTTCTAACCGCACGTCTGCTTTGTTGTTACGGGCCCTGCATAATATAAATTGCAGCCGATGGCTGTTTTCATGGTCATTGATTAACCGCTCTAATGCATGGCGGGCATCCGTTTCGCTCGCAAAAACGGCAAAACCGGTCGGCCCCCAGGAGCTTTGTCCGATACCGTGTGCACCGTCGTCCAGCAACGATGAAAGCGCGCGCCCCACCTCCGGACTGTTGTACTGCCCTCCCTGTATCTCTGCGAAATAATTCCCGGACACCTGCTGAATCGCCGTAATCGCCTCGCCAAACTGGCGGCAATCGCTTTCCGCAACAGCGGGTAACACCTGCATCAGGACCAGACGGCACACGTCCGCTACCGTGCGCTCGTCCATACCGGCCAAATGCTTGAATGCCTGCTTTTCTGCAGGGCCTTCGATACCACGGCGCTCGTTATCGATGACCAATATAAAGCGCCACGTTTCCGGAAAATCCATGTGGCTGATAATTGGCGGTACCTTGCTGTCAGCGCCCAGCCCACCATCAACAATAAAGCCACCATACATAAAGGCCCCGATACCGATACCGGAGCGGCTGCCACGATCCATCACCGCAGCCAGGTCGGCTATTGAGATATTAAGCCCATGGAGTCTGGCTATGGCTGTTGCTACCGCGAGCGACATCTGGGTCCCGGATCCCAGACCCATATGTTCCGGAATGACGCTGTTTAGCTTGATATGCACACCACCATCCAGCTGCAGATGCGTTATCAGCCTTTCGGCACAAACGGCGGCCCGATCAGAACCGGGTCCATCGGCTGAGATGCCGGAATCCCGCGTCATGACCAGATCGGTATGGATCTCGGCCAGGCTGATTCCCAGACTGCCAAAATACCTGCCCAGGCCACCATGCATATCGATAAATCCCAAATGCAGCCGCGCCGGGGCAAAAACACTCACACGTAATTCATCCATTTGATCCTTCCGACTCAAGTGGAAATAGAGATTATTTTTTGAACAATCGGTGAAACCGGGATGTCATTAATCCTTATATGATACGTTGACCTTCATCGGATCGGTTAATCCCTAAGTTATACCGCACTCTCTATTTTAACATGGCCCCGGGTTTATGCTAAATGTGATCAGGAAATCTATTCCGGATGCCGAAGGCGGGGCAATATTTGATACAACTTTATGCTAAACTCATCACTGGGACAGGGGGTTTAAGTCCACTATGAAGGCATCCGGCCGACACGCACATGTTGATCCGAAAAACAGGCCTGTCGTGAAGACTTTAAGAGAAATTTGACGGCTTAAACCTAAAATGATAATAAGGATGAGGATATGTGAAAAGGGGGCGCTCGCTATCCCTTGGAAATTTTTGATCTAAAATAGATCCCCCCGGACAATAAAGCTGCCTCGCAGCGGAGACATTACATGACGGAAACGATGCTATTGATCCCGGGCCGCTCCACCAAACAGGGCACATCACTGAACAAAGGAAAATGTAAAGAGGAATACCTGGCGATCACCAGCACCGTCGAGATGAATGAAGATGACATGAAAAGGCTGGATCTGAATGAGGGTGACAAAGTGCGGCTTTGTAACCACATCGGGGAAACCATTGTGGGGTGTAAAAGCAGAAAGGTGGCTGACCTGCCTCCCGGATTGCTGTTTATGGCCTATGGCCCCGGTTCTAGCCGGTTAATGGGGAGTGACACGGCCGCGAGTGGAATGCCACAATCGAAACATCTTGAAGTTGAGGTGGAGAAAGTTACCGGTTAAACCGGTAAACCTGGATATCATCAATATATTTATTGGACTCACTGCGTTTCACAGCAAGCTCTTATTATCTATACTAGTAAAGATGGGCGAAAACATAAGAACCGTTAACAACGCAACATGCACGTTCTGTGGCTGTGTCTGTGACGATATGATATTGACCGTCGACATGGATGAGAAACGCATTACAAAGGCAAAGAACGCCTGTGTACTGGGCCGCGCCTGGTTTGCCGAACATACCATTGAAGCCGCGCCGGCGGCGATGATCGACAGCCGGGAAGCCAGCCTTGATGAAGCGGTGGAAGAAGCCGCACAGATCCTGGTACACGCCCGCTATCCGATCACCTATGGATTAAGTGATACTACTTGCGAGGCGCAACGTCAGGCTGTCGCTATCACGGATATTGTCCGGGGCACGGTCGATACCACCACCTCGGTCTGCCACGGTCCATCGGGACTTGCCTTTCAGGGGATTGGAGAAAGCACTATGACCCTGGGGGAAGTCAAAAACCGTGCAGATCTCGTCATCTATTGGGGTGGAAACCCCGCTGAAGCGCATCCACGCCATTTTACAAAGTATGCGGTCACGCCAAAAGGTATGTATACCCCGAACGGTAAAAAAGACCGCACGGTTGTCCTGGTCGATGTCAGGAAGACGGCGAGCACCCCGGTTGCCGATATCTTTATCCAGGTAAAACCCGGCAGGGACTTTGAAGTGTTGTGGGCGCTGCGCGCCCTGGTCAAAGGACATGCCATCAACCCGTCCATCGAGGAGAACACCGGCGTGCCCCTGGAGACGCTCGAGGATCTGGTGCAACGCATGAAAAGTTGCCGTTACGGGGTGCTGTTCTTCGGCATGGGCCTGACCATGACACGTGGCCGGCATTTCAATTCCGGTGCATTGCTTGCGCTGGCTACGGATCTGAATGGGTTCACCCATTTTGTCGCCAAACCCGTGCGTGGCCACGGCAACGTTACCGGAGCAGATAACGTCGTCTCCTGGCAGACCGGGTACCCGTTCGGAGTCAATTTCAGCCGCGGTTTTCCCCGCTTTAATCCGGGTGAATTTACCACGGTTGATGTGTTGGCCCGGGGCGATGCCGACGCGGCGTTGATCATTGCCAGTGATCCGGCCTCCAATTTTCCCCAGAGGGCAATCGATCACCTGCATAAGATCCCCGTTATTTCACTTGATACAAAAGAGACGGATACAAGCAGGCTGGCACACGTAGCCTTCCGTACGGCCACTTACGGGATCAATACCTCCGGTACAGTATATCGAATGGACGATGTTCCCATCACACTGAAGCCTGCCTTTGAGTCTCCATTTCCGGCAGATGAGGAGATATTAACGTCCATAAGGAATAGAGTACAGGAACTGGTGTTAGCAAAAAGCGGGACGCGTGGAACGGCTGAAGCCGCCGCCGCACCATTCAGCGTCTAATGCAGCTCATCAGCTGATCTCCCGCTCTGATAACAACGAATAAAAAAGCAGAGACTGGAAAGAGGTATGAGTATACGGCTGCGCATCGTTAATGGAAAAGTCTATGATCCCGCGAACGCTATTGACGGTAAGACCTGTGAACTCTGCATCGAAGACGGTAGAATCGTCGAGAGCGTTCCTGCCGATACAAAAAAGATAGACGCCGATGGCATGGTGATCATGCCGGGCGGTATCGATATTCATTGTCATATAGCCGGTCCGAAGGTAAATCTTGCCCGTAAACTGCAACCTGAGGACCATCGCCATGATCCGCATCCCGGTACACGACTGACCCGTTCGGGGACAGGAGGCATCGTGCCATCCACCTTTGCTACCGGTTATCGCTACGCCACGCTGGGTTACACTACCGCCATGGAGGCGGCCGTCCCACCCATCGGCGCCAGACATGCCCTGGAAGAGTTGCAAGACACGCCGGTCATCGACAAGGGTTTTTATGTGCTGCTCGGCAATAATATTTTTTTACAACAATTACTGCAACAGGGCCGCAAAGAAGAATTCCAACAGGCCGTCGCCTGGTGGTTGAATGCCTGCAAGGGCTATACGGCGAAACTGGTCAACCCGGGCGGCGATGAACCCTGGAAGGGAAAGCGCAATTCCAATGTCGCCAACATTGATGAAAAAAATGATGTCTTTGAAATAAGCCCAAGACAGATCATAGATGCTTTCGTAGATGCCGTGACTGAACTGGGCCTTCCCCACCCCACGCACATCCACAGCAATAACCTTGGCCACAGCGGCAATATTGATACCACGCTGGAGACAATGCGCACCGCCGGTGACCGGCGCCTGCATATGGCCCATATCCAGTTTCACAGCTACGCAGGCGAGGTCGGGAAAAACCCGCGTTCAGGCGCGAAAATCATCGCGGAATATATCAACGCCCACCCAAACATCACCTGTGACGTCGGCCAGGTCATGTTTGGAAAATCCACCATCATGACGGCCGACGCCCCACTGGCCTATATGCTCCGGGGCATCAGTAAAAACAAATGGGTTAATGCCGATACCGAGTGCGAGAGCGGCTGCGGTATTGTGCCGTTCAGCTATCAGGAACATATTTATGTGCATGCCCTGCAGTGGGCGATTGGCCTGGAACTGTTTCTATTATCGCAGGACCCCTGGCGCACGATCCTCTCCACCGACCATCCCAATGGCGGCTCGTTTATGAGTTACCCCAAGTTAATCCGCCTGTTAATGGACAGGGAGTTCAGGAAGGAAGAGTGCAAACATGTCAACCAGAAGGCAATCAGCAAGTCGCTGCTGCCGGATCTCGACCGCGAGTATACCCTGAACGAGATTGCGATCATTACCCGGGCCGGCCCCGCCAGAGTGCTTGGACTCGCCAACAAGGGCCACCTGGGCGTTGGTGCGGAGGCAGATATCACGATTTATGATGAGCACCAGGACAAGGAAATCATGTTCAGCGCGCCACGTTATGTCATCAAGTCGGGGAAACCCATTATCGAAGACCATGAGTTTACACAGGACCATATCGGCCGCCTGTTACACGTTACGCCGAAATATGATGAGGCCATCGTTGACAGTGTGCGGCCGTTTTTTGAAGATTACTACTCTATCGAGTTTGATAATTACGCCGTCGCTGACAGATATCTGCACGACCATGAAATTATCCCGACAAAATGAAAATAAAATCCACAGAAATTGTCGATACCTTTGCAGAGGCCTTCAAAATGTGGGGTGCACGCATCGTCATCACGGCCGAGACCCGGCAATGGGCCCTGGCGGCGGCCCGCTCCATCACCGGTTTTGCAACATCCGTTATTGGCTGTAAATGCGAGGCAGGCATCGAACGGGAGATGCCGGCGGAGGAAACGCCTGACAAGCGCCCTGGCATCAGCGTGCTGCTGTTTGCCATGGATGCGCAAAGTGCCGGGAAACGCCTGGTCGAGCGCATCGGCCAATGCGTCATGACCTGCCCGACAACGGCCTGTTACAACGGACTGGAATCGGAGCATCCCGTCGTGGTCGGTGGCCAGTTGCGTTATTTCGGTGACGGTTTCCAGGGAAGTAAACAGTTAAACGGCAGGCGTTTCTGGCGTATCCCGGTCATGGACGGCGAGTTCCTGGTGGATGAACGCTTCAATATACAGCCGGCTGTAGGTGGAGGAAATCTGCTGCTGCTGGGGAAAGACCTGAAAACGACACTGCGATCCGCCAATGCAGCGGTCAAGGCCATGCAGGAGATAGCCGGTATCATTCTGCCCTTTCCCGATGGAGTCGTCCGCAGCGGCAGTAAAGTCGGTTCGAAATATAAATCCCTGATTGCTTCAACCAATGATGCCTACTGCCCTACCCTGCGTGGCATCAGGCAGGATTCCAGTCTCGGGCCGGGGGTAAATTGCGTACTGGAAATCGTTATCGACGGTCTGGATGAAGAGGCAGTGCGGGCGGCCATGCAGCGTGGGCTCTATGCCGCAGCCAAACCCGGCATCCGGCAGATATCGGCCGGTAATTACGGTGGCGGTCTCGGCCAGTTCAAAATTGAACTGCACAGCTTGTTGGAAGGACAGGCGCCATGAGTCTGGAGCTGACGTTACACACGGCCCCGGAGGTGCCGTTGGAAGCGGAAAATATTTCTCCTGACAGAGTGGCTGGCCTGAGTCCCGCCGAAATCGAGTCTTTATCAGTACAGCATGGCAATGAACAGGCGGCAGTGGGCGATTTCTTCAATGTTGAAGGAACATCGAACGGTACGACCCGGCTGCACGGGGACCTTACCAATGTAAAATATATCGGCGCCGGTATGTCATCGGGACATCTGCATGTTAATGGCAACGTCGGCGCCCACCTGGGTGCAGGCATGTCCGGCGGCGAGATCGTCGTGACAGGCAATGTGGGTGACTGGGTGGCACCGGATATGTCAGGCGGGCGCATCCAGATCAAGGGAGATGCCGGACACATGATTGGTAGCGCCTACCGTGGCAGCACTATCGGGATACAGGGTGGAGAGATCATCGTCCATGGTAATGCACGCAATGAAATCGGTCACGGCATGCGTAATGGCATCATCGTTATTGGCGGTAACAGCGGTGATTTCACCGGGGTCAATATGCTGGCGGGGACGATTATTGTCCTGGGCGAATTGGGCAACAGGAGCGGCGCAGGCATGAAGAGGGGGACCATCATCAGCATGCATGCTACTGAACTTTTACCGACCTTCAGTTACGCATGTACCTACCAACCGGCCTATTTACGGATATATCTGCTGTACTTGCAGGGATTGGACCTGCCGCTCAGGGAAGAACAGATCAGTGGGGCGTATCAGCGTTGGAGTGGCGACGCCATCGAACTTAACCGGGGTGAGATTTTACTTTACAAGGGTTAACACCTTGTTAAAAATAGCATTACCCGAACAAACATCAATTAATCAGGAGGGGACAATGACCACAGTCGTAACCGAGAACTGTAATAAATGCCGTTTCACGGATTGTGTAACGGTCTGTCCGGTAGAGTGCTTCCATTATGACGACGAGATGCTGTATATCGACCCCGATGTCTGTATCGACTGCAGCGCCTGTATACCCGAATGTCCGGTCCAGGCGATCTACGAAGAAGACGATTTACCGGAAGAACAGCAAGCATGGATACAGATAAATGCTGATCGCGCTCCCGGATTACCCGTATGTTCGGACCAGATGGAACCATTGCCCGGCGCCGAGGAGAGAAAAGCAGAACTGGGATTCTAATCCCGTTTACCCATTGGCAAAAAAAAGAGGTATGGAACTGCTAATCTCCCACCTCTATCAATTTTTTTTCGTTTTTGTCGTCCTTTGTGCGTGTTTCTGCGTCAAAATAGTGAACCTGTATGAGTCAACTCGGTACTGAGCAAAACCCCTTGCTTGTCGCAATTGTCGGCAGTGGACCAAGTGGGTTCTATGCCACCGAAGCACTGATCCGATCCGATATTTCAGTGAAAGTAGATATGCTTGAACGGCTGCCCAGTCCCTATGGTCTGGTACGCAGCGGGGTGGCGCCGGATCATCAGAAACTGAAGCAGGCGATTCAGTTATACGCAAAAATAGCGGAATCGCCTGAATTCAATTATATCGGCAATGTCACCGTGGGCAGGGATATCAGCATTGATGATTTGACCAGCAGTCACCATGCCGTTGTTTTTACTTGTGGCGCCGAGACCGACCGCAAACTGGGAATACCTGGAGAAGATCTTCCCGGCAGTCATACGGCCACGGAATTTGTCGGCTGGTATAACGGCCACCCGGATTATCGCGACCGGAATTTTGATCTATCCCATGAAAATGCCGTGATCATCGGGCAGGGGAATGTCGCCGCTGACGTGGCGCGCATCCTGGCCAAAACCATCGATGAACTCAAACACACCGATATCGCGCAACATGCCCTGGACTGCCTGGCTGCAAGCAAAATACGTAATATATATGTCATAGGCAGACGCGGGCCGGCGCAGGCAAAATTTACATCGAAGGAGTTGAAAGAATTTGGTGAGTTGCAGGATTGCAATCCGTTTGTAGCAGCAAATGAACTGGCGTTGAACCCTGAAAGCGAGACCGAACTAGCCGACAAGAATCACGCGGGAAACAGAAAAATCTATGAACTCTTCCAGGGATTTTCCCGGCGGGAGATTGACCCGGCAAAACAACGCACCTGCCACTTTACTTTCCTGAAAAGCCCGAAAGAGATTACCGGCGGCGACCGGGTGGAGAAGATTATTCTGGAAAGAAACCAACTGAGTGGCGAGCCATTCCGGCAATCCGCCCGGGGGAGCGGCGAAACCTGTGCGCTCGAAACCGGTATCGTGTTCAGGAGTATCGGCTATCGTGGCATCGCCATGCCCGGTGTCCCGTTTGATGAAAAACAGGGGCGATTCCCTAACGAAAACGGCCGCATCATTGGCACAGATAATGCCTTTATTCCCCGGTTGTATACTGCCGGATGGATTAAACGGGGGGCTACCGGTATTATCGGCACGAACCGCGCAGATAGTGTGGAAACCGTCACCCACCTGTTAGAAGATATCGCGCTACTGGATTCCGGTGAAAAGAAATGTGGCGCCGAAGGGATTTACAGCATTCTTGATAAAAAAGGAATTCGTTATATCAATTTTTCCGACTGGAAAAAAATCGATAAAAGTGAAATCGAGCACGGGACAGCTAATGAGAAACCTCGCGAGAAGTATACTAGTGTCGAAGAGATGCTGGCCTTGCTGGATTAAAGGTTCAAAGTTCAACGTTCAAGGTTCAACCTTGAACCCTGAACCCTGAACCCTGAACCAGAGATTCTATGTCATCCAGCAGTCAATCAAAAATCTTCGAAGAGGTCACCTGTCCCTTCTGTAGTCTGTTATGCGATGACCTGGTGTTAAGGAATCGGGACGGTAAACTCACCGTCAAACGTAATGGCTGCGCGAAGGCGGTGCGTGGTTTTGAAACTGCCGATTCTGACGTTCCTCCCCATATACACGGCAAACAAACCTCGCTGGATGAAGCCGTCACACATGCCGCAGAAATATTGCGCGATGCCCGTCAACCCATTATTACCGGTCTTGGCACGGATGTTTCCGGCAGTCGCGCAGCGATGCTGTTGGCTGAGTCCAGTGGCGCAATTCTCGACCACAGTCATGCCGATGGGGCCATCAATAACGCCCTGGCATTACAATCCGGCGGATGGGTTATGACCACCCTGGCAGAACTTAAAAACCGGGCCGATGTGATTGTCTTCATAGGCACCGATGGCAATTCTAATTTCCCGAGATTGTTCGAACGCTTTATATGGAACCAGTATTCATGCTCCGGTTTAAAGAAAAATAATCGGGAAATCATATATTTAGGGCATAATTTGAAAACCCGACCGGGGTTGAATCCTGGCGCTGGAAAAGCGACAGTTATCCATTGCACTGACGAATCCCTGGGCGAAACCGTTGCTGTACTGCGCGCCCTGGTAAAGGGTTGCGAAATAAAATCGGATTCCATCACCGGCAGGAAGCTGGGCGCCTTGAAGAGAGTATCTGAACGTATCAAACAAGCCAGCTACGGGGTGTTCATCTGGGCACCCGGTGAACTGCTGCAACCCCATGCGGAATTAACCATCCAGACGATCTGCGAATTGCTCAAGGAACTCAATCAGATGTCCCGTTGTGCCGGCCTGGCGCTGGGGGGCGATAACGGCGGAACCTCTTTTGTTAATGTCTGTACCTGGCAAAGCGGATACCCGTCACGGATCAGTTACACAGAGGGTTACCCGGAATATGATCCCTATAATTTTTCGGAAAAGGCGGTGCTGGGAAAAACGGAGGCCGATGCCCTGCTCTGGATATCCAGTTTCGATAAGGGACTGCAACCGCCTCAGACAAATATTCCCGCCATCATGCTGACACGCCCATCGAAAAAGATCGCCCTCGATGCCGAGGTGTATATCCCCATTGCCACACCCGGACTGGACCATGTGGGGAACCTGTTTCGTACCGACAACGTCGTCTGTCTGCCGTTGAAAAAAATCCGGCAGACAGGGAGACACAGCGTCAGCGATATACTGACCAGAATCCATCAATCCCTGTAAACGCATGCTGATAAAACTCGCGGGTGGAACAGTGTATGACCCCATGCATGGGGTCAACGGTAAACGGCGTGATATCTATATCCGCGATGGCCGCATAGTACGTAAACCGGGCAAAAACAGGGGGCCGGATAAAGTCATCGATGTGACGGACAGAGTGGTGATGGCCGGCGCTATCGATATCCACACCCATATCGGTGGCGGTAAGATTAATATTGCCAGGATGCTGCTTCCCGAGGACCATCAGGCGAATTTAATCCGGCGCACGCATATCACTAGAGCCGGATGCGGCCATGCTGCCCCATCTACATTCAGCACCGGCTACCGTTACGCGGAAATGGGATACACCACCTGCTTTGAACCCGCCATGCTGCCAAGCAATGCCCGCCAGGCCCACATGGAAATGGCTGACATCCCTATCATCGATACAGGCGCCTACGCCCTGCTCGGCAACGATGATTTCCTGCTGCGCATGCTGGCCAGGAATGAAGACCAGGAGCTTATCAAAGACTATGTTGCATGGACCATGCATGCGACCCAGGCAATCGGGATCAAAGTAGTCAATCCCGGCGGCATTAATGCCTTTAAATTCAACCAGCGCAAACTGGACCTGGATGACAAGAACAGTTACTACGGGGTAACTCCGCGGATGATCCTGACATCGCTCAGCCGGGCATTACAGGCGTTAGGCGTGCCCCATCCGTTACACGTTCACGGTTGCAATCTGGGCGTCCCCGGAAATATGAAAACCACCCTGGAAACCATGCAGGCAGTGGACGGCGTGCCGATGCATCTGACCCATATCCAGTTTCACAGTTATGGGACCGAGGGCGATAAAAACTTTTCCTCTGCCGCAGCGGAGATTAGCGAGGCATTCAATAAAAATAGCGCCATTTCCATGGATGTGGGGCAAATAATGTTCGGCCAGACCGTTACTGCCTCCGGCGACACCATGATGCAATTCAAGGGTCGTGTGCATGCCCACCCCAAAAAATGGGTCAGTATGGATATCGAGTGTGATGCCGGCTGTGGTGTAGTACCTTTCCGCTACCGTGACAGGAATTTTGTGAATGCCTTGCAATGGTGTATCGGGCTCGAAATTTTTCTTATGGCTGATGATCCCTGGCGGATTTTTCTTACTACCGATCATCCAAACGGCGCGCCGTTCACCAGTTATCCCCACCTGATCCGCCTGTTAATGGACCGATCATTTCGTAACGACATGCTGCATTCCATCAACAGACAGGCGCAGAGCGTTACCACCCTTGGCGGTCTCGACCGGGAATATTCCTTATATGAGATTGCCATCATGACACGTGCAGCACCGGCAAAGAGTCTGGGGCTGCGGGACTGCGGGCATCTTGGCACCGGCGCCAACGCAGATATTACTGTTTATAAAGATATGGCAAACCGGGAAAAGATGTTTGCCCGGCCTGAATATGTCTTTAAAAACGGGGGATTAATAGTACGCAACGGCAGATTGTTAAGAACGCCGGCCGGGATTACCCACACCGTCAAGCCTGATTATGAGCCCGGCATTGAACATCACCTGAAACAGTTCTTTAACCGCTATCTCACCGTCACTCCCGGGAATTTCAGAATCAGTGATGACGAGTTAATGGGATATGGAAGGGAATCGATCAGTGTCCACCCCTGCCATCAAAAGTAACAGCAATGGAAATCAACGGCGTAAAAATCGATAACAGCTTCGCCGAGGCCTTCCCCATGAAGGCCACGCGCCTCATCATTACCGCCATGACCATAAAGTGGGCCTACCGGGCGGCAAACTCGTTGACGGGCTTTGCCTCTTCGGTCATCGCCTGTGGTTGTGAAGCGGATATTGAGCGTGAACTCGATCCCGATGAGACGCCCGACGGGCGGCCCGGAATCGCCGTCATCATGTTCGCCATGTCGACATCGCAACTGCAGGAGCAGGTAAAGAGACGTGTGGGACAATCGGTAATGACCACCGCAACCAGCGCCTGTTTTGCCGGCAGTCATAGCGATCACATGATCTCGTTGGGGAAAAGCCTCAGATATTTCGGTGACGGTTATCAGATATCGAAAAAGATAAACGGCATCCGTTACTGGCGCATTCCGGTGATGCACGGTGAATTTCTTTGTGAGGAAACGACGGGGATCGTCCCCGCCATCGGCGGAGGGAATTTTCTGGTCCTGGCAAAGACCTCCAGACATGGTCTGAGTGCCTGTGAAAAAGCCGTTAAAGCGATTCGCAGGGTCCACGGCGCCGTCACGACTTTTCCGGGCGGAATCGTCGGTTCAGGATCCAAAATCGGCGCCAAATATAAATTTATGCCGGCATCTACCAATGAGGCCTTTTGCCCGACCCTGAAAGGGCAGGTCCACAGCGAACTGACCGACGAGATTGGCTCTGTGCTGGAAATCGTCATCGACGGACTGAATGAAGAGGCGATCAAGGAGGCCATGTATGCGGGGGTCATGGCTGTGTGTCAGCATGGTCCCGATAAGGGTATCTACCGTATCAGTGCCGGTAATTTCGGTGGCAAACTGGGTCCCTATCATTTCCATCTATGGGACATATTAAAATAATGCCCTTGGTATTTACTCTCAAAAAAAGGACGGATGGTAACATCGATCTCTCCCCGTTGACGCCTGACAAGCTGGCGGGACGGAACATTAACGCTATCCGGGCTGTCAAACTGAACGCGGGTGGACACCGCATTGCCGTCAGAGAGTTGTTCGATGTGACTGGCGAAGATTCCGAATTTATCCAGTTACGCCGTTGTTCCGGGGGCTTGTCCCGCATCGGTCATGATATGAGCCGTGGTATCATAGAGGTACGGGGCCATGCCGGCGATTACCTCGGCGAGGATATGAGCGGCGGCCGGATTAACGTTCAGGGCGATGCCGGGGACTGGACTGCAACCGGCATGTCGGGCGGCAGAATAGCTATTTCCGGTGACGCCGGTAATTTTACCGGTGCGGCCCTGGTGCATAAGGCACATGGCATGTCGGGTGGAGCTGTCACGATAGAGGGCAATGCCGGTGACCGGACGGGGGATCGCATGCGCCGGGGGATGATCATCGTCCTCGGCCAGGCCGGATCCTACACCGGCAGCCGCATGATAGCCGGGACCATAGTGGTTCTCGGGAGAACTGATAATCATGCCGGTTATGGCATGAAGCGCGGGACGATTGTTCTCGGGAAAAGACCATTGAAACTGTCCCCGGCATTCAGCAGTTGCGGGAAGCTCAAGATGGAGTTCCTGAGGCTCTTCTACAAGCAGATCGCCGGCATGGGCAGGCGCTTCAGATTTTTCAGGGAATTTGGGCCCGAGGTACAGCGCTATGCCGGGGACATTTCAGTGGATGGCAAGGGGGAAATTTTAATCATGATAAGTGGTGTATAACAATCGTGGACATAAGCACACAAAAAACAGCAATCGGACAGAAAAAGCGCAACCAGTTACGCGGCAGACAGGTCGATCCGATGGCGCTGCAGCAAGTCAACAATTTACTGGGTAAGGCGCCCAGACGGCGTGATCTGTTAATTGAGTTCCTGCATCGGATTCAGGACAAATATCATCAGATATCCGCAGAGCATATCGCAGCGCTTTCGGAAGAATTGAAACTGGCCACCACAGAGGTCTACGAAGTCGCCACCTTTTACCACCACTTTGACGTAGTGAAAGAAAAAAATACCACGGCTCCGGAATTAACTGTCCGGGTGTGCGACTCCGTCAGCTGCGAAATGTTCGGGGCGCAATCCTTAATCAAGGCATTGAAAGCAGGTCTGAACGGCAATATCCGTATTCAGACTGTACCTTGTGTCGGTCGCTGTCACAGCGCGCCGGTGGCCGTCGTCGGCACCCATCCCATCGAGGACGCCAGTTTGGAAAGCATTAGTAAGGCTATTGAAAATAATGAGATTGAAGCCTCTCCCGGTGAATACATAAACTATGAGCAATATACCGCAACAGGCGGCTACACATTATTGCAGGGGTGTCATGCAGGAACCCATACAGCCGATTCCATCATCGGTGTCCTGAAGGATTCCAGGCTACGTGGTCTCGGGGGGGCCGGTTTTCCCGCCGGGGTAAAATGGGAGATCCTGCGCCAACAGCAAAAACCCAGGTTGATTGCAGTGAATATCGATGAGGGGGAACCCGGTACCTTTAAGGACCGCTATTACCTGGAACGGGACCCTCACCGCTTTCTGGAAGGTGCGTTGATCGCGGCCTGGGCCATCGAGGCGGAGGAGATCTACCTCTATTTACGCGATGAATATGCCGGCTGCCGCCGGATATTGCAGCAGGAACTGGCTGCCCTGCAAGCCAATCCACCCTGCGCCGTGGCGCCCATCCATCTGCGCCGCGGCGCCGGCGCCTATATATGCGGTGAAGAATCGGCCATGATCGAATCCATTGAGGGAAAACGCGGGATGCCGCGCCTGCGTCCCCCCTATGTGGCGGAAGTGGGACTGTTCGGCCGCCCGACACTGGAACATAATATGGAAACCCTGCATTGGATTCGCGACCTGATTGAAAAAGGGGCAGGCTGGTTTACCTCCCATGGCCGGCATGGCAGACACGGTCTTCGCTCATTTTCTGTCAGCGGCCGCATTCAGAACCCCGGGGTCCATCTTGCCCCGGCGGGAATTACCGTACGCGAATTGATCGACGAATATTGTGGCGGTATGTTACCCGGTCATGAATTTTATGGCTATTTCCCCGGTGGCGCTTCAGGTGGCCTATTACCCGCCTCCATGGGAGACATACCGTTGGATTTTGATACACTTAACGAATATGGCTGTTTTATCGGGTCAGCCGCCATTATCGTGTTGTCCGATCATGACAGGGCGAAAGACGCCGCCCTGAACAGCATGCGTTTTTTTGAACATGAGTCCTGCGGACAGTGTACGCCATGTCGCGTCGGGACAACAAAAGCAGTAAACTTGATGCAACAACAGACTTGGGATCAATCCTTACTCGAAGAGTTGGCGATGGCAATGAGTGATGCTTCCATCTGCGGTTTGGGGCAATCGGCCCCTAATCCGTTACGTTGTGCCATAAAATACTTTTCGGAGGAATTCCAGAGTGGCGGCCAATCCTGATAGCCTTTATGAAGATAGCATCCCTTTCAGTTTTAACGACCAGCAGATAAATGCCCTCCCGGGCGAGACCCTGTTACACTGCGCCAGGCGGCTCGGCATAGAAATCCCCTACCTCTGTTATCAGGAGGGCTACCGCCCCGATGGAAACTGCCGGGCGTGCATGGTTGAGATCGAGGGAGAGCGTGCGCTCGCACCGGCCTGCTCGCGCATGCCCAGTACCGGCATGCAGGTCCACAGCCACAGCGAGCGGGCACTACATTCCCAAAAAATGGTGCTGGAACTGCTCAAATCAGAGATGCCGGCGCAGTCATCCTCTCCCTATACTCCGAATTCCGAGTTGAATGAGTGGTGCGAAAAGCTTCACATCGGTGCACCCCGTTTCCCTCCCCGGGAACAACCCCGGCCCGACCTGAGTAACCCGGCCATTGCCGTCAACCTGGACGCCTGTATTCAATGTACCCGCTGTGTCCGGGCCTGCCGTGAGGAGCAGGTCAATGATGTCATCGGTTACGCCTTCCGGGGCAAGCATGCCAGGATAGTGTTCGATATCGATGATGCCATGGGGCTGAGTAGCTGCGTAAGTTGTGGAGAATGTGTGCAGGCCTGTCCAACCGGGGCCCTGCTGCCGGCCCAAAGCAACATGAACACCGCCCCTGACAGGGAAGTGGAGTCGGTCTGCCCCTACTGCGGTGTCGGTTGCCTGGTTACCTTTAAGGTCAAGGAGAACAGGATCCTCTCCGTCGATGGACGGAACGGCCCCTCCAACCACAGCAGGTTATGTGTGAAGGGCCGTTTTGGTTTTGATTATGTTCATCATCCGGAGCGGTTGACCACGCCGTTAATACGTAAACAGGGTATGGCGAAAACGGCACAACTGTTATCAAAAGGGGATATCCCAGACTACTTCCGCGAGGCCTCATGGGATGAGGCCCTGGATCTGGCAGCCGGACGCTTACAGGAGATCCGTGCCCAGGCCGGTCCCCAGGCACTGGCAGGTTTTGGATCGGCCAAGGGCAGTAATGAAGAGGCCTATCTGTTTCAGAAACTGGTGAGGACGGGATTCGGTACGAATAATGTCGACCATTGTACCCGTTTATGCCACGCCTCCTCGGTCGCCGCGCTACTCGAGACGATTGGCTCCGGGGCGGTGTCCAATCCTGTGGCGGACGTTGCCGATACGGAAGTGATCATCGTAATCGGATCAAAACCCACTGTGAACCATCCCGTTGCCGCCACATTCATGAAAAACGCCGCAAAGGCAGGCAAGACCTTGATCGTCATGGATCCCTGCCGCTCCGATCTGGCCCGTCACGCGGATTTTTTCCTGCAATTCCACCCGGATACGGACGTACCGCTGCTCAACGGCCTGATGCATACCATTATTGAGGAGGGACTGCATAACGATCAGTACATACAGCAACACACCGACGGCTTTGAGGCGCTGAAACAGATCGTTGAGAAATACAGCCCCGAGAAGGTCGCTCCCATTTGCGGCATTCCCGCGGAAATGTTAAGAAAGGTAGCCCGTCTTTATGCGACATCCAGGGCCGCCATGATCTTCTGGGGGATGGGGATTTCCCAGCACATACACGGCACAGATAATGCGCGCTGTCTGATCTCCCTGGCCTTGATGACCGGCCAGATCGGACGGCCCGGGACCGGCCTGCATCCGCTTCGCGGCCAGAATAATGTGCAGGGCGCCTCGGACGTCGGTTTAATCCCCATGGTCTATCCCGATTATCAGCCGGTAGACGACGATGCGGTACGGGTGAGGTTTCAGAAAATCTGGAACACGCCGGCACTGGATCCCCGTCCCGGTCTCACGGTGGTCGAGATCCTGGATGCGATTCACAACGGCACGATGCAAGGCATGTATATCATGGGGGAAAATCCGGCCATGTCGGATCCCAACCTGAACCACTCCCGGCAGGCCCTCGCCAAACTGGATCATCTCGTCGTTCAGGATATCTTCTTCACGGAAACGGCCGGTTACGCCGACGTCATTCTGCCTGCCTCGGCCTTTCCCGAGAAGACCGGAACGTTCACTAATACCGACCGCCGGGTGCAACTGGGACGCCAGGCAATCGATCCGCCCGGGGAGGCCAGACAGGACCTCTGGATCATTCAGGAGATGGCCAAACGCCTGGGTCTTGACTGGCATTACCCCGAGGTCCGGGACGTATTCGATGAAATGCGCTCGGTTACACCCAGCATGGGAGGGATGACGTGGGAGCGCCTGCAGGAACAGGGTTCACTCACCCTGCCGTTAATGCATGAGGGCGATGAGGGCCAGGCGGTATTATTCACGGACGGATTTCCGACTGATTCCCGGCGCGGCCTGTTTATCCCGGCTGACTATCAGCATGCAGATGAATTGCCGGATGAAGACTATCCATTTGTTTTTACAACCGGGAGGCAGCTGGAACACTGGCATACCGGCAGCATGACCCGCCGCAGCAATATACTGGATGCCATCGAACCGCTTCCCGTCGCCAGTCTCCACCCTGCCGATCTTGCCGGCATCCCCGCCAGGCCCGGGGATCAGGTATGGATTGAATCGAAACGGGGCGCGATTAGCGTGATTGCGAGGGAAGATCCAGGCATGCAAAAAGGTCTGGTATTCATGGCCTTTTGCTATAACGAGGCGGCAGCGAACTTACTGACCAATGAGGCGCTGGATCCCGTTGGCAAGATACCGGAATTTAAATATTGTGCGGTTAAGCTGGCACGAACAGCGAATGACTGATGAGGAAAAAAGGAGCGTTATCGATCCCGGAACTCCACATGCTGAAGTGTCAAGATCTCTTCAATCAGTGGTTCTTTGCCATTACCATCCGGAACTATGGTTTTTATCTGGTATAAGGTGCCCGGCACGCTATCTGAAAGCGTAATTTCGTATCGCTTGTCGGCAAATTTCTCAAAACGCCTTCTTCTCGGGTCCTTGGCATAGGGAATCAGAGTGATGACTTCCCCCTCAATCTTTTTCCCTTCGAATTCAAAGCGTGTCGGATCCACCTTAGCCGTTTTCGCGAGCGCCAATTTAATCCTTTTTTGAAAATAACGCCAGCTACCCTCTGTCAGGCGGTTCATTTCATTGACATCACCTTGCAGGTAGACACCCAGCACCGGATTGCCTGTTATATGTGTCAGGTTCCCGGCATGGGCAAAGTGCTGTTCACGCGCGCCACTCATAAATTTCAGACTGGCATTTTTTGTACCGTCCTTGTTTATATCCAGGATATCCAGATAGACCGAGTCCGAAAATCCCTCCTCGAAACTGCCGCTCTTGTTAAACGCATAATAGAGCCTGGCAGGCTTGTCGATATTATGAAGATGGTCCTCCATCCAGAGTTCCACCTCAGCCGTGGAAAACTTGAACTTGGCCGGGTCTACCGCAGCGGATTCGCCATATCTGCCGACATTCGGCATATGTTCCGTCATAACCTCCTTATCAGGTCCGGCATTGTTATCCGCCAATACCGGGGAGGGACCGATGGCAAGCATTAAGGTTAAAAATAGATATCTTATCTGCATAACGCTATTTCAATTAATGTATCAATCCTTATCTTGAACAGGCGGGCTGGTTGTATCAAGCGGCAACAGCGGGATACCATAATCCTTAAGGATGGTGTCGATCTTTCCCTGGTTGTCAGTAATCAACCGGCTGACCCGTTCCTTCCAGGCAGGTTCACCGTAACGGACCGCCATGGCAACCTTGTACTCGAATCGCATCTGGGGGTCATCCGGATCGTTTTGCAAGGGCAGCATGACCAGTTCGACCTTACCCCTATGTTGCCTGGCAAAATACCCGGCAACCGGTCCCCATACGATGGTTACATCGATTTTACCGTCAACCAAATCCTGTAAAATATCCATCCCGGGATTGGCATCCAGGGCGCCCGGTTGAGAGACATAAGGCACCATATATTCCATTAAGTTATTTTTAAAGACCCAGAGCTGTTCAGGACCGCGGTCAAAAAGACCGAACCTGATGCTTTTCCCCCGTTGCACCACTTCCGGAAGCAGTTCCGGCCGGGTCACCTCATCAAGCCCCCTGCCTTTGACATAAACCATCATATACATGGACTTGTAATAGGCCTGTGTGGTGGCGGCAAGTTCAAAATAGGCGGGGGCACTGATCACCAGATCACATTTATAGGATCCATTACTCACTTCCGCCCGCAAGGTATTGCGGATAAAACCCATACGTTGCGGGAAAAAGGTATATTGCAACTTTGCGCCCAACTCGGCGGCAAATAATTCCGCTATCCTGTTCTCATAACCCAGTTTTTTCCTGTTGGAAAATGGAAGCAGATAGGGATCTGCACACACCTTTAACACGGCGATAGGGTTATCGGAGGGGGGCTGCGCCTGAGCCATAACCGGTGCAAGTATCAAAAAGAGAAGTGCCGGCAAACCGGGTAGTAACATCAGATTTTCATGCCCCACCGCCTGTAACCGGCAGATCCTGCCGATTGCCATTATTTTCGAGACGGGGCCAGAAAACAACATAAATTCTGAAGGCACTATTATGAGTTTTTCTATTTATTGGCCAGGGCTGCCAGGGCCCGGTCAACCTTGATCACCACGCCTTTCGCTCTGCCCGTGGCGTTCGCCTTGACCTGCTCCAGGTTTGTTGCCTTGCCAACAATGATCGCTCCGGCCATACCCACGGCATAGTGGGGATTACATTTATAGACATAAACCCCTTCTTTATCCAGGGTCACTTTGCCGTTTTCGCCGACGGCAAACTTCCAGCCCTTGGCGCCTTCAGGTATCAGGCCTTCCATCGATTGCGCATCATGGATCGGCGACATACGCGTCCATTGAACGGTATCACCCGGCTGGATGAACAGGATCTTCGGAGCGAAGCTGGTAGCCTGCGCGGCAATGATATGGTCTTCAGCCAAAACAGCTGTTGAAAACAGAAGCAAAATGGTAATTAAAATTGATTTACAACTCTTGAATATCATCGGTCTATTCTCCCGTATAAATAATTAATGCCTGCTTGTTGCAGCTTTTCCCAGGTAAATATATCTAACCCACACTGTATCTGAATCATGACCTGAAGCGGTTATCCACACCAGGCTGTGCTGTAGTGTTTATCACCCACTGCTTCCGCCGCAGTACCTGCCGAGATTACGTCAATCACTGGAATCTGACAAGTTGAGACTGATTTAGGATTTTTTAGTTCTTGTAGTTATCAATAAAAATCCCCGGCATCCGATGAGATGCCGGGGACGAAGTAATGACTACAAATCGCTTTTATTGTGTCTGTACTGTCTTACGGCAAGCTGAATACCATCAGCACGCCACCCGGACGACCTGTGTTATTCAGGGCGCGGTAACCACCGACGGCACCCAGCGCAGCTTCACCGGGGGCGGTCGCCAGGGCGCGGATAGCCACCACGGCGCCGGCCCAACCACCAATACCGGAGAGCACGCCAACATACTGTTTGCCTTTATGGCTCCAGGTGTTGAAGTTACCGATAATGCCGGAAGGCACCTTGAACTTCCAGAGCGCCTTGCCGGTCTTGGCGTCGATGGCCTTGGCATAGCTGTCGAGTGTACCGTAGAAGACCACGTCACCAGCGGTCGACAGCACGCCACTCCAGACGGACCACTGCTCGGGGATAGACCAGACGATCTTACCCTTGGAGGCATCCCAGGCAATCATGTTACCCATGTTGGTGGTGCCGTCTTTCAGGACATTACCGGCCGGATACATGGTCAGGTTGGCATTCACAAACCATTGACCCGCCGTATAGTGGCTACCACCCGCCGCATAGCTGACCGGCTCGTAGGTCATGCAGACATGGTTAGTCGGCACGTAGAACAGGCCGGTACGCGGGCTGTAGGACGCCGGCTGCTCGTCTTTGGTACCCAACGCTGCCGGGCAAATATCCTTGGATACGACGTCTTCACCGTTGCTATCGGTGCTGTATTTCGCCACACGTTTTGGCTTACCGGTCTTCATGTCGATGCCCGTGGCCCAGTTGACCGCCGGATCGAACTTCTCAGCAACCAGCAGTTTACCCGTCGCACTGTTCACGGTGTAGCCAAAACCGTTACGGTCAAAATGGACCACCACGTTCTGCTTCTTACCCTTGACAGTGAGATCAGCCAGGATCATCTCGTTGACACCATCATAGTCCCACTCGTCGTGAGGCGTCATCTGGTAGACCCAGCGGGCGATACCGGTATCCACATCACGGGCGAACATGGTCATGGACCATCTGTTGTCACCGGGACGGACCACCGGGTTCCAGGTGCCGGGGTTACCGGAACCGTAGTACATCAGGTTCTCTTTCTTGTTCCACGGCCACCAGCCCCAGACGGAACCGCCGCCCAGTTTCCATTGATCGCCTTTCCAGGTCTTCAAGCTGGAGTTCTTGCCGACTCTCTTACCCATGGTTGTGGTATGCCGGTCGAACAGGATGTCGGAATCCGGACCCATGCTGTAGGCCTTCCAGGCCAGGCTGCCATCTTTGATGCGATAGGCGGCCATCCAGCAACGCACGCCAAACTCCGCACCGGAGATACCGGTAAAGACATAGTCTTTGATCGGATGTGGTGCATTGGTGTTGGTCTGGCCCTTCGTGGGATCCCCGTTCTTGGTCTTCCAGACGGCCTTACCGGTCTTGGCGTTAATCGCTACCAGGACGGTATCGGCCTGCTGCAGGAAGATCTTGCCATCGGCATAACTGAGACCACGATTGACGATATCGCAACACATGACGCTGGGAACGCTGGCGTCCTGCTGCGGCTCATACACCCATTCCAGCGCCAGGGTATCGAGGTTGATGGCGAACACATCGTTCGGAAAAGACGTATGGATGAACAGTGTGTCCGTACTCAGTCCCGTGGCACTCGGCGGTAAAACCAGGGGACCACCTTCATGGCCCTGCAGTCTGCCGGTCGAGAACGTCCAGGCGGCCACCAGCTTGCCAGCATTCCTGTTGTTGATCTGGTTAAGCTTTGAATACCGCCAGTTGTTGTAATCACCACCCGGGTAGGCCCAGTAGTTCGGATTCTGCGTCAGCCTCGCGACTTCGTCATTCGCGGAGGCTAACGCAGGAACAGCCAGGGCCAGAGCAATAAGTACCCATTTACTCAAGGACAATTTACTCATGACCTCCTCCTCTATTATTAGTTGATCATGTGATTGATCTCTACGTTAAATAAAAAAACCCCCGGATACCTAGAGATCAAAAGATACCAGGGAGTTGAAAGCCTGTTGTGAGTCGTAACGCTGCCAGTAAAAAACCATACCCGACAAATCCCGATTGATTTATGAATGCCTGTCATTATTGCACACGCTTATTCACTGAAGCAATTATCTATCAACTATCTATTAAGGTTGCAGCCGCAGGGCGCACATCGTCGCCTGCCAAAGAAGTAGCGAAAGGAAAACAGCAAAGATAAGCAATCATAGAGGATTGTTGTTTTTTTATCGCCGAGCCTCTATCAATCATTCCCGCCTCTCAAAAATCTTTAAAGTCCATCTTCTGATTGTAGTTTAATGTTTATTGAATTTCTTTAATTATTTTTCAAAAAACAGCTATCTAAGTAACTGGATTCTAGGAAATTTCAGTTACCGGCGCAAGTGAAATTCATCCCTACCTCATCCCCGCCGGCAAATTTTCCCGGTTTGAATTTAATATATTTAACATAACCTTTAATTAACATATAGTTACACAAACTACCGAAGAAATGACTGTAAAATGGCCCTGGAACCGGAGAGGCCATCAACGAGCACAAAAAACATATGGCCCGTCATTGCAGGAATAAGCGGCGGATAATGGCGTGCCGCCCGGACCCGGCGAGACAACGTGCAATGATACGGAGCACATTAAATACAGAGAGGAGATGACTAACATGCCGGCAAGATCGTTATTATCCCGTTTAATATCACCGCTGCTTTTTAAGGGTGTGCCGTTCTCTACTTTGCGATTTTTTTCAGGGGCGGGTGTTCTATATGCGGAATCAACTTACACTGCCTGTCTGCCTGTTGACTGATCTGCGCGAGCTTGTTATCCAGCGATTTCGCACGCTTATTGTCCCGCACCACCCCGCCCTTTTCACCACCCATACGCAGGGCCCGTTCGAATATCGTTGCCTCATCATACTCGGCGAAGGGCATCCTGTCTGCTATGGCATCGATCCGGCATGAGCAGGTATGCAGATTTTCAAAACTCGGCCCGCCAAGCTTATCCATGCAAAATAAAACATAATTAACGCGATCATAGGTTGGAAAATCATTGGCCATGCAAAAAACCGGCACAACACTGAGCAGTGCAAAGGTAAGGCGTAATCTCTTCATCATACATCGTCTCCATTATCCGGCATTTCAGCCAGTAAATTTTGCCTGTTATATTAAACCCGCTGTGGACGTCAGGACAACTGCATCGCAGCGGGAGTTGCAATCAAGCACCACCCTGCAACCGGATGATACGGCATGGCGATATTTTAACATTTAACCGGGGGAATTTCCGTCCGATGTGTGCACGGACAGATTTCCCCCAATAAGTTTCATAACAAGGTCCGTGCTGCCCCGGTTCTGCTCCACCATCTCCTTGCCCAGCTTGCCCATTCGATGACGTAAGTTCCCATCCGCCAACAACAGTTCAACCTTTTCTGCCAACTCCCTGCTGTCCGACACCTGCCACTCAGCGCCCTGCTCCATTAACAATCGATTTATTTCAGTAAAGTTTTGCGTATATCCGCCGCTGATGACAGGGATACCGAGACTGGCCGGTTCCAGCACATTATGACCGCCGCATGCCGGCGCCAGGCTGCCGCCAACGAAGGCCACATCGGATGCTGCATAATAGACCGGCAATTCACCCAGGGTATCCAGAATATAAACCTGCACATCAGCGGCGCACTCACTGACCTGACTCTTGCATACCGTCCTGAACCCTTTTCCCACCGAGAGTCCGGCAACCCTGCCAAACCGCTCCGGATGACGTGGCGCCATAATCAGTAAACATGATTGGCGCTTCTCCAGGATAGTGCAATGCGCATCCAGAATCAGCGCCTCTTCGCCTTCATGAGTGCTGGCGGCGATCCAGACTGGCCGTGCAACCGAAAAGAATCGTCTCAGTGACCGGGCTTGCTCCACAATACCCGGTGGCACATTCACGTCACACTTCAGGTTGCCGGTGACATGCACCCGGCTTGCCTCTGCGCCCAGAGAGATAAACCTCTGGCTGTCTTCTCCGGTTTGTGCCGCGATCCCGTCAATCCTGGATAATAACTGCCGGGTGAGCAGACCGGCTCTTTTATAGCCGGCGAAAGAGCGCGGCGACATACGGGCATTTATCAGAAATATTCGTATGCCATGCTTATGACACTGGTGAAACAGGTTCGGCCATAACTCCGTTTCCATAATGAACACGGTTTCCGGACAAACCGACCGGAGAAAACGGTTGACGGCGCCGGGCAGATCATAGGGCAAATAACAGTGGGGCACCCTGCCGGCAAATCGCTGCCTGACCATGGCGGCGCCTGTCGGTGTGACCGTCGTCAACAGGATCTGATAGTGAGAATACCCGGCAAGGAGGCGCTGGACCAGGGGTACGGCCGCCTGGACCTCGCCCACTGAAACGGCGTGGATCCAGAGCAATGGGCGGACGCTTACCGGAACAGTGATAAATCCGAACCGTTGCGGCCACCCCTTCCAGTATTCATGATCCCTGAAACCGAGCCATAACAGACGCGCCACAACAAAAGGGGTAAGCAGGTAGAGGACGATGGAATAAAGGAGTCTCAAGATTTTCCCTGGTTGTACTAATAACGGATATCAATCCCTGTTATTCAGCCAGTCCAGGTAACGGTTCACGCCCTGTTCAAGCGGCATGAATTCGATTTCACATCCGGTACGGCGCAGTGCCGATAGATCCGCCTCGGTAAAATGTTGATAACGCCCCTTCAGGGAACCGGGGAAAGGGATATAGTCAATGGCGCCATGACCGTGTCTGGCGATCACGCTCCCCGCCACCTCATTAAATGAGCGTGCGCGTCCTGTTCCCACATTAAAAATCCCGGAAACATGCGGGTGCTGCATAAACCAGAGATTCACCGCCACGACATCATCAACATGGATGAAATCCCGCCGTTGCTCTCCTGCCTCATAACCACCACTACCTTCAAACAGGGACACCTTGTCACCCTGCAATAACTGCCTGTTTATCTGAAAGATCATACTGGCCATGGTTCCCTTATGTTGTTCGCGGGGTCCATAAACGTTGAAATAACGAAGTCCGGCGATCTGGGATCGAGCCGGGTCCCGCTTGCGCCGGACATATTCATCAAACAGAAATTTGGAATACCCATAGATATTAAGCGGCGCTTCTGATTCCCGTTTTTCAATAAACGTGTTGCCGGTCCCGTAGACGGCGGCACTCGACGCGTATATAAAGGGAATCTGTTTTCGCAGGCAAAATTCAAACAGTATCTTTGAATAATGGTAATTATTTTCCATCATAAAACAGCCGTCGCGGAGAGTGGTATCCGAACAGGCGCCCTGATGAAAAACAATATCGATATCGGGTAGATTCTTCGCGTCGGCCTCTATCATTTCCCTGAATTCATCCTTGTCAACATAATCCTGAATAGTGCCATCAACGATGTTTTTGAATTTCCTGTCATCACTCAAATCATCCACAAGCATGATGTCATCACGTCCACGGGCATTGAGGCCGCTGAGCAGATTACTGCCAATAAACCCTGCGCCGCCAGTCACAACAATCATTTAAATCCCTTATCTATTCACTGTTACGGATAGTCCGGATAATGCTGCTGGTGGAACTATCATCTTTAAAAGGGATCACCTCGACTTTCCCGCCGTTTTGCCTGACGTATTCCGCACCGGCGATCTGTTCCGGCCGATAGTCCCCCCCCTTTACCAGGACATCCGGTTTTACCAGTTTAACCAGTGCCTCGGGCGTATCCTCACTGAAGGCCGTTACCCAGTCCACGGCGGCCAGACCGGCCAATACCGCCATACGCTGCGGCAGTGGATTGATCGGCCGCCCCCTGCCTTTTAGACGTTTGACGCAGGCATCATCATTCACCGCAACGATCAGACGATCAGCACAACACCCCGCCTCAGTCAGATAATGCACATGCCCGGCATGCAGCAGATCAAAACAGCCATTGGTCATGGCAATGGTCTCGCCCCTGTCCCTGGCTGCCGCCACGGCCCTGATCAACTCCTCCCGCCCGACAACAGCGGAAGTTGCCGTCAGCGGATTTTCAGGAGAGGTATTCAGTTCCCGGACGCTGACGGGCGCAGCCCCCAGTTTTTCGACAACCAGGCCCGCCGCCCGATTGGCAAACAGCAGTGCCTCTTCCAGGCCATATCCCGATACCATTGCCGCGGCCAGGGTGGCAATAACGGTATCGCCGGCACCGGTCACATCGAACACTTCCCGGGCCTGCGCCGGGAGATGGACGACATTGTCCTGTTGCCTGTCGATCAGGGTCATGCCCTGTTCACCACGGGTAATACACAGCGCCTCCAGGGCGAGTTCCTGGCAGAGCGATCTCCCTTTCTCCACCAGGTCGTCCTGGTTACGGCAGGCGCCGACAATGGTCTCGAACTCCGTGAGATTCGGCGTCAACAGGCTGGCATGACGGTAACGGCTGAAGTCATCGCCCTTGGGGTCAACCAGCACCCGGATATCGCTGTTCCTTGCAAGGTCTATCAATGCATTGGTGGCGTGCAGGCTGCCCTTTGCATAATCGGACAGGATCACGGCATCGGCCTGCTCCAGTTCGTCAATGTAGAGTTGTTGCAGTGCATTCGAATCGGCACTGACAGAATCCGCCTCATAATCCAGACGCAGCAGTTGCTGGTGCCGGCTCAAGACCCGTAATTTTGTGATGGTGGGAAAACCCGGCTGGCGCACGAACCGGCTCTGGACACCCGCATCGTTAAGTTGGCCAGACAGCACCTCGGCATTCTCATCTTCACCGGTAATACCTATCAATTGCACTGTCACGCCCAGGGCTCCAATATTCAGTGCGACATTGGCTGCACCGCCGGGCCGGTCCCGGGTAGAACGGACTTTTACCACCGGCACCGGCGCTTCCGGTGAAATGCGGGTCGTATCTCCATACACATAACGATCCAGTATCACATCGCCAACGACTAAAATGCGCGCAGTTGCCGATGGCTGAAAATATTTATACATTGCCGTTTGCTTGTTTCCGGAAAATATTCGAGCATTAACGATCAGATCCTGAATGTTAACATACAGTTACCACATAGAATGTATTATGTCCTTCTATATTAAACCGATTATCCTGGCTAGCTGCCTGTTCCTTTCCGGCCTGGTTGCCGCGGCAGATAGTTTTCCTGATCCATTTGAAGCCAGTTATTCACTGCATAGCAGGGGCTACACATTCGCTAAAATGAAACGCAGCGTTTCCCGGCTACAGGATGGAACCTATCTTTACCATTCCGAAACGAATACAACAGGTCTGGTATCGCTTTTGCGAAATGACCATATCGAGGAGCAAAGCACCTGGTTTATGGATGAAGATCAATTAAAACCTCTGCGTTACAGCTACCTGCGCAGCGGCGGTAAAAAGGATCGCGACGTCACTGTACAATTCGACTGGGCAAGCGGGCAAATCACGAATTCCGTGAACGGCGCTGCATGGCGAATGCCCATACAGCCTGCCGTGATGGATAAGCTACTCTATCAACTTGCCATCATGCACGATCTGGATAGCGGTAAAGAGCAGTTCAGTTACACGATTGCAGATGGAGGAAAAATCAAGATTTACAATTTCGACATCCTGGGTGAAGAGCCTGTCAAGACGCCACTGGGCGAATTCGCTACGGTGAAACTGAAACGCATCAGGAAAAACAGCAAGCACAAAACGACCTTCTGGTGCGCCCGTGAACTGGGTTATTTACCGGTCAGAGTGGAAAATATCAGCAAGGACGGAAGAAAAACCGTTGCAATCCTCGAATCCTTTTCAGGTATTCATCGCTAAATCCTGTACACACATGCAGATTTTCTGCGCCACGATTATCCCGAATCCTCCCGGTCACTCCTGTTGAATCGCCTGTGCTATCGCTTTGGGCGGCATATATCCCGGTAATTCCCGACCGTTCTCCAGGTAGATTGCCGGCGTACCGCGCACCCCCATGGCCTGACCGAGGGCAAATTGATGGGCGACCGGGTTATTGCACTGTTTGGATTTTACTTTTTTCCCCAGCTTGGCATCGGTTAACGCCTTGTTCCGATCCGCAGCGCACCAGACCGACTCCATATCTTCGTAGGTCCTTGAGGGTACACCGGCCCTGGGAAAGGCCAGATAACGCACGGCGATGCCAAGTTTATTCAATGTTGGCATGTCCTTGTGCAGTCGTTGGCAGTAAGGACACGTTATGTCCGTAAAGACATAAATCGTATGTTTGACGTGTTCCGGGGCAAATTCAATGAACTCATTCTTCGGGATATTCCGTAACAGATCCACGCGGGCATTCTTGCGTTGTTCTTCGCTCAGGTTACGGTGTTGCTGCAGGTCCAGCAGATTCCCCTGGAAGAGAAAGCGGCCATCGCCCGAAACATAGATCACTTCCGGTCCAAGCATGACTTCATACAGGCCATCTATCCGGGATTTCCTGATTCGGGTAACCTCCAGATCGGGAAATACCCCCTTCAATGCAGTGGTGATAGTTTCTGTAACCGGCTGCTCAGGCGCCGTCGATTCCGCATACAGGGGAACCAGCACCGATGAAAATAACAAAAACAGTATCCATCTCATCATCTATCACCACAAGGCAAGAGTTGTAAACCAGGTAGACGGATAATCCGCTACCATCCGCTGAACTATCATATCAGACTTGCAGTGTTGTTGTCTGTTCCCTCATGCATGCATAAACCCTGAATCAAAAAATCATGCTTACAGGGCGTCCCGTCTCAATGACGGGGTTAATTATGGTATATTCCCCGGCTATGAGGAGTTATCTTCCAAGCAGGTCCGGGCTGACGCCGGCGTGAACACGGCAGTCAACAGGCCCGAGGGGGAAAAACTGACACTCGATTTCCTGCTCGGACAGTTACAGCTGGACGGCATCATCAGCACCGGGCAGATCATGCAACTCACCTCTCGTCTGACCGAAGAGGCCAGGTCCGGCAACCACCCATTGGTGATGATCGCCGATCAGGGCTGGCAAACTATTACAGAACCCGCCTATCCGCTGACATTGGAACAGTTGACCCGATGGCTCGCCGGTAAATGCGGGCAGGAGTATTTACGCATCGACCCGCTCAAGATTGACGTCAATAAAATCACCAATATCGTCTCGCAAGCCTATGCAACCAACATCAAGATCCTGCCGGTTGGCGTGACCGATAAGGAGTTGACTGTGGCCACCTGCGAACCCTTTATCAGCCACTGGGAAAATGACCTGTCCCGTATTACCAAATTAAAAATCAGGCGGGTCATCGTCAACCCCAGGGACATCGACCGTTATCTGATTGAATTTTACGGTATCAGCCGATCCATGCTCGGCGCTGCCTCGGACAGTTCCACCCACGCCCTCAGCAATCTCCAGAATTTCGAACAACTCATAGAAGTAGGTAAGGTCGGCGAACCGGATGCCAATGACCGCCACGTCGTCAGTCTGGTTGACTGGTTGTTGCAATTTGCCTTTGAGCAAAGGGCCAGCGATATCCACCTGGAACCCCGCCGGGAAAAGGGCAACGTCCGTTTTCGTATAGACGGCGTCCTGCACTTCGTGCATGAATTTCCGATCATACTGATGGGCGCCATTACCAGCCGCCTCAAATCCCTGGCCCGCATGGACGTCACCGACAGGCGCCGCCCCCAGGACGGCAGGGTAAAGACCAAGACACCCGCAGGCAATGAAGTAGAGATGCGGCTGTCGACCATGCCCACCACATTTGGTGAAAAGCTGGTATTACGGATATTCGATCCGGAAATGCTCATGAAGAGTTTCCCCGAATTGGGCTTCACCAGATATGAACAGTCTTGCTGGCAGGAGATGATCGCGAATCCCCACGGCATTATTCTGGTGACCGGCCCGACGGGTTCCGGAAAAACCACTACGCTCTATTCCGGATTGAAACAGATCGCCAGGCCGGAACTTAACATCTGTACGGTGGAAGACCCCATTGAGTTGGTGGAACCGCAATTCAACCAGATGCAGGTACAACCCAACATCGGCCTGGACTTTGCCACGGGGGTCAGGACCTTGCTCAGACAAGACCCGGATGTCATCATGGTGGGCGAGATCCGGGACAGGGAAACGGCCGACGTCGCGATCCAGGCGGCGCTTACCGGCCATCTTGTACTCTCCAGCCTGCACACCAATGACGCCCCCTCCACCATAACCCGGCTGCTGGATATCGGTGCGCAACCCTACTTGATTGGTGCGACGTTACTCGGCATCCTGGCACAACGCCTGATTCGCACCTTATGTCCACATTGTAAACAGGCGACGGAAATTGATCGTAAGGCGTGGGACAAGCTGCTGGCCCCGGCCAAGGCGCGTCTTCCAAAATCCGCCTACGCCCCTGTTGGATGCGATGAATGCCGGCATACAGGCTACCTGGGGCGCATTGGCATCTATGAAGCCCTGACGGTGGATGCGGCGGTCCGCGAGCTGATTAATACCACATCGGACGTTGGAAAATACTATGACATGGCAGCCAAACAGGGGATGCGTCCTCTAACGATCAGTGGCGCCTATAAAATCGCGGAAGGGTTAACCACCCTGGAAGAAATTTATGCAGTTGTGTCCCAGGAGAACGCCGAGAATGAAAAGTAGAAAGAAAATCTATTAACACCACACTTCTTTTTCTTTCCACTTTCCACTTTCCACTTTCCACTTTCCACTTTTCACTTTCCACTTTCCACTTTCTCAGGCCCTGGGATGGTGTGCCGCATGCAAGGCCTTCAGGCGTTCGCGGGCGACATGGGTATAGATTTGAGTAGTTGAAATATCGCTATGCCCCAACAGCATCTGCACCACCCTGAGATCGGCCCCATGATTGAGCAGATGGGTGGCAAAGGCGTGGCGCAACACATGCGGCGATAACGGTTTCCGGATACCTGCCTTCAGGGCATAACGTTTGATGGCATACCAGAAGGTCTGGCGCGTCATGCACTTGCCCCGTATCGATGGAAACAGGCTGGCATCCGGCAAGCCTTTAAAGAATGAGCCGCGGGCTTCATGCAGATATCGCTGCAACCAGTCAATGGCTTCTTCACCTAGTGGCACCAGACGCTCCTTGTTACCTTTGCCTGTAACCCTGACTACCCCCTGGCGTAAATTAATATGCTCCAGGCGCAAACCAACCAGTTCGGATACGCGCAGACCTGTAGCATACAGGACTTCCAACATGGCCCGGTCACGCAGGCCCCTATCCGTTTCAACATCCGGCGCCTGCAGCAGTTGTTCCACTTCGGATTCAGTCAGAGACTTGGGTAGCGGCCGGCCTAACCGGGGCGATTCAATATTAACCGTAGGGTCATGATGTATACGTCCCTCCCTGAGTAGATACTGGAATAGCCTGCGCAAACTGGATAGACGCCTTGCGGAGGTCCTGGCTGAATTCATTCCCTGCTGAGCCAGATAGGCGAGCAGATCTGCGGATTGGGTCTGGAGAAGTTGCCGGTTCCTGTGCATTAGCCATTCAGCAAATGCATACTGATCACTGCGGTAAGCCTTCAGGGTATTCTCGCTAAGACCACGCTCCATCCACAGCGTATCCAGAAAATCATCGATAATGGCCTGTGCCGGATCTAATGTCTCGTTTTCGTCTGCCACTCCACTCCTTCATGCGTTAGCAACCACTGTTTTATCCGCAGTTGCCGTTTGTCCCCCATATAGCCCCCTAACCCATTCGCCGCAATAACCCGGTGGCAAGGGATCAGGACCGCTACGGGATTGCTGCGGCACGCCTGTCCGACGGCGCGGCTGCCGGTGTTCAATTTCCGGGCAAGTTCACCATAGGTCATCACCAGACCAACAGGGATGCGCTGCAGTGCCTGCCAGACTCGCCGCTGGAATTCAGTGCCACGAAGGGAAAACAGGCAGTCATGGTCCTGCACGGCTGTAGCAGATTCAAAATAGGCATCCAGTGTCTCGCAAACACTTTGGGCCGGGCCGGATTGGGCAGGCAATTCTGTACTGGAAGCAGGCAACCAATCCAGTGCAGTGAGACAGGCGCCATCCATCTTCAGACCCAGGCAGGCTAAGGGTGAACGGTACACAACATCATAACGATGATGATATTGACCAGGCATTCGATTGATACACGATTAGTGCATAAATCATACGCTAAAAGTGCGCTACGGGGATACTGTTCATTCAGGCGCCGATACCGCAGTGTGCGGCAATTTACTCAGGAGGCGGATGATTTTTTAATCTTCTCTTTTATCCTCGCTGCCTTGCCGCGTCTGGCACGCATGTAATAGAGTTTCGCCTGTCGGACATCTCCACGGCGTTTCAGGGTGATGCTTGCAATGGCGGGACTGTAGGTCTGGAATACACGCTCAACCCCCTCCCCATAGGAGATTTTGCGCACGGTGAAGGAGGAGTTGAGACCCCGGTTCTTCCTGGCGATAACCACACCCTCGAAGGCCTGGGTACGCTCGCGCTGACCCTCCTTCACCCGGACCTGAACCACGACCGTGTCGCCGCTGCTGAAATCCGGTATCTCACGGGTCATCTGCTCCGCCTCAAGTTGCTCAATGATGTTTGTCATTATCCTGACTCCAGTAGTTGACATTCATGATTCAGTGGAACCTTCGCACAAATCAGTGCTTCCTGGTCTGCTGCGCCTGTTCCCGGATAAATTCCTCCAGCAATGACTTCTGTTCCTCATCGAGTTCCATTGCCTCCAGCAGATCGGGGCGCCTTTGCCAGGTCCGGCCAAGACCCTGTTTTAACCGCCAGCGTTGGATCGCCGCGTGATCGCCACTTAACAATACTGCCGGCACCTGCATCTCATCAACCTGCTCCGGACGCGTATAATGCGGATGGTCCAACAAGCCGTTAAAAAAAGAATCCTGCCTGGCGGACTCATCATCTCCCAGTACCCCCGGGAGGAGCCGGGTCATGGCATCGATAACCACCATCGCCGGAAGTTCGCCGCCACTGAGGACATAATCGCCGATGGACCATTCTTCAGTCACCTCAGTGGTGATAAGACGTTCATCAATCCCTTCGTAGCGGCCGGCGAGCAGGATTATTTCTTTGCCGCCGGTCAGCGCCATGATATCCCGCTGCGTGAGCCTGCGTCCCTGTGGCGATAAATAGATAACTTTCGCACTCTGCAGTTGCTCACGCGCGGCACGGATTGCGTCACACAGTGGCCCGAACCTCATGACCATGCCGGGGCCACCACCGTATGGCCGGTCATCCACGCTCCTGTGAGCATCGTTGGTGTAATCCCTGGGGTTGAAGATGCAGAGTTCCAACAAGCCCCTGTCCACTGCCCGTCCGGTCACGCCATAGGCCGTTACGGCATCAAACATCCGTGGAAACAGGGACACAATGGCGATACGCAACATTTAGTTGAACCCGGGATCCCAATCCAACTGGACCCGTCCCTTATCCAGATCGACCTCTTTGATCACGCTGCCGATCAATAGAGGAATAAACAGCCGCTGCTTACCCTGCACAACCAATACATCATTGGCGCCCGTCTCCTGTATTGCCACGATCTTCCCCAGGAGATCGCCCTTCTGATCAAACACTTGCAAGCGAATCAGATCGCACCAATAAAATTCCCCGTCAGGCAATGGCGCCAACTGCTTCCTGTAGACTGCAATGTCACTCCCAATTAACGCCCCCGCCTCCTCTCTGTCATGAATTCCTTCAATCAAGACAGAAAGACCTCTTCCACGTGACGCGCCTGCCTGGACATTGCGTTCAACCCAGCCTGAATCAAACTTTATCAACCAGGGATTATAGGAAAAAATCTGTTCCCGTGGTCTGGTATAGGAGAATACCTTCACTCTGCCGCGCACACCGGAGAGTCCATTGATCCGGCCCAGGATGACGTGGCGGCGGTCCTTAGTCTCGGTCGACACAATACTAATGACTGCAGTTGAAGGTTCTCTCCCCACAAAGGTGTGGGGAACTCCCCAGGGCAGCTCAGGCTGCTGACTGTTCCGGGGTATCCTGCTTGATAAGACTGGCTACACGAGCAGAGGTCTTGGCCCCTTGCGACAACCAGTAGTCAACCCGCTGGTGATCAATCTTCAACTCCACTTCCTGGCCAAGGGCAACGGGATTAAAGAAACCAACACGCTCCATGTAGCGTCCATCACGCCGGTTACGGGAATCGGTTACCACAATGTGATAAAAAGGCCGTTTCTTGGTGCCGGCACGTGCCAAGCGGATTGTTACCATCTGACTAGTTCACCTCAGTTAAGTATGGCTGAATCGTATGGGAACACACAATCCGCCACAAAAAAAGGTCGATATTGTACGTTATATACCACAAAAAGGAAGGACGAAAACCTGCTGCACTGCATGGCCCGTCATCGAAACCATCCGATAACCTCACACCGGCAACTCTGCAACAGCCATTGAGGAAAGGGATAGTGAAAGGCGGGACAAACTTGCAGTATGTTATTCTGGCTGCAGCAGGCAGAGATTCTTTATGATTATTTACATTATATATTTAATATATCTATTTGTTATTTCAAGCACTATCTGATACATTATAATGTTATGAGCAACCCGGCCGCAAGCGACCGGGTTTCAGTATAATGGATATCCACATCTATAATCGCACTCCGACCCGGGAGCAAGTCACCGTGATTTCCATTAGTTATTTTTAACTTGAATGGCACTTACTTAGCCCGTCGTTCCCGCGAAGGCGGGAACCCAGTTAAACAAAATGTACTTTATCCACTGGATCTCCGCTTTCGCGGAGACGACGAAAAGAGGGTATTTATAATTCACAAGCTTAAGTAAGTACCATTCATTTTTAACTTTTATTGTCTCTGTCCCTCTATGGTTAATGCATGATTCACATGGCCTCGTTGACTGACCAAAAAGCGGAACTTCGAAACCGGCTGAAACGGGTACGGCAAACCGTTATGGGCGAAACCCGGCAACGCCTGGACCAGGCAATCCGGAAGAAGCTGCTTGCTCTCTCCCCGGTCAGCGCGGCCCGGTCCCTTTTCTGTTTTCTTTCCAGCGGCACGGAAGTCGACAGCCATGGTATCGTCGAAACCCTTCTGCAACAGGGGAAGCAACTTGCCGTTCCGAAGATCATCGACTCCCGCACCATGATCGCTGTGGCATTCACCTCCTGGGAAGAGCTTGCGCCGGGACAATTGGGGATCTTGACCCCAAACTCATCCGAGCCTGTGCAGGGGCAAATCGATGTCTGCATTACACCAGGCCTCGGCTTCAGCCCTTGTGGTCAAAGGCTTGGATTTGGACGGGGTTATTACGATACATGGTTTGCGGAAAATCCGGTCGCTTGCAAGATCGGCATTGCCTACGAGTGCCAACTCATTGGTGACCTCCCGGCCGATGAAACGGACATCGCCATGGATATACTGGTCACCGAGCAGCGTGTGCTGGAGATAAATCGTTAATGGAACGCTACGCAGCCGGTCCGTTTGCCGGTTTTCGTGACCAATAACCCGCCAGAAGCGACCCGCTGATGTTATGCCAGATACTGAATATGGCGCCGGGCAGGGTCGCCATGGTCATGGCAGCGAAGTAGCCATGGGCCAGGGCCACACCGAGGCCGGAGTTCTGCATGCCTACCTCGATGGCCAGGGTCCGGCAAATTTTCCCGTCCAGGCGGAACAGTCTCGCCAACAGATAGCCGCACGCCAGCCCCAGGATGTTGTGCCAGAATACCGCAGCCAGGACCGGCCAGGCGACCATCAGGATTTGCGCCTTATTCAAGGCTACGATAATGCCAATGATGAGAATAATGGCGAATACCGAGATAGTGGGAAATATCCGCTTCACGATGCCCAGATGGCGGCCAAGATAGTGATTGACCAGCACGCCGGTTGTCACCGGCAACAGGATGATCAGAAAGATATTAAGCATCATCTCCAGCACCGGCACGGGGACGCGCTCACCGATATAGAACCAGGTCAGCAACGGAGTAAACAGCACGGCAAGGATGGTGGAGGTGGTGGTGAGCGTAATCGATAAGGCGACATCGCCGCGGGCCAGATAGCAAATCACATTGGAGGCCGTGCCACCGGGACAGGAACCAACCAGCACAAGCCCTACCAGCAAGGCTTCCTGCAGGCCGAGTACAATACCCACCACATAGGCGATCAGGGGCATGACCAGAAACTGCAAGGAGACACCGAGTGCGATCAACTTTGGCCGGGCGCAGATCTGTAAAAAATTTTCCGGCCGCAATGTCATGCCCATACCGAGCATCACCACCCCCAGAAGCGGGATAATGGCGCTCCCGTAGGGAGATAAAATATGCGGCTGAAGAAAAGAGAGAATAGCGACGGCAATCGCGCTAACAGGGAACAGCGTTGTGGTCCACATAAATCGGCTAACAGTTATTGTTGTTATTCATTCCGCCTTACCCTGAGCAGCGCATTCAGAGGCACGGACCCATTGTGCTACAACAGGTAATTATACAGTTAAAACAAATAGATAGATAATAATTTCTGCGGAGATCACTGCCCGGATGCGGCTTCCATATAGGACCAGAATGCATCTCCTGCTATCTCTCCGGATGCACTGACCCGTTCAGTGCTGATCCCGGAGAGAAAAGAGTCATAAACAGTGGCCCTTTCATGTTCAAGTGGAGTTCGGCAATAACAGGTCTCATACCACTCGATGATACCGGGTTCTGTGATCTTTGCGGTTTGCATAGCCGTGACAATCTCCTCACCATCCGGCTCCTGGCCTGCAATAGTACCGTCGGTCAATTTCTCAAAAAACCGTTTAACCTCAGTTTCAATATATCTGGCCCTGACCTTATAAATCATAGCGTCCTCCTGTGTTGCGCCCAGTGTGGGGAAATTATCAACCCGGCCACGTACTTAACCCGTTCAGATTCCTTCCGCTCCCGGATTCTCATCGTCGGGCCTGAGTAAAACAAGAAAGCAGGCTGCTGAGATACCTGCCGAACCGAATATCATACACATCACCATGATCTGATACCGCACCGCCAGCAGCGGCGATTCGCCGGACAGGATCTGGCCGGTCATCATCCCCGGAAAAGAGACCAGACCGACTGCCAAAAGCGAATTGATCAGGGGAATGAGCGAAGCGCGTAGCGCGGTACGTCTCGCTTCATTATAGTGCACAGCGTTTCCGATCTCCGCTTCGAAGCGTTCAGCGGCGAGACTGACGGTATTCATTGCATTGGCGAAGATCATTCCCCCCAGGGGCACCAGATAACGGGGGGAAAACCAGGGGTTCAGGGAGAGCACGCCCTGTGTGATCAATAGCAGGGTCAGACCCCCTCCGACTGTGATGGCTGCAAGGGCCTTGGCATACAGTAAGCGATGCCTGATCTTGAGCGGTCGTAGAGCAATGCTGCTGGCAATGACCAGCATGATTGCCAGGACGGCTATCACCAGCGCAGCATGATTGACGGCGAAAATATAGGTAAGCACATAGCCAACGAGCAGCAGCTGGATCACCATACGCGCCGACGCATAGAGCAGAAATCCGCTGCCCAAAGACCATTTATAGAGAATCGCCGCCACCACGAGCACAGGTATGAACGCAAGCGCAAGATTGGCAACGGGGATTATTTGAATGGAACTGTTCATTATTATACGGGATCTGCGTCGAATACTGTGTCCTGCTCAGTCGATTGATGCGCATGCGTAACAGTATACGCCAGCTATGCAGAGCGCGCGCAAACAGCTTCCACGCAGATGTTAATCCATGAGGAATTCAGCGCTTCTTTTGGTAGGTACCGATAAGCTCGGCCTTGTCCATGATATGACCGTGCATCGCGGACTCCAGCATCGCCTTCGCCGGCGTACCCAGTCCCTCCAACAATACATCCAGGGCGTATAACTTGAAGAAATAACGGTGACGGCCTATGGGTGGGCAAGGACCGCCATAGCCGGTGCGCTTCCAGTCATTGAGCCCCGCACCTGTTCCCTTCGGAAGGTCCCTCGATGTGGCGCCTTCAGCAAGACCTTTGGTCCCGGGCGGTATGTTAAAGAGCAGCCAATGGACCCAGGTCATCTGCGGGGAGGCCGGATCCGGTGCATCCGGGTCATCAACGATGAGAACAAGACTGCGGCTGTCGGCAGGTATCTGCCCCCATGCCAGTGGCGGTGCGATATCCTGCCCTTCGCAGGTGTATTTGGAAGGTATGTTGGCGCCGTTGGCGAAAGCGGGCGAACCCAGTACAAGACCCATTTTTTTATCCCCATATGCCGGTGCTTGCAGCAATCCAATCAGGCACATGACAATAGCCGCTGTCCGGACCGTCTGTTTTGTGCTTAATTTCATACTCTACCTCCCTTTGGGCCGGAGTGGAAACCCCGGATAGCGCCATGGAGTCATTTCTATTGAACCGTTCTGAGCTTGCCGCCGTCAACGACAAGCGTCGTTCCCGTAATATAGCCGGCCGCATCCGAGAGCAGGAATGCAGCGGCCGCTCCCAACTCCTGGATTGTGCCATAACGGCCAACGGGTATGGCCGCTTCCTCTTCCGCCCTCCTCTGCTCAACGGTTATGCCGATCTTTTCAGCATTCAGCCGGTCAATGGTACGGACCCGCTCAGTATCGATCCGCCCGGGTACCAGATTGTTGATCCGGATCCCCTCCCGGGCAAGCTCCCTGGAAACGCTTTTTACAAGGCCCAGCACCCCGGCCCGAAATACATTCGAGAGCAGCAACTCATCGATGGGTTCCTTGATGGAAGTCGAAGTCACGGTCAGGATGGAACCGGAGCGCTGTTGTCTGAAACCGGGGAGTACGGACCGGATCATCCTGACCGCACTGAGCAGGGTCAGTTGATATGCCTGGTTCCAGGCATCATCATCGAGTGAATCGAACCTGCCCGGTGTTGGACCGCCGGCATTCACGACCATACCGTCCACACCACCCAGATCATCAATGGTGGAACGGGTCCAGTTTTCAATAGAGTCCGGATCCATGGCATCGAAGGTATAAGCACGGGCCTCGATCCCGTACAGGGTATGGATCTTCGAGGCGGCGTTTTGAATCTCCTCCGGTGAACGGCTGGCGAGCGAGAGCCGGGCGCCTTCTCCGGCAACGGCCTCGGCAATACCGCAGCCAATTCCCCTGCTCGAGGCGGCAACCATAATGATTTTATTTTTAAGCTTCAGGTCCAATTCACTCACCACTTCGCAAATGGAACCGCATCATGGATCCGTGCCACCCGCTACGTGGCCCCACAGATCATATTCCCCGGCAGTGTCGATACGGACATCCACTCTGTCACCCACCTGTAGCGCCACATCGTTCCGGATAAAAACCTTGCCATCGATTTCCGGCGCATCCGCATGGCTACGGCCAATAATATGGTCGCCTTCGATCTCATCTACCAATACTTCCATTATCTGTCCAATCCTGGTTTGCAATTTCCGTCTGCTGATCGCCGCCTGGATCTGCATGAAGCGCTCCCAGCGTTGCTGTTTAATCTCTTCCGGTACGGCATGCGCCAGTCTGTTCGCAGCGGCGCCGGCAACCGCTGAATATTGAAAACAGCCTGCCCGGTCCAGTTGTGCTGCATGTAAAAAATCAAGCAGGATCTCAAAATCCTCCTCCGTTTCACCGGGGAACCCGACAATGAAGGTGGAACGGATGGCTATACGGGGGCAGATGCCACGCCATTCATGGATCCGCGACAGAATGTTTTCTGCGGCGGCCGGCCGCCGCATCTGTTTTAACACCTTCGCACTGGCATGCTGAAACGGCACATCAAGATAAGGTAATATCTTTCCCTGCTCCATTAACGGAATAAGCCGGTCTACATGGGGATAGGGATAGAGATAATGCAGGCGGATCCAGATCCCGAACTCTGCCAACGCTTCACACAGGGCCTGTATGCTGGTTTTAACCGGCCTGCCCCGGTAGGAGCTGGATTGATATTTCATGTCCGCCCCGTAAGCGCTGGTGTCCTGAGCGATCACCAGTAATTCCCTGACCCCGGCGTTGACCAGGCCCTCGGCCTCGTGCATGACTGCATCGACAGGACGGCTGATCAGCCGGCCGCGCAGGGAGGGAATAATGCAGAAACTGCAATGGTGATTGCAGCCTTCCGCGATCTTCAGGTAGGCGTAATGGCGTGGGGTCAATTTGATACCCTGGGGCGGAACCGGATCCGCACTGTGACCGTGCTGCCGGTTTTGTGGGGCATGACGGTGTACGGCAGTGACGACCTGTTGGTATTGCTGTGGCCCGGAAATGCTCAATACCTGTGGATGAACGCGGCGGATTTCGTCTTCATGGACCCCCAGACAACCGCTCACTATCACCTTGCCGTTTTTCTCAATGGCCTCGGCGATGCTCTGCAGCGATTCCAGTCTGGCGCTGTCGATAAATCCACAGGTATTCACCACCACTACATCGGCATCCTTATAAGACGTAGTAATCGCATAGCCTTGCAGACGCAGCTCGGTCAGGATGCGCTCGGAATCCACCAGCGCCTTCGGGCAACCCAGGCTGATAAACCCGACTTTTGGTGATGAACGGAATGCGGGCGTGTATTCCCCGTCTTTGGGAGATGCTGTAGATAATGGATTCAGCGCTTCCATCTACCTGTCTACCTGTCAGCCTGTTCATCATGCAGGGTTTCTGATTGCAGTTGACTCCGGTAATCATTGAGCCGTGCGTGGTATTCGGCGCCGACACCGAAATCGATGAAATCATGGTATCGGGAATGTCTGTCCAGTACCCGCCTGGCGTGTTTGATGGGACACCAGTACTGTTCCGTCCGCGCGGCAACTTCCCTGGCATAGGCAAGCAATCCATTGGCGTAACCACAATAGATGCAATTAAACCGTTCGATACTGTTGAGATGCTTCAGGTGATGCCGGTCGATCACAATGTAAGCGTTTCGCTTGACCTTGCCGATCCGGTACAGGGGGAAACAGAGCCACTGATACAAGGTCAAGCAGAGATCCAACAAAGCAAACGGGACAATCATCGCATAGATAAAGGGCGCTGAAAGCATATTCCTTGGGCGGCTATCGAGGGCCCAGCGCAGCAGCCCTTTCTTTAACTCCCTGTGCGCCTCCTCAATTCCCTGCTTAAAGCGTATCCTGCCGTCCTTGAGATGATAGAGAAATTGCTCCTGCTGGGTGAGGAGGACCTCCTCAATTTCATCCTCGAGGGCGGTTATCTGTGCCAGCAATTCCCGAATTTTTTCGTTCATGGTAATTTCTTCACCTTGTCAGCGCCGCACCGGGAAAATCCCGGCGCCTGTTGATAATGACCTGCTCTTCGCTAATCAACCTCTCACCTTCTCTAAAAAGGTTGCAAATCCAAAGAGTCTCGTGGTATTAATTTCGGATAATCGATGCCTGTTGCATAGTATTCCATCATCCGTCCCGTTGTCGCGTAAAGGGGAGTAGAAAAATGAATATCAATGTCAAAGAAAACGTTAAAAATGTAGACGTCTGGATCCGCGGACTGTTTATTGTGATATTTGGTGTAATTTTTTATGTGCTCTATATCGTTATCTGGCTGCTGGTCATTTTCCAGTTCCTGACCAAGGTCATCACCGGTAATCTCAACCAGAATCTGTTTAATTTCAGCGATGGCCTGACCCGGTATGCCTTCCAGATATTATTGTATATCACCTTTCAATCGGAAGAGAGGCCCTTTCCATTCAGTCCCTGGCCTGTTGGGGATAAAAACAAGTCAGCTACACCGGAAAAACCGGAAGCAGCAGCCCCGGCAGCAACGAAAACAACCGGGGATAAACCCAAAAAAAAGAGTTGATATCTACAACCCAAGAGGGTTACCGGGGTCGACCTCTTCCCGGAAAGGAATGCGCCGATCGATATGTGTTAACTGGTAGACCTTACCAATCCAGTTATTCAGGACCGCTTCGGCACTATCGTGCCAGGTATTGTCGACACCCGGCAGGAGCAGTGTTTCGGGAAAATCCGGAGGCTCGGCATCCTGTTCACGGGCCCTGTCCACCCGGTACCGGTACTCCTCCAATATCGCCCGGTTTTGTAACGTAAAATAATTTTCCGGAAATGCAGGATACTCGCGGAGTTCTCCGAAAATATAGCGGCCTACTTCACGTTTGTACTCCTTCAGCAGGCTGACGACATCGTATTCCGGATGGCCCTGGGAAAACACCATGCGAAAACCATCCGCACTGACAGCCAGATGGACACCTGCCTCGTCGCTTTCCACCAGTATCTTCAATCCGGCTGCTTCAAACTGGTCTCGATCCACCTGGTTAAACCTTGAGTGGGGGACATCAAACCGGGTATTCACCCCTGTCACCAGGGGATGGATTTTATCTACTACCTTGTGTGCATAGACCCCCCAGCGCTTCGCAGGAAGGGGGCGCCGCTTCTGGCCGTACCGGAACTGCAACACCGCATGGGTCGCCAGACAGGAACATAAAATCGAGGTGACATTGTCATAGGCCCAGTCAATTACCTCTATCAAAGGTTTCCAGAACGGTTGCTCGGACAGTTCCGATCCGATCACATTGGCGCCGGTAATGATCAGGGCATCCAGTCCCTCCTGTTTTATCTCATCGAAACTCATGTAAAACCGATCGACATGGGCCTGTCCCCGGGCATTTCGTTTCAGCTCCTTGAGGGTAAAGGGATGGATGTAGAACTGCGCGATCTGATTGCTCTCCCCGACCAGCCTGAAGAACTGCCGCTCGGTCGCCTCCAGCGCCTTGTCCGGCATCATGTTCAGCAAGCCGATATGCAGTTCGCGGATGTCCTGGTGCTCGGCGTGTTCACGGGGAATGACGGTCTCTCCCTCATCCCGCAACCTCAGGAAACTGGGCAGATCTGTATTGGCGACCAGGGGCATGTTTGTTTACAGTCCTGCAAATTTACGTTTCATTTATTAGTGCGTCCGGTCTAGTACCTGTTCAATCAAGCTGAGAAATTCTGCTTCATTTTCCACCGCCGCCACTTCGTCGGTACCCAGTGTATAGCCGTGTGCTGCCGCGATAGCCTGGTAACGTGGCAGCCGTGCTTTAAAAAGCCTGGGGAAAACCCAACGCACAAAATCATCCGGATCGATCAGCGCCACATAATCAAGAGAGTGTTCGTCCATATACACCGTTAACTGCTGATCCAGAAATTCTTCACGGTAATACAGCGGTTTTGGATCTTCCTCTGAGCGCCTGATTAATTCCAGTTCATCCTTTGCGGTAGCTTCTATATAGAAGATCAGCGTGTGTTCGGCCAGGATTTTGATAGCCTCATCGTCATCCAGTTCACACAAACTGCCACCGGCATCATTGACGAAATGATCATAACCGTAGATGTCTCGAGCCTTATGTATATATTCAGGTACGTCCATCATGGCGGCGATCTCGGCGTTACGATGCAATGCCTGCCTGCATTTAAATTCCTGCAAACCGAGTCCATCTAACTCCGGATTGCCCACCTTGCCAAGAAAGCCGGTAACGGGCTTTAAATTATCGACGCTGATATTATTGGCAATATAAATAGTGTCCGAACGTAACAACTCCTTCAGGGCCGGTACCTGCATGGCCTGATGTTTGATGTTATCCAGGATAGCTTCATCCAGGTAACGCGTACCGATACGGTAATCACCCGAATAGTGAAACCAGTGGCGTTTTCGCAGGATACGGGCAAGCCGCGTCTTCCCGACCCCGGACATCCCGAGGAGGGTAATTGCCTTATGTTGCTGATTGCGAAATTCCTTGCCCGAAAGTCTCATTAAAAATTATGCCGCAGTCTAAAAAATGCGCATCCTACCCCAAACCGCAGGAAACGAACATCGCTTTACCTGTTTTTTTCCCGCCCTGAAAGCTCATTCAGGCCGATCGGTAAAATCATTCACAACCGATTTGAGCAAGCTTTCAGCCAGTACGATCTTGAGCTTTTCTACAGGATAACCGGGATAGCTGCGCATAAATGCTTTCAGCTCTCCGGCCGCTTCCTGTTTGTTTCCCTGTTTCCATAATTGATCAATACTCTTTAACCACTCTTCCGGTTTGGCAAGGGGTTCTTTAGAAGAAATTCCCAGGGCCATTCGCTCGGCATATTCCCTGGAAACCCGGCGTTCGGGTAATGCCGTTTCCGGTTTTGCCATGACCGTTGGAGCAATAATCTTCTCGTTCGCCCCCATCTCCCGCCTGAGCGCGTTTTTCTTCTGCCGCAACGGCCGGAGCGCTGATTCCGCCCGTTTTTTCTTTTGCAGCGCCTCTGGTGAAAGCGGCTGTTCCCTGACTGTTGCTATGTCTGATGCCGTTGGCCCGTAGGCGCCGCTATCTTCCCTCCTGCCGGCCAAACCGGCCGCTGGCGCCATGGCATCCTGTTCCCGCATCACCTTACCTTCCAGCTTTACCGGAACATTGGTTCTGGCATCATACTTCTGCTCCTCCCCACCGGCCGCTGCAGGCTGCACCTGTGCAGGCGGTTGCAATGCATTATCGACGGGCCTTTCCTGCATGGTCACCACCAGGGTGATGCACAGCGCCAGCACTGCAGCCAGTGAAACCGGGACATGCCAATCTGAAGAGAACGGGCTCGAGGCGAGATGCGGCCTGGATTTTACCGCCCGGCGTGATGCGGCCAGGATCGCTTCATCAAGATGGGCCGGCGGTTGTTCCCGGGACGAACGCCGGTAACGCTGCGAGAGTTCAGTCTTCCCTTGCAGAGTCTCTTTCAGCTCCGGATCCTGTTTATCCTGACTCATCTTATTCGCTCAATGCCTGCCGCAATTTATGGACAGCATAACGCAGACGGCTCTTGGCCGTCTCTGTATTCACACCGGTTATCTCCGCAATCTCCTGAATACTCCTGCCGGCCTCTTCCTTCAAGAGAAAGGCCTCGCGCTGTTCAGGTGGCAGCGTCTCGACCATGGCCACGATTTTATCAGTCTGTTCATGCAGCAGCGCCTGCTGCTCAGGTTGCTCCTGCTGCCGGGCCGGCAATCCATCAACAGGGGTTTCGGACGTACCCGGATTAGCAGGCTTCTGCCGGCGGTAATGATCGATCAGCCTGTTATGGGCCATCTGGAACAGATAGGTGGTGAATTTTGCCTTGACGGCATAACGCTGGCGGGCATTAATCAGGTTCATCCACACCTCCTGATATAACTCCTCCGCCGTGCTCTGGTTGCCGCACTGCCGCAACAAATAGCGATACAGGGCGCCCTTATGCCGTTTGTAAAGGATCTCGAAAGCTGAGACATCGTCCTCCCGGTAATCCAGCATCAGCTGCTCATCACTCTGTTCCTTCCCCATAGGGGAAAGTGTATGGATTTAGCGTTAACCAAGTCAAAATTATCGCCGTCACTGCAGCCGAAACCGGGAAGAGACGGTTTTTTCGAAATCACGGAGAGCACGGAGAATATAGAAATGAAAGTTATGAACAACTCGGTGGCCAGTCCCAGGATTTTCGTTGGTTTTTTTAACTTTTACTATCTCTGTGTACCCTGTGCCTCTGTGGTTAATAAAATAGTTAAAAGAAGCAGGTTCAGTAATCTCCGTGGTTTTATCTCTTCAATCGGTTCTTTGTGCATATTCTTCAGTCTGACTTAAGGACTGCGCCATATTCACGAGATGCAGGAATTCACCCCGATAGCCAAAGGGATCATCACCTCTGCCGCTGCGCGCAAGTTTCATGATGTCCGTATAATCGAATGGGTCCGTATATACGCCGCCCCGCAATTTCTGCGCAAAGGCTGCAACGGCTGCTGAGAAGCGAAACGCATTCGAGGTCTTCAGGCCGGCAGCTGTGATGTCGCTCTTGCGTAGCGGCCACTCCAGCAGTCTGCTGGTGTTGCCATCAGGCATTTTATAGCGCAACCGCAAATAGCCTATTTCATTGCCATGGCTGGCTTTTTGTTCTGTTGACCGGTAACGCAAAGGTTCGATACGCCGTCCTTTGCCGCCGTTAAGGGCAATTTCGTAGAGTGCCGTGACGCTGTGACCGGCGCCGATTTCACCGGCGTCCACATTGTCATTATTAAAGTCCTCGCGTTTCAGGCTGCGGTTTTCATAGCCGATCAGCCGGTACTCCGCCACGACAGCAGGATTGAACTCGATCTGGATCTTCACGTCCCTGGCTATCGTCAGCATGGTGGAACTCATTTCGTCGACCAGGACCTTCTGCGCTTCCTGCAGGGTATCGATATAAGCATAGTTCCCGTTTCCCACATCGGCGATCTGCTCCATTAACTGATCGTTATAGTTACCGGCACCAAATCCCAGAGTACTCAACGCGATGCCGCTCTTGCGCTTCTCTTCTACCAGGTCCTTGAGTTGCTCGATGCTTACGGTGCCGACATTAAAATCGCCATCGGTAGCCAGCAGGACGCGATTGATGCCGCCCTTGATAAACCCCTGCTCGGCCATGGCATAGGCGAGCCGTATCCCGGCGGCGCCATTGGTTGAACCACCGGCTGTGAGCCGGTCCAGGGCGGCGATGATGCGGCCCCGTTGCGTGCCCGGTGTCGGCTCCAGCACCACACCGGAGGCGCCGGCATAGACCACGATGGAGACGCTGTCGTCCCTGCCGAGATGCCTGGTCAGCAGTTTCAGAGAGGTTTTCAATAACTTCAGTTTATTGGCGGATTGCATGGAGCCGGAAACGTCGATCAGAAATACCAGATTGGCCGGAGGGAGTTGCTCCTGTGGCAACTCATAGCCCTTGATGCCGATATGCAGCAGATAGGTATCGGGATTCCAGGGTGTCGGCGCCATCTCCTTGTGCAGGCTGAAGGGCACGGATTTATCCGCACTCACCGGGTACTCGTAAGAGAAATAATTAATCAACTCTTCAGCCCGCACAGCATCCTGTGCCGGCAGTTGACCCGCCGAGAGCATGCGCCGGACATTGGCATAGGCGCCGGTATCCACATCAATGCTGAAGGTGGAAACCGGATGCTCCAGCACACGTCTGATGGCGTTATCATCGAAGTGGGCATAGTTTTCCCGGTCAACGGGTCCGGCTGCCATCCTTATGGAATCCAGGCGATACACTCCCTCGGCAGCGGGTAAAGCGGGACCCTTTACAGCGGACTTCCGTAGCGGGGATACCCCCGGAGCAATCTGACGCGCCAACACGGCTTCTCTCTTCGCCTTGCCCGGGGATTCCCGTAGTCGTCCTGGCGCGGAACTTTCAGGGGAGACATTCAGTTTACTGTCGTCCTTACTCTGCAAGGGCCCTGTTGCGGCGAGGTCAACAGGCTGGGCGATTACTCGTTCTTCCTGCCCGGCCTGCTGATCGGTCTTCGTACAACCAATTACGAATACAAAAATGGCGATTACCACTGCCTTTACTGTTTGTGGAGTCATGGTGTTTCTCCTGTGTCGGGGTTGATTGTGGTAACCTTTAAACGCAGGAAAAACCGAAAGGGGTTAAATCTGGAATTCTGAATGATTGCTCCATAGTCTCGTTGACACCACATCCATGTGGCGCTGCTTCTTCCTGGAATGATCAGGGCCCGGTAAAATCGCCCGGAGCAGTTGCCGCGCGATTTTGAACAGTGCGTGATACACTGACCAGAAAGATCACTATCAGGGATGATATGTGTAAAACCGAAAACTCATCTATAGGTGTTCCCAATGGGGACAGGTTCAGGGTTTTTAAACTTGGAACTTTGAATATCGAACCTTAAACATTGAACCTTGAACATTTAACCTGACGGGAATGGAGCAGGGCTTTACAGGGTTTTTGCCGGGAATAAGACCATGCATCATATTCATATCGATCGAAACAAGCCGTTAGCGGAAGAACCGCATCTGGGGCATAACCGCTATCATCCGGATATTGATCCCGTCCTGGAAATCAATGAGGGAGAAGAGGTGATCATCGACACCCGTGATACGGTTGATGGCCAGATAACGTCCGAATGGTCATCCGGGGACTTGACGGCACTCGATCCCTCTGTCATTCATCCCCTGACCGGACCGGTTTTTGTTAAAGGCGCCGAACCGGGTGATGTGCTGGAGATCGAATTTCTGGAGATTGAATCACAACCATACGGTTTCAGCGTCGTGGCGCCCAATCTTGGATTTCTGCGTGACAGTATTACCGGTCCGTTTTTGGTGCATTGGGATATAGCGGGAGGTTGGGCAACATCGGAGCAGATACCAGGTGTACGCATCCCCGGAGCGCCGTTTATGGGGATCTCGGCCGTTGCCCCTTCCCATGCAAAACTGAAGGAATGGACCGAGCGGGAACAACGCTTGCTGGACAGGGGCGGAACAGTACAACCACCCAATGAGCGGGGCGCAATCCCATCTATCGCGATCCATGGACTGCGGACGATGCCGCCTCGTGAAAACGGCGGTAACTTCGATGTCAAGCAACTCACTAAATCATCAAAATTGTTTCTCCCCGTTTATACCGAGGGGGCGCTGTTCTCCACCGGTGACGGTCATTTTGCCCAGGGCGATGGTGAAGTGTGTATTACCGCAGTGGAAGTCGGCGCGACGGTCACCGTGCGCTTTAACATTCATAAAGGCCTGGCGAACAGACGCCAATTCCAGTCACCGGTCTTCAGTCATAGCAACTACTTCGCCGATCCGGAAATTGCAGTCCCACAGAAATTTCTTGGTGTCATGGGCATGCCGATTAACGAAGACGGTGAAAACGATGGTGAAAACCTGACCCTCGCTTGCCGTAATGCGGTGTTAAATATGATCGAGCTGTTGATGGAGAGAGGCTTTACGCGGGAACAAGCCTACGTGATCTGCAGTGTAGCGGTTGATTTAAGAATCAGTAATGTCGTGGATTCACCGAATTATGTTGTGTCCGCACTGTTACCGGAGATGATCTTTGAAGGATGAATGATGCACTTAGTTATTTCTTTTTCTATTTCAATTCACGCCATAGCAAGAAAGCCAAACCTCCCGCTATAACAAAACCGAGCATGCTTACCCACATGGGTATCACCACAGCGTTAATAATGATCTCCCAACCCAGGACATAGCGCAGAAGATGAAACAAGCTGACCAGGACAAATACAACAATAGCTATAACTGTAAAAGGTTTCATAAAAATACGTTGCCTGTCCTTGACAAATTGAACGACTAAAACTTGAAATGACTGGTCAATAATAAATCACTCCGGCCCCTTTGACTAAAGCTAATAGACTGGATACCGATATATTTCTTTGTTCAATCCAAATAATACGGATATCAAATCGAGATTCATCAGAACTGTAATTATCAGCAATACCATTAGCTTAACGAAATAATTGGATGAAAATACTGGTTGCAGAAGACTCGCCGACCCTGTTGATGACAATCACCCTGTATATCGAGCAAGAGGGACATGCCGTCCTGCAGGCAAAGAATGGCAAAGAAGCGCTGGAACTATATAAAAAAGAAGCGCCTGATCTGGTCATCCTGGATATTATGATGCCCGGCATGGATGGTTTTGAAAGCGCGAAATGTATCCGGGCGGAATGCGGTGATGACTGGATCCCGATCATTTTCCTTAGCGGAATGATCCGGGACGAAGACATTGCCAGAGGGATCGAGGCAGGTGGGGACGATTATCTTACCAAGCCTGTCAGTAAAATTATCCTGACCGCCAAGCTCAAAGCGATGCAACGCATTGCTGAGATGCGCAATAAACTGGTGCAGGTATCCAATGAGCTGGAACAGGCAAATAACGAACTCTATCTGAAATCCTATCAAGATGGTCTTACCGAAATATATAACCGCCGTTACTTTGACAAAAACTACTCGCAAAAATGGTTGCGTGCCAGACGAGATCACACCTGTCTGTCGGCGTTACTCATTGATATCGACTATTTTAAAAAGTTCAATGATCTGAACGGCCATCTTGCCGGCGACGACTGTCTGAAAAATGTAGCACAAGCGATTAATAACAGCCTGCTGCGCCCGGTGGATACGGCTTATCGCTACGGTGGCGAGGAGTTTGTGGTCGTTCTGCCTGATACCAATGAAATCGGAGCCTTGCATGTCATCAACCGAATCAGGGCAAATGTTAATAAACTTGGAATAAGCTATGATTCTTCTGATCCGTCTAGGGTTGTGAGCGTCAGTATTGGCTATGCCAGTTTGATACCGGAAGCGGTTACTACCGAGAAAGAGTTGCTTGAGCAGGCTGATAAGGCCCTTTACATGGCCAAACAACAGGGACGAGATTGTGCAGTTTGCGCCACGCAACCGGATAGAGTGGCAGCCTTGTAAGACCCGTCTGTAACAGGCTACCGGCAGAGCATGTGAAATTACCGTTCAGGAAACACTGAAATATTCGGCTCTTCAGCAGAATCTGTGGGTTAACAAGAAAGACTTTTGAATAAAAACT
>JBHHYN010000002.1:0-83344 GCA_046757565.1 Gammaproteobacteria bacterium | reverse complement strand
GGAATGACGGGCTACTGTTTATATATCAACCCACAGATTCTGCTGAAGACCCTGATAAACTATCGGTTCATGGAATTATAATGCCGTTGTCTGCCCCCGATTATATTGATTTGATTTCAAATTAATGAGTTTTCATTGAAGCGTTCTCTTCGCTGATTAATCGCCAACCGGTCTGCTCAATCCCCTGTGACAATAGATTATGAAACATGTAAAGCAGCGATCTGTTCAGGCTTAATGTCATACCCTTCCCTGTTCCAGGTGAAAGTTCAAGCCGGAGATTTCCGTTTTCCGTATTACCCGCTTTGATTCGATATGCAAGGATACCTGTTTCTCCAAGCGGATAGTCAATGTTATCGGCTTCGTATGATTTGTCAAAAGCGCCTTCCTTAAACATTTTTGTCGTTTCCTGGCTTGAGGCAATTGAGGACATACCACCTTTTTTGTCAATTTCCCTGTTCAGAACATTAATCAACATTTCGGTAAAGCGGCGGGTCAGCCAAAGCCGGTATTCATCTCCCTTTTTTGTACTAACCCTCAGTAGCAACCTGTCCTCCACGGGAACATAGCTGACGTTTATCTGGTGTAACTGATCGGTCATAGATATGATTGTACATGATAAGATGCATCGTGACTCTGTTGCGGACAGGAGTTGCTCATAACATCTAACCGACAGTATTGGGGAAAAGTCGTTGAGGATTCATTACCTGCAGCATGTCGCCTTTGAGGGGCCTGGCAGCATTGAACAATGGGCCAAAAACAGGGGCCATGAACTGGCCGGCATCCGCTTGTATGCCGGCGATTCGTTTCCCAATCAAACGGAAGTTGACTGGCTTATTGTTATGGGAGGCCCGATGAATGTTTACAGCACGCGGCAATATCCGTGGTTGATCGCGGAAAAGCATTTTATTAAAGAGACGATCGAGCAGAATAAAATCGTCCTTGGCATCTGTCTCGGGGCACAATTGCTTGCGGACGTTCTGGGCACCGCGATAACGACAAATCCTTATAAGGAGATTGGCTGGTTCCCCGTCATGAAGTCTGATGAACTGGCTGGCAGTGCCCTCTCTTCTGCTCTGCCGGATGAATTTGAGGCATTTCACTGGCATGGAGATACATTCAGCTTGCCGGAAGGGTCCCTGCCTGTTGCAAGCAGTCCTGCCTGTGAAAACCAGGGTTTTCTGTACGGGGACAGCGTACTCGCTTGCCAATTTCATCTTGAGACAACAGTGGATGGCGCAATCAGTTTGATCGATAATTGTGCCGGGGAGATCATCGACGGCCCTTATGTTCAGACAACTGAACATATATTAACTGATGACCGAAAGTTCCAGAGGATAAACAGGATAATGGAAGAGGTCCTGAATTACCTCGAATCCCTTGCTGATAAATTATACTGAACAGTGTCATGCACCTGGTGATTATAATAAATTCCCTGATTATTTCCGTCGCGGTAATCGTACATTACGAAGTCCTGGAGCGTCTTTCAATATTGATGCCGAAGTTACCTGTGCGGCATCGTTCTCGGATTGTTGCAGGTATTTTTGGCGCCCTGTTGGCACATATCATTGAAATATGGATATTCGCCGTTGCCTATTATGAAATGGTGGATTCCCGTACTTTTGGCACCATACATGGATATCTTCAGCCGGATTTACTGAATTGTGCCTACTTTTCCTTTATCACCTATACAACACTTGGTTACGGGGATCTGTATCCCGAGGGAAATATCCGCTTTCTGGCGGGACTGGAGTCCCTCACCGGTCTGGTTCTGATCACCTGGACGGCATCATTCATGTTTTTTGAAATGCAGAAATACTGGGAGAGTGATTAAATCAATGAGGAGAAGACATGAAACTGTATGACACGATTGGTGCCCCGAATCCACGCAGGGTGAGAATATTTCTAGCGGAAAAACAGATCGATATCCCCATGATCGAAATTAATGTTGTGCAAGGAGAAAACCTTACAGGAGATTTTCTGAAAATCAATCCCCGGGGGATGGTGCCGGTCCTGGAGCTGGATGATGGCACACTCATCGATGAATCCGTCGCCATCTGCCGCTATATCGAGGAGATACACCCGCAGCCGAATCTCATGGGAACCGATCCGGTCAGTAAGGCAACCATAGAGTCGTGGCAACGGCACATGGAGTTTGACGGTCTTCTGGCCGCCAGCGATGCATTTCGTAATTCTTTCCCGGGGTTCGCAAGCCGCGCTGTGCCCGGCGTTGTGGAAGAATTCAGGGCCATCCCTGAACTCGCCAGGCGCGGACAACGGCGCATGAAACTGTTTTTCAATAGTTTGAATGCCAGATTGAAAGACAATCCATATGTGGCGGGCGAGGTCTTCAGTATTGCCGATATCACCGCAATTTGCGCCATCGATTTTGCCGGCGCCCGTAAGGTTGCCCTCCCGGAAAATCATGAATATTTACGGCGCTGGTATGAACGAATCTCTGACAGACCCAGTATCAGTGCATAAATTCCATTTCAGTTGGCTTGAGTATAGCGACACTACTTTATTTCAAAATGACTTGTGAAAATTCAAAAGCCCGGGTGGATATCAGACATCCGATCTATTTCGATGGTTATATGAGAGAGTCTGCCGGGAAAGATCCGGAAATAAACTGAAGAAAATGAGTATGCCACGAACCAATATTGTTTTCTTCAGACTGGCACTGGTTCTGGCCTTGATCGTCGTCACCTGGCTCGCCACAACACCGATCGAGTACCCTCCAGTGGAGAGCATCAATGATAAGGCAGCTCACATTCTGGCTTTCTGTGTGCTGGCCCTATTGGGGGACTTTTCGTTTCCTGATGGTCACTATGATCTTTCCAAGATAGCGCCGTTATTAGGTTATGGCCTGTTAATCGAGATCATCCAGTATTTCCTCCCTTACCGGACATGTTCATTTCTTGACCTGGTTGCAGATGGAATCGGGATTGCCCTGTACGGCTTTTCTCTGCCTGCACTCAAACACGCTCCCTTGCTCCGGCAACGCTGGCACACCGGCGTATAAGGTAGTACATACCAATTGATTAATGCCGATCATGCCAAAACTGTTTCTCATGCTTGGGGCACTGAACGCTATGCTGTCAGTAGCCCTGGGCGCCTTTGGCGCCCATGGATTAAAGACAAGGCTCCCGCAAGAGATGATGGCGATATATCATACCGGCGTACAGTATCAGTTCTATCACGCCATCGGCCTGATACTGATCGGGATCATTGCCCTGCACCTGCCCGCCTCGAGCTGGCTCAGATGGTCGGGATGGGTAATGTTCACCGGTATTATCCTGTTTTCCGGCAGTCTCTATCTGCTGGCCTTAACTCAGATACGCTGGTTGGGAATGATTACACCCCTTGGCGGCCTGGCGTTTATTATCTCCTGGTTATTATTGGCTGTCGCGGTTCTGAAAAGCAATGCGGGATGATGTTCACCTGCTCCGGGCATCCCAGTGTAACCGGGACAACGCAGGGATATCACGCCTTGATGAGCGTCCACATCCCGATCACAAGAAAACCGGCCCCGGCAATGTAACGCAGAAATTTGTCACTGACATACTGTGATAACACGCCGCCCATTATTACAGCGATCGCCGTTGCCGCGATCAGGGCAAGCGAGGCGCCTGCGAAAACCGTGAGTTTACTGGAATCTTTTTCAGCAGCAAACAGCAGAGTGGCCAGTTGCGTCTTGTCACCCAGCTCCGCCACGAATACTATGCTAAAGACAGTGAGTAGAAGTTTTGGGTCCATAGGGTTTAGATCCTGTATAGAGGTTCGAGATTGCCTGTCTTTTCCTTCTTTTTTTTCGAAAATTCTTTCTGCTCATCCGCGACAAGCCGCCACAGACGATCACCCTGCCAATCTGTCTGCTTGCGGTTGTAAAGGACATTGTTTAACAGACGGATCTCACGGGCCAGGGTTTCGCCACAACGGCTGCCGATATCGCCGATATTCGCAGGTGCATTATCAGACCAGACCAGTTTACCCCAACGTAACAGTATATCCTTGGCGGATGCGGCGTTATTTTCCTTGCATGCCTGTTTGAGTTGCTTCATGACGCGTCGGACCGATTCAGCATTATCCTCTTCAACCGTCTGTTCTGCTTTGCTACGCCCGGTTAACCACCATATCAACAGTGTCACCAGCCAACCACAAGCCAGGCCCAGGCTGAGCCATTGCCATACTCGTGATTGCGGTTGTTCCAGTGTATCGATAATGGATGTGGCAGAGGAAGAGGGCTGTGTCCGGTCATCTCTTCCGGCAGTAACATCCGGACTGCTTTGAGCAGGCATCGGCTGTGGCGGGGCATTCAGAGTATTCCGGGAACTGCCCTGCTGGATGGAGGCGACAGTAATTTTCTTCTCCGCTATCGTGACGTATTCCATTTGATCACTCTTGAGATTCCACCAGGGTATGGTTATCGCCGGCAATACATAATCACCGGCCTTGTTCGGGATGATGGCGGTTTTTTCAACCCTTTTCCCTTCGATCCCGAATCCGGTTTGATTATCGCTCAGAGCAGGTTGATCCGGGTACTGTTTAAAATCAGACGTTGTCCAGGCGGGCAACTCCGGTAACTGACTGGCGGTCAATCCGGCGGCAGTAAGGGTCACGGTCCTGGTAACCGGTTCACCGACCTTGAACACCGGTGGTTCCCGAGACCACTTTTCCGAGAGCGTCAGATTCGTGGCCGGCAACCAGTTTCTGCCGGTAAACGTATCAGGGACCGCCTTTACATTTAATATCACCGGATCGGATTGCAAAACTACCGGCCTGGGCTGTGGTCCAAACGGATCGAATGAGAAAAAAGAACCCTGCCTGGACTCCTGTCCCTGAAATACTACAGGTTTGATGTGTATCCTGCCACTGGTCTGAGGAAATATTGCATAGATCCTCTCTACAACAACAAAACGTTTGCCCATTCTCCTCGTCTCGTAACTCTTGTCCTGGCCAATACGCTCAATGATGGCAGCGTTCGTATTGCCTGGCGCAGGTTCACTGAGACTTGCATTGGATGTAGCAACCGATCGGAACAGACGGACTTTATAGATGACCTGGGATTGAACATAGGGCAGTAACGGTTTTGCTTCAACTTCCAGAAAAATATTACGATTGCCGGTATGTAATGCATTCCCTGCCCTGCCCCTGGTAACCGAAACACTCGATCGTTCACTTTTATCTTTGCCAAAACGAATGGCAGGAATGACTAGTTTACCGGTATGCTTTGCCAGCACTGTCAGCTGCCACTGCTTGGTAGTAGTGATCTTGCCATTGCTGATGCTCATATTGCTGCTGGTATTCGTGGACAATATCCTGAATTCTCTGTGCAGGGGTGTAAAATCTGGATCACCGTCAACAGAAGCATTGCTTTCAAAAATAATCTGAAACGATTCATCAACAACGACCGGATTACGGTCTGTCATAACGGTGATATCCGCTGCCTGCACAGTGGCACCCCAAAGAAAGCACAGTATGGAAACAAAACAATAAAATGCTTTTTTAAACCATTGCATGAGTATTACCAGGTCTTGCCGTCCGCTTGTGTTTTACCACGGCGTTGCTGATATTGATAAAGAAACTTACGCCGCAACAGTCCGGCCGGATCGTCCGGAATGCGGCGAAGCCATTGCTCGGTGGCCTGTTGCTGCTCCTCTTCCGGTTGCATGTCTGATTTAGCTAATTGTTGCGACTGTTCATCCCCTTGCTGCCGTTGTTTTCGATCTTTCTGTTGCTCTGCCTCAGCCTGTTGTTGTTGCGGCTGGTCCTTTTGCTTTGCTGGGTAGTTCTGCTCAGGTTTTGTTTTTCGTTTATCGGCATCCTTCTGCTCCTCCCGGTTTTTGTTCATCTCCTGTTGTCGATCCGCTGACTGCCGATCCCTGTTTTGATCCTGATTTTGATCATTATTTTGAGCTACATTTCGGTCCTGCTTCTGCTTGCTTTTATTCTGTTGAGACTGCTGCTGTTTCCTTTTATCTGCATCCTGTTTCTCCCGGTTTTGATCCGATTGTTGTTGATTCTGTCGTTGCTGCTGTTTCTTCAACTCCTCTTCCAACAACTCCTTGTTAAACTTCGCGTCTTCGTGATCGGCCTTTTGTGCGAGCACTTTCTTGTAAGCGTCTATCGCCTCCTGGTAACGCCCGGCCCTGGCCAGGGCATTACCTTTATTGTAAAGGCTCTCGATATCTTCTCCTTTCTCCAATGAATCGACAGCAGCATCAAAGTCTCCCGCCCGGTATTGCGCCGCGCCTTTCCATGCAGGGTCTTTAAACAGTTGCTCCGCTCTTTTGTTGTCTCCCGAATCCATGGCGTGTTGTGCCTGCTGATCCGGCCTTAGCCAGAGACCAGCCCAATCAAACGCCTGTACCCGGTCGGGGAAAGGCAACAGGCAAATCAACAATGCGGCAAGATATCCGCGCCTGAACATCATCGCTGCCAACGGCAACAATAATAGCAGCAACCAGGGCCCCTGTTCACGCCAGACATCGGTTTTCAGTTTGCTCGATTGAATGGAGTCATCCATATCTGATCCGGAAAAAAACTTCTGCAATCGATTGATATCCTCATCGCCAATAGTCATTCTCTGATAGATACCTCCTCCTGCTTTAGCAAGCAGGCGCATCGGTTTCTCATTTAATATCGGGACTACGATTTCACCGCGGTTATCCTTGAGGAAACTACCGTCGGCCAGGGGTACCGGCACACCATGGTCGGTTCCTATACCAATCAGGGATATGCGGTAGCCGCGTTTCCTCAATGCGGTTGCCTGTTTTTTGACAGATTCACCATCCACTTCATCGGTCATCAACAGTATATCGCCATGCTTGAATCCCGCCTGTTTTAACAATTCGGCCGCTTTCTTCAGAGCAATATCCGTACGATTCCCCTGCAACGGCATAATGTCCGTCGTAAGCGCTTTTAACTGGGACCGTATTGTCTCAATATCATCCGTCATGGGGGTGACCGTAAAACCGTCACCTGCGTAGACCAGTAATGCCGTCTCGCCTTCCCTCCTCTGCTTGAGAATATCTGCAATTTTAAAGCGGGCGCGCGCCACACGGCTTGGGGTGATATCGTTGGCGTCCATGGAGCGAGACAGATCGAGTGCAATGACCAATGCGCTTTGTCTGGTAAAGACCGGCTGGGGTAACTTCTCCCACACGGGGCCGGCCAGCGCGAGGACGGCGAGCAATCCTCCCGTTGCGGTAGCCACGGCCGGCATTTGTCTTGATTTCGTACCACTCCCGATGAGAATATAGGGCAACAGGGATTCATCACAAACGCTCTCCCAACTGCGGCTTCCAAGACGTCTTTTCACCATCAGCCACACCAGCACGCTCAATGGCAGCAGGACGATTAGCCACTCGGGCCGTAGAAAATGAAATTGTTGCAACGGCATCATCTGCCAATCCTGCCGTAGAGTCTCAATAGAATGAGTGCAGCAGTCAACGCAAAGGCGATTGATAAAGGCCAGTAATATAATGCCTTGCGGGGGCGGAAACGCCTGGCATCATGTTCCACCGGTTCCAGTTTATCCAGGATTGTGTAGATCTTGTTCAATTCTTTCGTATCTCTGGCCCGAAAATAGCGGCCACCGGTCCTGGCAGCGATCGCCGATAACGTCTCTTCATCCAGATCAGTGGACGGATTGACCTTACGCCTTCCAAACAGGGTCCTGACCATCATTTCATCTGCTCCGACACCGATGGTATAGATCTTCAATCCCTCTTTTGCCGCCAGATCAGCGGCTTCCAACGGCTGTACGGCGCCAGCCGTATTGGCGCCATCCGTCATCAGGATCAATACCCGATCACCCTGTTTACGCTCTCGCAGTCGTTTAACGGCAAGACCGATGGCGTCACCAATGGCCGTAGACTTTCCGGCCAGCCCAATAGCGGATTCAAATAACAGTGTGCGCACTGTTTCCCTGTCAAATGTCAGGGGCGCCTGTAGATAGGCATGTTCCCCGAACAGTATCAAACCAATGCGATCGCCGATACGCCGTTCGATAAAATCTCCGGCCACGAATTTTGTGGCGGTCAGCCTGTCTACGCGTTGACCCTTTAATTCAAAATCCTCCTCTTGCATGCTGGCCGATAGATCCACCGCCAACATCAGTTCACGGCCGCTGACCGGAATCTCGATCAATTCCCCCAGCCATTGTGGCCGCATACCGGCGAGGACCAGCAGCAACCAGGCCATGGCGGCCAGCCACAACGGCCACGTCCTCGTCCGGCGTCTACCAGCGGATTCATGATCAATGAAATCTTCCAGGAACGGGACCCGCAGGGCGGCTTCCCTGCCGGAATCGATAGGCTGCATGGTACGACGCACCAGCCAGGGCAGTGGCAGCACTAATAACAACCATGGCCATTCAAAATCGATCACTGCACGGCCCTCTGCCGGTTGCCGGCAACGGCATCGATCCACTCTTTGCAAAGATTAATGACGGGTTCAATCTCTTCCGCCCGCACTTCACGCCGGTAGGGAGCATCGATCAGGATCCGCCCCGGACCTGAGGAGAACGGATGGTCCTGCATCGGCCGGTCAAGATATTGCAACCAGGCATCGCCGGTCAGGCTGGCTGTTTGCATACGGGAGAATGCGCTGATACTCAGCCGACGCAACAAAATCGATATCTCCTCCACCAGGCGCCTGGGATCGCGATGAGTCGAATAGTGTCCCTGAAGAGCCAGTAACTGCTCTCTTGCAAGATTGGCGGCTGACAGTTTCAGACGTTGCCGCCGCCGGTACCACCATAATGACAAAAAGATAAGGAACAGGAGCAACCCCAGCAGGATCCACCAGCCCGGGGCAGGTGGCCACCATGATACCGGTCCCGGCAGGTGAATGTCCTTTAACGGGAGTTTCAGGGGATTGGTCATGGTCAAAACTATACCTTGAGCCCCGCTTGCAGAACCGTAAACGGATCGTCCCGGGTCGAACAGGAGATCAAACGCATTCGGTTTTTACGAGACAACAAGGTCAATCTCCGGGTATGCTCGATAAAGCGGCGATGATAGGCTTCCACGCGCTGCCGGTCATAGGTATCGACCAGCACCTCATCGGCACCATCACTTACCCGGTAGCGCCCGGCCGATGGCAGAGCGGCTTCCAGTGGATCGTGGATAAACAGCATCACCACATCGCTATGCCTGCCTAACAGGGTCATCTGCAGTGTGGCGGCCTCGTCCAGATTACGAAAATCGCTTATTAAAAAAATCAGGCTGCCCGGCCGGCTGACCCGGCGTAACCGCAGCAGCGCCCTGCTTCCCGCGTTATCATCCCTGTCCTGGGCTTGTGACCCGTTCTGATGCCAGGCAGGATGACCGGCCAACTGATTGATCATTCTCAATACGGCTGATTTACCCCGATGCGGTTTGAGTTCATGATGCACATAATCGGAAAAGATAACCCCCCCCACACGATCGCCATGATAAATTGCGCTCCATGCCAGAAGCGTGGCCAGGTGCGCAGCAATAACAGACTTGTAACGCCCTTTGGTGGCAAAAAACATTGGCTCTCTGTAATCAACCCAGACAAATACCGGCCGTTCCCGTTCCTCCCGGTATAGTTTTGTGTGGGTCTTGCCGGTGCGGGCGGTTACCCGCCAATCGATATTACGGATGTCATCTCCTGGTATGTATAAACGGGATTCGTCAAACTCCATGCCTCTCCCTTTAAATGGCGATTGATAGTCGCCCGCCTGGCGGGCCAGGATCCGCCCGGAACGAAGGGTCAACCCGGAGGCAAACCGGCTAAGCTGTACCAGCAGCGGCACGGTAACATGGACCGATTCGTTGATACTGTTTGAAGCAGTCTGGGGCATGGCAACGGCTTCAGGGGACTGCAATACGTGCAATTAACTCGGCAATGACTTTATCGGGGGTAACGCCTTCCGCTTCCGCTTCGTAATTCAGGATCAGGCGATGACGCAGCACATCAAAGGCAATGGCCTGAATATCTTCCGGGCCAACGTAATCCCTGCCCTCCAGCCAGGCGTGAGCACGGGCACAGCGGTCCAGTGTCAGAGTTGCACGGGGACTGCCTCCATATTGCAGCCATTGTGCCAGGTCATCGCCATAAGCCTGCGGTTCCCTGCTGGCAAGCACAAGTTGCAGGAGATACTTCTGCAGATTCTCCGCCATATAGATATCCAGCACCTCATCCCGGGCTGTAAAGATGGATTGCTGATCAATGGGTGTGAACCGGTTTCCCGGGTTCCGGGATTCTTGACGGGCTTCGTCACGCACCAGGTTCAGGATCGTTTCCTCTTCATGTGCTTGCGGGTAGGTAATACGTATGTGCATAAGGAAACGATCCAGTTGCGCCTCGGGCAGCGGATAGGTGCCCTCCTGCTCGATCGGATTCTGGGTCGCCATCACCAGAAACAGCTTTGGTAATGGATAGGTCTTGCTTCCAACCGTTATCTGCCGTTCACCCATTGCTTCCAGTAGCGCAGATTGAACTTTTGCCGGCGCCCGGTTTATCTCGTCGGCCAATACCAGATTGTGAAACAGGGGCCCCTGCTGGAATTTGAAGGTCCCATCCTGTGGCCGGTATATCTCCGTGCCGGTAAGATCAGCCGGTAACAGGTCCGGCGTAAATTGAACGCGATGGAAAGCGCCTTCTATCCCCTCTCCGAGCACCTTAATGGCACGGGTCTTGGCAAGACCCGGGGCCCCTTCCACCAGCAGATGACCATCGGCCAGTAACGCAATCAATAAGCGGTTGATCAGAGCCTCCTGTCCGATAATCTGACTGCTGATGAATGTTCTTAATTGTTGTAAATCCGGTAGTACAGACATATTTTTATTCCCGTTGGCAGACGCTACACTTTATCATTGACGCTGCTCGAAGAATAAAAATTCACTTTATTTATACAAAAAATTACTTGATCTTTACTATTCGGGAGGCAAGATAAAAAGTGTATTATTGTAGTTTCTACAGGGAAAAAAGTGAAACATGATTTGATTAACGCCGTAAAACAGACACCATTTTGAATTCATGACCAAAAAAAACATCATGACACCCGGGGCAATAAAGACGATTCTGAATTCGGCGCCTCTCATTATTCAAGGCACCGGTAAACTTATTCAGATGATCAGGGAGCGCAATGATGATCATAGCAATGAAGTCCAGAACATCCCGATGACTGTAGAAGGACTCAAGGCAAGCGTTGAACAACTGGAGCAGCGCCTTGACGGGAACGATGAGTCCAATGTCGAACAAATCAAACTCATCGAACAACTCGCAAAACAGAATGAGGCCCTGGCTGAGTCCCTTAAAAAAATATATATCCGCCTGAACCTTGTTGCCATCTTGTCCGCCATCGCTATTGTCGTGGCCCTGATCAGTATTCTCAGGGCGTCCGTATAAATGAAAAAAATCTATAGTTCTGAAGACAGCATGATGACAGGACACATCAAAAGCCTGCTGGAAATAGAAGGTATTGCCTGCCTGGTCAGGAACCAGAACCTTTCCAGCGCACTGGGAGAATTGCCGCCGATTGAATGCTGGCCGGAGATATGGGTCAGCAATGACGATGACTACCGGCAAGCTATGAAAATAGTAAACGCGGCCTTGTCACCGGCCTACCCGGACCTGAACTCCTGGAACTGTGTTTGTGGCGAACAAATAGAGGGGCAATTCAGCGCTTGCTGGAATTGTGGTCAACAACGCCCCGATTGAAAGACAACCACAGGACAAGTGTCCGTACAATGGGCAATCTTCCCCCTTTTTCAGAGAGGGAGAGCACTTTTCCGGCATACCGCCATCCTGAAGCATGATTCCTGCTCGACAACTACTGGTCCAACACAAGGAAATCCTGACAGATAGCACTTCCAGGATAACCGTACTGACGGGCGCGGGTATCTCGGCAGAGAGCGGCATCCCTACCTTTAGAGGCCCCGAAGGCTACTGGACGGTAGGTTCCAGAGTCTACATGCCACAAGAGATGGCTACCCGCGAGGTATTCCTGCAACACCCCATAGAGGTGTGGCAATGGTATCTCTACCGGCTCGGGGTATGCCTGCATGTCGAACCCAATGATGGACATCGGGCCATTGCCAGGATGGAACAAAGCCTGGGTGATCGATTCATCCTGATCACACAGAATATCGATAATCTGCACATTCGTGCTGGGAATTCACTGGAACGCACCTATCAAATCCATGGCAACATTAATTTCACCCGATGCAGTTGTGAATGCAGCATGCAGTTATACCCGCTTCCGGATGGATTAAAAATCAAACGGGAGCGTGAGGAACTTGATAAGGCAGAAATACAACTCCTGCATTGTCCCGATTGCGGTGGATGGTTGCGGCCCCACGTACTCTGGTTTGACGAATTCTACGATGAAAAATACTTCAGGTATGAGAGTACGATAATGGCGGCCGCTAATACGGATTTACTGATTATTGCCGGCACTTCAGGGGCCACAAGCCTGCCTAACCACGTTGCCGAAATTGTCTATAACAACGGCAAACCCATCATCGATATCAATATTGAAGAAAACCCGTTCTCGGAACTGGCCAGGAAAAGCAGTAACGGCCTGTTTATCAAGGAGTCATCAGCACAGGTCTTCCCCAACATTGCTGATCTGTGTGCCGGCGAAATACAGTCTTGACACCGGAACCCCGGTCTCCAGCAAGGTATCCTGAAAATTATTTACAATCAATAACTTATAATTACACACCCAAACTGTTCTCAATAGAGAGAAAAAACTTGCAGAGTAATAATATTCGAGTATAATATTAGTTATATAACTAACTTAGTAGATATTTATGGGCACTGCCGGCAATAAACGGGAGAGACTGATAGACGCAGCGAATATGCTGATCTATTCACAGGGATTCCACCGGACGACACTCGCCGATATTGCGAAGGAGTCCGGTGTACCACTGGGCAATGTCTACTACTACTTTAAAACCAAGGAAGATATTTGTGCAGTCGTCATTGAACGACGCAAACAGGATATAAAGGAGATATTCAACGGTTGTTGCAAGGAAAATGATCCTAAAAGCAACCTGAAACGATTTATGAAATTCTTCATGATGAATGGAAAAGATATTGTGCAATATGGATGCCCGGTTGGCAGCCTCTGCCAGGAACTGGATAAGATGCCATCACGCCTGACGGACAGAGCCGATAGTTGTATGCATGACCTGCTTGGCTGGACTAACAAGCAATTCAGGGCTCTGGGTTACAAGAATTCATATGAAATGGCTTTTGAACTGATAGCGAGGATACAAGGGATTATGTTGCTGGGCCACGCCCTGCGTGATCAAAAACATATTAAAAAACAATTACGATCCACTTGTGAGTGGATTGATTCCCTGTAAGGTCTGATATTTCCGAGGAAACAAAGCGATGATAAAAAACCAGGACATAGATATTAGTTAGTTAACTAAATATATTAAACCATGAAAACTGCCACAGTAAAAGAACTGAAGAGGTCTGCAGCCGGCCGTCCATATGTGAATATATATGGGCGTAGCGGCAATGTTATCTGTGCTCATCAAAAAAAATTGGCTCTTCAGCAGAATCTGTGGGTTAACAAGAAAGACTTTTGAATAAAAACTGATTAAATAGAGAGGCGGATTCAAGTCATAAATACCGTCATTCCCGTTTTCACGGGAATGACGGGCTACTGTTTATATATCAACCCACAGATTCTGCTGAAGACCCAAAAAATTAAACGATTTATGGTCAGTTAACTTACATATATTTTTTGGAGATCCATTATGAGAAACCCTAACATAAAATCAATCATCGTTTTTACAGCAGGACTGTTGGTGTTTGCATCATCTATGACGCTTGATGCAAGCGGTATAAATAATGAAATGGAACGTTCTTTTCGTACTGAACTCATGCAGGATCTGACCTCTAATGTAGAGGCCCTGTTTATGGAAGGGTACGGGATTCAGCGGCGCTTCGGTTCTAATACTGTTTCATCAAGCCCGGAACCAGCCTACACCTTTGCAGAAAAATCAGCGGGTTTGGACCTGGTAAATCAACAGATCAAGAGAAGCAGTACAAATTCCCTCAACTGACGCTGAAAAAGAAAGTGGCGACACATACTCTGGAAACTCTACGTGAAGTGGAGTTTCCAGAAGCGCGGGAATACACACACTTTATTCAATGTCGGGAAACGATTGAATATAAATGATTATACTTCTTCAGATCAAGGCAGCAGGCAATCAATAACCTGCCGATGCTTTTTAATCACAGAACGCCGTCCTACAGAGATCTGTCGTCATCCATCCCTGCAGGAAATTTGAACGAGCCATAGCGAATGATTAATGTCGCCAGTGCGAGCAACAGAATCGCAACAGAGATTAAAATAATCCCTTTATCAGGATGATGATCAATCTGTATGTCAAGGATCAGCATTCTGGTCAGAGCAGTTATGGCGACATAAATCAGAAAACGGACCGGCATATGATTTGTCTTGAAATAGATACCGACCATTGCTCCAAGCTCAAGGTAGATAAAGAGTAACAGGATGTCTTCGATAGCAGCATGGCCATTCACAACCATACCGATATATGCATACACCGCTGACCACACTATGGAACCACCAATAGCGAATAACGCCAGATAATGGAACCCTTCTACCAGAAAACCGCCGAATGTCTCTATAGAGTTCCTGATATTCCGGTTTGGTTCACCGGTTTGCTGAAGTTTTCCCATCTGTATCTCCCCTGCCCTGTAATGCACTGACTTAAACCGAAACGCTTGGACATTATGCCAGCTATAGAACCTATCTCAAAATACCTCGCGTTTGCGGTGGGCAACAGTTACGACAAAAGTGACTGTCCATGCAGCATGCAGAGTGAGCGGACCAATCTGACAATCTGTTGTCTTGAATGGAATAACTGTCGTTAAACGTGCAATTTCTCACCCATGGAGTGCAGGTCTTCACTGATACCCTCTTGCCACGAGTCGGTCAAGAGCCGTGACGATATGGCCGATAGATCTGGGCCAGGGTGTTAAAGATCTGAACCGGGCCGGCAGTCTGTTGACAGCCTCCTTTGCACTCTTGATGTCCGGATATAATCCATAAAACAGCAAATATCGGGATTTACCCGATGGTGTATAGTTAGTGTAACCGGATAATTGATCACGAATACCGGTTTGGCCCTTGAGCAACTTCTTGACATTACTTATTTCACGGGATGATATTAATTGCAGGACGTATGAATTTTCAGGCTGACGCCTGAACCAGCCGGGGCCCTTGATGCCGGAAAACAATTCGGAGACAGGTTCTACATGGAAGACATTTTCATCATCGCTGGCAGATACCTGCTCCTGTGGCGCAGCTGGGATCTGTTCCACTTCGTCATTTGTTTTAGATAATTCCACGACGAGCGCTTCTATCCCCTCTTCAACCGGTTCCACCAAAGTGGATTGTTTCTGATCATGGCTTTCTTCAGGCTGTGGCCGGGACGCTATCTCCGGCTTGTTATTCACCCTGACCTGTCCTTGCGGACCAGGTGCAATCGGCCTGGTGGTGATTGACTGATTGCCAACATTTAATTCAGTGTATTTTTCCGGTTGCTGCGTTTCCTCAACAGACGCCAACGCCTGTTCCGTCACTTTTGTGTTATTGGTCGCAATATATATTTCTACAACTTTTTCTTCCTTTCCCAGTTGCTTCTCAGCTGTTATATTTACTTCCGGTAGTGCCGGAGGAATCGGGATTTTTTTGGTAGTCGCAGCAATTTTTTCCTTGATCTGCTGATCAAAAAATGCCGAATAAACTGAAATAAACAAAATGATAATAACTCCCGAAACAACGGCGATCCGGCCATATCTTGGCCGGTCAATTCCCGTGAGGATATAGTCCTGCATGATTTGCCTGGCAAGGTAATTGATGCCTCCTGGCAGACCGGCTGATACCCTGTATATACGATCGATATCTTTGTCCGCGAACGGGTATTCCTTGAATTTACCACATAACGAAAGCCGGCAATCAAGATATTCTCCAATCTGTTTCCTGGAAAATGAGGGAATATACAGATGATGGAATACGTTTGTTATCAGGGTTTTTAATTGAGACTCAGCAAACCGGTCATTGATTGTCTCATCTGCGAATAACACAATGCGAAACAGTGTTTCCTGAAATCTCAGTTCCGAGAGTTGCAGGATGAACTCCAGGGTTTCAACAGATAATTTGTGTGCGTCATCGATAATAAAAACAGGGACCTTCCCATTGAGGGCGGAAGTCTCCAGAAACTTATGCAATTGATTCACTGATTTTGATGTTTCAAAAGACTTGTCAGGGAACAGCTTTTGAATAATTGCATGGGCCAGCGAATCGACATCCATCCCTGTATCGCCCTTCACCAGGCTAACCATCCAGTTGTTTTCCTTAAGCGATGTCAGGTGATCGGACAAGGTTGATTTACCTGCGCCGGGAGAAGAGGTCACCAGCAACAACTTCTGGCTGGATATTATCAGTTCCTTAATCCGTTCAAGACGACGATTCAGTTCAGGGGTCAGATACAAAATATTATCGATGGAATCCAGGGGGAAGGGATCCCTTTCCAGATCGAACTTGAGATAATATTTGTTATCGTTAAAAGGCAGTTTCATTTCAACATCGGGAACATTACGAAGATATCTGCATTCGTCCATGTTTCATCATCATTGCAATACTGTTATTATTGTACACCTTTCAAAGTGTAGTTCACTGTTAATTCCATAGCCGTAACAGTGCAGTAAACCATGTCTGAAGGCACTCACGACCGGATGTATCCAACAGAGATACAGGCGATAGCTTCTATCGGCCTGTTATATATCGTACGCATGCTGGGCCTGTTTATGGTTTTGCCGGTCATGGTTTTACATGCCGACGATTATACAGGCAGCACTCCTTTCTTAATCGGTCTGGCAATTGGGATCTATGGCCTGACACAGGCCTGTATGCAGATCCCTTTCGGGTTATTGTCTGATCGGATTGGCCGCAAAACCGTTATTTATACCGGGCTTGTATTATTTGGTCTGGGTAGCATTGTGGCGGCACAGGCCGACACTCTCTGGGGGGTGATTATCGGCAGAGGCATGCAGGGAGCAGGCGCCATTGCCAGCACCTTGTTGGCGCTGCTCAGTGATTTGACTCGTGATCACCACCGCGCCAAGGCCATGGCAGGCATTGGCATGAGTATCGGTATCGCTTTCGCGCTGTCACTGTGGCTTGGCCCGTGGATTAGCGCCCACTACGGCCTGAGTGGCATTTTTCTGGTAACCGCCGGTTTCGCCGTGCTGGGTGTGGCCGTTGTTGCCTTCATCGTACCTGCTCCGCCGTCGCGGCCGGTATTCAACGCCGAAACCACTGCCAACATGCAACTGTTATCGAAAGTCATCAAGGATACACAACTGCTGCGGCTGGATACCGGCATCTTCGTGTTGCACTTTATTCTCACTGCATCATTTATCGGTCTGCCGCTGGTGCTCAGGGATACCCTGGGGTTGCAACAGGCACAACACGGCTATCTCTACTTACCGGTGATGGGGGTATCGTTTATCGGCATGGTGCCGATCCTGATCTGGGCCGAGCGGCGACAGCGTGTTATCCAGGCGTTTATCGGGGCCATCCTGGCATTAATCATCGCCTGTTCGGCCCTGGCCGTTTTCCATGATAATGAGATGATCTCCATCGCTGCTGTATTTCTGTTTTTTACCGCATTCAACCTGCAGGAGGCCAATCTGCCCTCGCTCATCAGCAGGCAGGCATTCGCCGGTGGCAAGGGTACAGCCATGGGCATTTATTCCACCTCACAATTTCTGGGCATATTTAGCGGTGGTTCGCTGGGTGGCCTGGCGATGAGCTACGCCGGTCTGACCGGTTTGTTTTCACTGTGCCTGTTCGCAGCAATAGTCTGGCTTGCGGCAGCACTCGGTATGCAGATGCCGAAACGCCTGAAAAATATAGTGCTGCAAATCGGGCCTGAACAATTGAATAATACATCGTTGTTGACCGATCTTGTTGAGATACAGGGGGTTGAGGACGTCATGATATTTGCTGAGCATAATGTCGTTTACCTGAAGGTCGATGAGGGCCGTTTTGATCACGCATGTCTGGACAGTTATGCAGTGGTTGACGCAGGTTGAGTCTGATAACTAATCGATAATTTTCTTGTCCAGCAACAAATGCAATGTATACCTGATCCCGAACCCTGTGGTATCCGTCGGTATATGCGCAAGCCCGCCCTTACAATTACTGCTCGCCAGATCCATATGTATCCAGGGCGTATCTTCTTTAACGAAGCGCTGTAAAAATCTCGCTGCCAGGATGTGATCGGCGCCACCCTCCAGTGCACACTGTTTCACATCAGCGATATCGCTTTCAATGGCCTTGTCATAATCCGCGTCCATAGGAAATGGCCAGACCCGTTCACCGCTCTCCTTTCCCGTTTCGATCAGTATTGGAATGAACCCATCTCTGTTAGTAAACACGCCACTGTAGGCGCTACCGAGTGAGTAGACACAGGCGCCGGTCAAGGTAGCGTAATCGATAAGCAGCCGTGGTTTTTTCTTCGACGCCATCACCAGAGTATCGGCCAGCACCATTCTTCCCTCAGCATCGGTATGCACGATCTCTATGCTCGTACCGTCCGCTGCCGTGACTACGTCATTGGGTTTATAGGCGCGGGGACCGATATGATTCATGGCCAGGGCCAGCCAGCATTCGACCGGAAACCGGACTTTCAACCGGGACAAGGCGATCAGCGTCCCCAGCGCTACAGCACTGCCCTGCATGTCCTCGTGCATGCCGAACATAAACTTGGCCGGTTTCAGATTGGTGCCGCCGGTATCGTAACATATACCTTTACCAACCAGCGCCACCTTGCCACGCCGCGATGACGCAGGTGGCTGATAGCGTAAACGGACAATTCCGGCATCCTGTGTGGGACTTCCTTTGGACACAGCAAGAAAGGCGCCGGCCTTTTTTTTTCGCAGCGCCCTTTCATCCATGAACTCCAGCTTCCAGCCATATTCTTTGGCAAGCCTGCGAATCTGCCGCAGATACAGACCTGGCGTTAATCTGTTAGACGGCAATGTACTTAAATAACGGCTGACGGCATTGCCCTGGGCCTCGGCGAGTGTACGTTTGAAGCCATGCCGGGTCCTGACTCCATAAAGATGGAGGCGCCTGGGCGATGACTGTTTCTCCCTGTTACTTTTGTAGTCCGGCATCTTCGCCGCAGCGCTACAGGCCGCAGCGATAACGGCCTCGGCAATTCGTTCCGCCTGTTCCGGCAAAAAGCCATGAATGGCTATACCTATTTGTGTCGCCTTGCTGTGACTATGCACCGCCACCAGTTTTCTGGAGAGGGTCAACAATTTGAACGCCTCCGTGTCAGGCTCAAGACAGGCTAAGGCGACACGGCTGCCGGCGGCGTTGGGCAGATCGGTAGTGACAGGCTCAGAATCGGGTGTTTTCTTATCCAGACGTTCGCGCCGGCTGTTCAGTAGGCGGGCATAGGGAAATTTTTCCGCCGATATATTGTCTACGGGACAGGGAAAGATAATAATCCAGTGTAAGACACTATCCACCTGTTTTTTCGTTGGGATCCGGGCTTGCTGAATGAGTTTCAGGCTTATCGGGGTCATTGATGGTTATCCATATAATTAATAATGAATTTCAAACTGTAGTACACTAGCTGAATAAAACGATGCTTGGAATCAGCACTACAGCATCAGGTCTTTCATAATAAACCATAAGGAAGGATATGTTATCCACGGAAACTTTGAAGAGTTCAGTACTTACCGGATTTGTCTGTCGCTCCGGTCTGGACGGTACATAAGTAATGGCAGAACTGCAAAAAGATATTGATCCACAGGAGACCCGGGAATGGCTGGAAGCGCTGGACTCTGTCCTGGCCCAGGAGGGTATTGAGCGGGCCCATTTTCTGCTGGAACAACTTATCGCCAAGGCGAGAAGATCCGGCGCCTATCTGCCCTATTCCGCGAATACCGCCTATTTGAATACCATACCGCCTTCGAAAGAGGCACGCTCACCGGGCGACCACGATCTGGAGTGGCGCATACGCTCGCTGGTGCGCTGGAACGCCCTGGCCATGGTCGTTAAGGCCAATCGCTTCAATAGTGAACTGGGCGGACATATCGCCAGTTTCGCCTCCTCCGCGACCCTGTATGATGTCGGCTTCAATCACTTCTTCAAGGCTGCCACGAAAGAACATAGCGGTGATCTGGTCTTTGTTCAGGGTCATTCCGCCCCCGGTATCTATGCCCGTGCCTATGTATACGGTTCTATCAGCAAGGAGAAACTCCATAATTTCAGGCAAGAGGTAGACGGTAACGGTCTGCCTTCCTACCCGCATCCCTGGTTGATGCCTGATTTCTGGCAGTTTCCCACTGTCTCCATGGGACTGGGCCCGCTTATGGCCATCTACCAGGCCCGGTTTATGCGTTACCTTGAAGATCGCGATTTAATCCAGCCCAGTGAACGCAAGATATGGGCGTTCATGGGCGATGGCGAAATGGATGAACCGGAAGCGATGGGCTCCATCGGACTGGCCGCTCGTGAAAAACTCGATAACCTCATTTTCGTTATCAATTGCAATCTGCAACGGTTGGACGGCCCTGTCCGGGGAAACAGCAAGATTATCCAGGAGCTGGAGGCGGAATTCCGTGGCGCTGGCTGGAATGTGATCAAGGTAATATGGGGATCCTACTGGGACCCGCTGTTGGCCAGAGACACCCATGGACTCCTGTATAAACGCATGGAAGAAGCGGTCGACGGTGAATATCAGGCTTATAAAGCGAATGATGGCGCTTATGTCAGGGAAAAATTTTTTGGAAAATACCCGGAACTCAAGGCCATGGTGGCCAATATGACGGATCAGGACATCTGGCGGTTGAACCGTGGCGGTCACGATCCCCATAAAGTCTATGCGGCGTATACGGCTGCCGTCAATCATAAAGGCCAGCCGACAGTGATATTGGCGAAAACAGTGAAAGGTTATGGCATGGGTGAAGCCGGTGAGGGCCAGAATATCACCCATCAACAAAAGAAGATGGGGGATGATGCCTTGAAGGCCTTCAGGGAGCGTTTCAACATTCCTATTTCAGATGAAGAGATTGTCAATGCCCCCTTCTACCGACCTGCCAATGACAGTCCGGAAATCCGCTACATGCATAAACAACGTGAAAAACTGGGCGGCCCGCTGTTTTCCGGCCGTCGCAAGTCACGTCCTCACAAGATCCCGGATGTCACTATTCACGAAAAACTGCTTGAAGGCACAGCAGGCAGGGCAATTTCCACAACCATGGCATTCGTGCGCATACTCAACACCCTGATCCGCGATAAAGATATCGGTAAATACGTTGTACCGATTATCCCGGATGAAGCACGCACCTTCGGCATGGAAGGTATGTTCCGGCAATTGGGCATCTATTCATCGATCGGTCAGCTCTATGAACCCGTGGACAGTGCCCAGGTCATGTATTACCGGGAGGACAAAAAAGGTCAAATCCTGGAAGAAGGGATCAATGAAGCGGGCGCGTTCTCGTCATGGATCGCTGCTGCGACGGCCTATAAATATCACGGTGTAAGAATGCTCCCTTTCTATATCTTCTATTCCATGTTCGGCTTTCAGCGTATTGGCGATCTTGCCTGGGCGGCTGGCGATATTCGATCGCGTGGTTTCCTGCTGGGAGGTACAGCGGGCAGGACCACCCTTGCCGGGGAAGGTTTGCAACACCAGGACGGTCATAGTCATCTAATTGCGTCCATGATCCCGAATTGCGTCTCCTATGATCCCACCTATGCCTATGAGCTGGCCACCATTATCCATGACGGTTTGAAACGGATGCATGAAAAAGAGGAAGATATCTATTACTACATCACCGTCATGAATGAGAACTATGAGCACCCACCGATGCCGGACGGCATCGAAGAAGGGATCTTGAAAGGTTTATACCTCCTGCGCAAGGGCGGCAGGAAGAAGCTAAAAGTGCAACTCATGGGATCGGGCACAATTCTGCGTGAAGTCATAGCGGCAGGGGATCTTCTAAAGGATGATTTCAGTGTCGATGCGGATATCTGGAGCGCCACCAGTTTTAATGAACTGAGACGTGAGGGACTTGATGTGAAACGCTGGAACATGATGCACCCGGAATCCAGAGCTAAGGAGTGTTACGTAGAGAAATGTCTTAAAGGTCATATAGGACCCGTTATCGCCGCCACCGATTACATCAAGACATACGCCGATCAGATCCGAAATTTTATCCCCAACCGGTATGTGGTGCTGGGTACCGATGGTTTCGGTCGCAGCGACGGCCGGGAGAAATTACGCCGCTTCTTCGAGGTAAGCCGTTATTATATCGTCATCGCCGCCTTGACAGCCCTGGCGGATGAAGGCCAGATCCCTGCATCCAGAGTCAGTGAAGCAATCAGGAAATACAACATCGATCCGGAAAAACCCAACCCGATCACCGTATAAAATTTTTATATATAATCACGGAGACACAGAGAACACAGAGTAAAAATAATTACGATTGAACAGAATTTAAATACCTTCGTGGGCTTCGTGGTTAATAAATAAAAATTACCTGGAGAAGTATTTGATTAAAATATAGAGCTACTGAGAACACAGAGTTAAAAATTACAATTGATAAGAAATTGAAATTCTCTGTGTACTCCGTGTCTCTGTGGTTAACTGTTAATAATTATTCATGGGCTATATGATTTGAGTAAACTACAAGAAATTAAAGTACCCGATATCGGTGACTTCGATGCCGTGGAGGTCATCGAAATAGCGGTAAAACCGGGCGATAATGTCGCCAAAGAGGACACCTTGATTACCCTGGAAAGTGACAAGGCAACCATGGATATTCCCTCGCCTGCCACCGGCATCGTCAAAGAGGTGAAGATCAAGGTAGGTGACAGTGCGTCGCAAGGCACGCCTGTCCTGATTTTGGAAGAAGATGAAACAGCTACCGGTTCTTCTCCACAAAAACAGGAACCTGTGCAAAAAATCCAGAGAGATAAGGAGCAGCCACCGGTTGAACAGCAGGCAGCAACGCCGGTTGAACAAACATTACCGTCAGGACTAAGACCTGCCCCGGCGACGCCCCGCAGTTCGGAAGTGGTCGGCGGCAGCCGCTCGGCAAAGGCCCATGCCAGCCCATCGGTGAGAAAATTCGCCCGGGAACTGGGGGTCGACCTGGGACTGGTACGCGGCAGTGGCGCCAAGGGCCGCATCCTGAGAGAAGATGTCATGGCCTTTACCAAGGCGGTCATGTCCAGCGACCGCGTGTTTGATCGTGGCGGGGGGGTTTCCCTGCCGGAGATACCACCTGTTGATTTTTCCAGATTTGGCCCGGTTGAAGCCCGGGCCTTGCCACGCCTGAAACGTCTCGGCGGCCAGAATGTTCACCGCAGTTGGATCAATGTCCCTCATGTTACCCAGTTTGATGAGGCGGACATCAGCGAGTTGGAAGAATTCAGGCAATCCAGGAAAAAGGAAGCTGACCGTAATGGTGTAAAGCTGACCCTGCTGAGTTTTCTGGTCAAGGCAGTTGTTGACGCCCTGAAAGAATTTCCGGATTTCAACTCCTCACTCAGTCCCGGTGGTGACGAGTTGATCATGAAAAACTATTTTCATATTGGCTTTGCCGTGAATACGGATTCCGGACTGATGGTACCGGTGATCCGGGATGCCGATCTGAAAGGCCTGTTCGAACTGGCCAAAGAACTGGAGGAACTGGCGCAGAAGGCACGTGACAAGAAACTCACGCCGGCAGAGATGCAGGGCGGATGTTTTACCATCTCCAGCCTGGGACACATAGGCGGTACCCACTTCACGCCGATTGTGAATACACCGGAAGTCGCTATCCTCGGTGTATCCCGCTCCACCATTAAACCCGTGTATGTTGATGGCCAGTTTGAACCACGCACCATACTGCCGTTTTCGGTGTCCTACGATCACCGCGTCATCGATGGTGTCGCGGGAGCGGAGTTTACGCGCTATCTGAGCACGGTCTTGACTGACATCCGGCAAATACTGCTTTAGACCCTGCCCCGGGAGATAACCTAAACCCGGACAGGGATTGCCACTGCATTGATTATGGTCCAATGACAATCGAAGCCCGCTTTTCCATCAATGTCCTGGAAAATGATCAAAATGAAATTCTGTTATTGAAAAGGAGCCGACACCTGAAACTGGGACCGGGACTTTGGGGGTTCCCGGCAGGTCATATCGAGGCCGATGAAGCGCCCGTCGCCTGCTCATTACGCGAACTGAACGAGGAAATCGGCGGCCATTTCAATATCGAACTCGTCAACCAAATGGGACCATTATACGATAGCTTTTATGGAGGTATTTACCGTATTTATCTCTATCATTACCGATGGCTGCAGGGTGAAATAGAGTTGAATGATGAACACACGGACTATGCCTGGGTGGGGAAACAGGCATTCAAAGATTATGATGTCATGGATGGCATCGATGAGGATTTGCACTACCTCGGGATATGGCCCAGGAACTGTTTGAATGAGGATAGATTACCAAAGTAAACCCCCGGCAATTAATCATTATCGGCCATAGGGAATAAAGGGGGAGATGATTAGAACCTGTCTCAAATCCCCTGTGAAACAAACAGATTGCGTCGAATACTGAAAACAATTAAACAAAATACAACTTGTTGTCAACTCAGGGGTTATCTGGAATTACAGCCATATCTGTGTCAAACTCACTACAGATGAATATGTGTATTCTTTTTGAGTGGACGACAAAGACCAATATTTATGAAGGAACCAATTACCTTATATAACGAATTTTTTGGTCTCAATAAGCAGCCCTTCCAACTGACGCCGGATCATAACTTCCTATACCTGAGCAAGGCCCACAGGCGTGCCAAGGCGTATATGGAATATGGAATCTGGAACCGCGACAGTTTTGTTGTCATCACCGGCGAAATTGGTTCTGGCAAAACCACATTGATTCATAGCCTGTTGGCAAATATGAACAAGAATGTGCTGGTGGCCAAGATCCATCAAACACAGCTTGATGAACTGGAGTTTTATCAGTCGATACTGGTGGAATTAGGACTGCAACCTTTTAATGCGGCCAGCAAGGTTGAATTATTTGCCATGCTCAATAAGTTTTTAAAGGAAAAAAATGAGCAGGACAGACAGGTGGTACTGATCATAGATGAGGCCCAAAACCTGTCTGCGCGGGTGTTGGAAGAAGTACGACTGATGACAGGGCTTGAAACCAGCAAGGGGAGGATGCTGAATTTAATCCTGGTCGGTCAGCCGGAGTTAAAAGCAATTATTGATACGCCGGGCATGGAACAGCTTAACCAGCGTATCCGCTTCCGTTTTCATCTGAGTGCACTGAGCAAAGACGAGACAGCAGAATATATAGAGCATCGGCTTGCACTGGCAGGCCAGAACAGGGAAAAAAAACTGTTTGCGAAAAACACTATCCCGTTTATACACCATTACAGCGGCGGCATACCTCGCCTGATTAATATTCTGTGTGACACCGCCATGCTGTCTGCCTTTGTGGATAATAAATCGAAAATTACACTGCAGATGGTTGAAGAAGTGACCATGGAATTACAATGGAAGCCATACAGCGAAAGAGCAACGGAAACGATTCTCCCACAGGATATCTACAGTCTGGATCAGCAGCCGCCGAAAGTTATTATTCAGGTAAGTGGCAACGAGGAAAAAAGGGAATACTTGCTGGAAAAGGAAATCGTCAGCATCGGTCGTTTTGAAGGTAATGAAATCCGCCTTGATAACCGTTTTATCAGTGGTCACCACGCCAAAATTGTCACTGTTCAGGGGCAATCCTATGTGGTTGATCTGGACAGCACGAACGGTACCTTCGTTAATGGACATCGCATCAGCAAATGCCGTTTGAAAAATAGCGACAACATCTCTCTGGCTGTAGAAAACCGTTTACTGGATAATGGTAGTATGATTACCTTGGCCAAAGCAAACCTGGTATACATTAGTGAAAGCCCGCAGGGTAGCCATTCAAACCAGATTGTGCATATCACGGCGAAGAAATAGACACTCAACCCGAATATCACCAAGCCATGTGAAAAACCGTGGTCAGTCCCTTACCTATACCCACTGGCAGTTTTATTCCATGGAGCGGTTGTACCGGATCGAATACCGCTTTGACGATGATCCTACAAGGGTGAAGAATCAGAGCCTCATTGACGTATTTAGCCGATAATTCGATACGCCTTAAGGACAGGTTCAGGCTTTGAAATGTCGATACAATAAATTTCTGAAAGAACGAGATGAAATGATAATAAAAAGCCCATGTCTGTACAACTGAGTTACCGAATGCTGGGTCAGGGCGAACCCGTTATTATTCTGCATGGCTTGTTCGGGTCGAAACGGAACTGGTCCACCATCGCCGGACAACTGGCGGACACCTGCAAGGTGATCACAGTTGATCTAAGGAACCATGGTGACAGTGGTCATGCAGATAGCATGACCTACACGGACATGGCATCGGACGTGTTGGCTGTCATGCGCGAATGCAGGCTGGACAAGGCAAGCCTCATTGGTCACAGCATGGGGGGAAAGGTCGCCATGGCCTGCACCCTGCTCGAACCATCTCGCATAGCAAGTCTGATGGTGCTGGATGTTGCCCCCGTGGCATACGATCATCAGTTTGAACCTCTGCTAAATGCCCTTGCCGGGTTACCACTCGATAATGTTTTGAGCCGTCAGCAAGCAGATCGGTATCTACAGAAGGAAATACCCGACGTCCTATTAAGACAGTTTCTGCTACAAAACCTGGTCTACAACGGTAGCAGTTATCATTGGCGCATCAATCTGCCTGCGATTAATGCCAATCTGACACATCTAACCGGTTTTCCCGCATTGGACTTCTCTCAAACCTATGCGGGCCCATCGCTTTTTCTACGGGGCGAATACTCCGATTATATACTGCCGGAGCACTCTTCTGTTATCCGTACATACTTTCCCCAGGCGCTGATCGATACGGTTGATGATGCCGGCCATTGGCTGCACGCCGAACAACCCGGGATTGTTACGAACAGAATCCACTCCTTTCTGGAAAAAACGTATGTCTGAACAAACTATGCTTGACGGCCCTTTCTTTCATATACTTCCCGGTCTGGCTGTCAAGGGTTACAATCTGTCTCAGCATTATCCATTTAATCCTGAAGCTGGCTGAAGCGTGAAAAACAGATATTCAAAAGTGGTGCTGGCCTATTCCGGTGGCCTGGATACATCGATCATCCTGAAATGGTTGCAGGAGCAATACGATTGTGAAGTGGTGACGTTTACTGCTGATATCGGTCAGGGAGAGGAAGTGGCGCCAGCCCGGGACAAAGCCGAATCAATGGGTATCAAAGAGATATTTATTGAAGATCTCAAGGAAGCATTCGTCAGGGATTATGTCTACCCCATGTTCCGGGCCAATGCGCTCTATGAGGGAGAATATCTGCTCGGCACCGCAATCGCCCGTCCCCTGATTGCAAAAAGGCTGGTTGAAATCGCCGAAGAAACCAACGCTGACGCCATTGCCCATGGCGCCACCGGAAAAGGCAACGATCAGGTGCGATTCGAATTGGGGGCCTATGCGCTCGCCCCCAATATAAAGATCATTGCCCCCTGGCGCGAATGGGACCTCAATTCACGCGAGAAGCTATTGCACTATGCACAGCAACACGGCATCCCTGTTGAGGTCAAACGCGACGGTAGTTCACCCTATTCCATGGACGCGAACCTGTTGCATGTATCCTATGAAGGCGGAATGCTCGAAGACCCCTGGCAGGAGCCTGACGAGGATATGTGGCGCTGGACCGTTGCGCCGGAACTGGCCGCCGATACGGCGGAGACTATCGAACTTGAATACAACAAGGGGGATGTAACAGCCATCAATGGGAAACAGATGACACCTGCAAGGGTACTGGCTGAATTGAATAGGCTTGGGGGTAAACACGGGGTGGGCAGGGCAGATATTGTCGAGAACCGTTATGTCGGGATGAAATCCCGCGGCTGTTATGAGACGCCGGGAGGAACCATTTTGCTGAAGGCCCACCGTGCCATGGAATCCATCACCCTGGATCGCGAAGTCGCCCATCTGAAGGATGAGCTCATGCCACGCTATGCCGGTCTTGTTTATAATGGCTATTGGTGGACTCCTGAGCGCAAGGCGTTGCAAACAATGATTGATGAATCGCAATCCCGTGTAAACGGCAGCGTCCGTGTCAAACTCTACAAAGGAAATGTGATCATCAGCGGACGCCGCTCCGACAAGGAGAGCCTGTTTAATGAGGCGATCGCCACGTTTGAGGACGATGCCGGTGCCTACCGGCAGCAAGATGCGGAAGGATTCATCCGCTTGAATGCCTTGCGGCTGAGACTGTTGAACCTGCGTAACAAGGAATAGTCATCATCCAGTCAAGAAAGCGCTGAATTATTACCTCCATGCATGAGATTGGCGTGGCCTGTGTACAAGGCTATGCGGTTTCCAAACCCCGGGCATTGACATGAGTCCTGCCGTCAACGTTGCCGCATCCGGTCTTGCCCGGCAAACAATTGACTAGCCTGCATATTGCATGAGTTGCCTACAGGAAGTAGGTAAGGAGCGTGAGTACGAACCGCAGGGATGCGGGGAGGTAGAGTGAAGCAGGAAGCCAGAGCCGAGGAGCGGTAGCTTTGGCGAGATGATTACGCCGGGCTCGCCAAACGGGGAGGCGGGCACAAACTGTCCTTTCGCAGGAAACGGCGAACCCCTTGATGGCCAACGGTTTTACTTCGTTTTCCAGTGGATTCATGCAATATGCAGGCTAGTTGAACAGATTGCCATCGCCACCCGTAACTTAGTTCACGCTGTTTTGCCGGACCTCGGGGAACAGTTCATCAAGCGGAACAGATAACCCATTGCCGGTAACAATACGGCAATGATAACGTTTGAGCTCGTGAGGTGTATTAACGCCGCATGAATGGGCTATGATGCCGACGCCCTTGTTGATGTTTTTGACATAGTGCATCACCCGAACCGCCTTATCCGTGATATCCAGCCCTCTCTGCAGTTTTTTGTTATGAGTAGTGATCCCGGTCGGGCAAGTGTTTTTATTACACTGCATAGCCTGGATACAACCCAGCGCGAACAGAAAACCCCGTGCCGAGACGACGAAATCCGTACCCATGCATAACGCCCAGGCAACATCTGTCGGCGTTACAAGCTTTCCGGAAGCGATGACTTTTATCCTGTCGCGCAAACCATACTTAATCAGTTTATCGACGAGTAATGGCAGGCTTTCGCGCAGCGGCAGACCCATATCATCAATCAAGGGCATCGGTGCAGCGCCCGTGCCTCCATCCGCACTGTCCACGGAGATAAAATCCGGGGCCGATTCCATTCCAGCTTTATTAATATCCTTGAACAGGGAATCCAGCCAGCCATAGGCACCGATGACCGCCTTAAACCCTACGGGTTTACCGGTGACTGATCGGACACGGTCAATCATTTCAAGCAGTTGGGTATTATTGTTTATCTCCGGATGACGGTTTGGACTGATAGAGTCTTTGCCGGCCGCTATACCACGGACCCCCGCGATCTCACGGGTGACCTTGCAACCAGGCAGGATACCCCCCTTCCCCGGCTTCGCCCCCTGGCTTAACTTGATCTCAAACATTCTGACCTGGGCATGACGGGCGATGTCCCTGAGTTTTTCTTCAGAGAGTCCCCCTTGCTCGTTCCGGACACCGTACTTGGCGGTGCCTATCTGAAAAACAATATCCGCCCCTCCCTCCAGATGATACGGTGACAACCCGCCTTCTCCGGTATTCAACCAGCAACCTGCCATCCTGGCGCCGTTTGACAGGGCCAACACAGCGGGTTTTGAAATGGCGCCAAAACTCATTCCGGATACATTAACCAGCGATGAGGTTGCATAAGGCTTTTTACAGAACGGCCCGATGATCGCAGGTTCCGTTTCAACGGTGTCCACACCCAGGGTCGGATAGGGACAGTTAACAAATAAAACGGTGCCGGGAGGTCGCAAGTCGCGTGTAGAACCAAACGCCACCGTATTATCCAGGTCCTTTGCGGCCCGGTAGACCCAGGAACGCTGCGCCCTGTTGAATGGCATTTCCTCCCGGTCCATGGCAAAAAAATACTGCCTGAAAAACTCTCCCAGATGCTCGAACAGATAACGGAAACGGCCCAATACGGGATAATTACGCCGGATTGCATGTTTGGTCTGTTTGACATCCATCACATACAGGATCACTATTCCCAGTACTATCAGTCCGACTGATAAGGTAAAAACCACGGCCATAAACTCCAATGCCGGGAGCAGCAAGGATTGCATCTGTTCTGACATGGTAACTGTTTCCTCTTTTTAACCAGAGTCAGGCTTATACTGCAAGTGCAGGGAGGCACAGGCTCCCAGGCCAGGTGGATGTCTGGTCTGTAAAGAAGACAACAAATAGGCAAGCAAGTTCTGAATTGAACAGGGGTCCTTAATCTTTTACACGCATATGCGGAAATAATATGACATCCCTTATGGATGCCGAATCGGTGAGTAACATCACCAGCCTGTCAATACCTATCCCCTCCCCGGCTGTCGGCGGCATGCCGTATTCCAAAGCCGTTATATAATCGGCATCATAATGCATGGCCTCTTCGTCACCGGCTTCCTTGTTTTTCACCTGCTTGCGAAACCGATCGGCCTGGTCATCCGGGTCGTTAAGTTCAGAAAACCCGTTTGCCAATTCACGGCCACCGATGAAGAATTCAAAACGGTCAGCGACGGAAGGGTCAGTTTCACTCATACGCGCCAGTGGTGAGACCTCAACAGGATAAGCGGTGATAAATGTAGGTTCTCTCAATCTGGATTCCACCGTCTTTTCAAATATCTCGAGCTGGAGCTTGCCAATCCCGAAATTTTCCTCCACGTGGATATCCAGGGCCCCGGCTATTTTTCTTAAGTCATCCAGAGACTGAAGATCCGTCTCCTGTAAATCCGTGTTAAAGCGCAGTATTGACTCCCGTAACGCCATCCTGTTAAACGGCGCACTGACATCGTACTTTTCGCCCTGATATTCAATACCCGTATCGCCGTTGATCTGTTGTACAAGCGTTCGCATCAGATCTTCCGTAAGGTCCATTAAATCATTAAAATCCGCATACGCCTGGTAAAATTCGAGCATGGTGAATTCGGGATTGTGCCTTGGCGATAATCCCTCATTACGAAAACTACGATTAATCTCGAAGACCTTCTCCATGCCGCCAATGACCAATCTCTTCAGATATAACTCCGGCGCTATCCGCAGATAGAGTTCCATGTCCAGTGAATTATGGTGTGTAATGAACGGCCGCGCCGCTGCACCACCCGGAATTGCATGCATCATTGGTGTCTCGACTTCAATGAAACCATGCCCTTTCAGATAAGTGCGAAGAAACTCGATGACCTGTGAACGTATGACAAAGGCACGGCGTGTATCTTCATTGGAGATCAGATCCAGATAACGCTGGCGATAGCGTGTCTCCTGATCGGTCAGGCCATGAAATTTTTCCGGTAGTGGACGCAGGGATTTTGTTAACAGATACATGGCTTCTGTATGCACGGACAGCTCTCCTTTATTCGTTTTGAACAGGTTTCCTTCCGCTCCTATGATATCGCCAATATCCCACTGTTTGAATTCGGTATAGAATCCTTCAGGCAAATCGTCGCATCTGACATAGAGCTGGATCCGATCTGACATATCCTGCAAATGCGCAAACGAAGCCTTGCCCATAACCCGGCGGCTCATCATCCGTCCCGCAACCCTTACGCGGACCGGATCGGACTCCAGGGTGGCCTTGTCCAGGGCGTCATAACGGGCATGCAGATCGCCGGCCAGTGCATCACGCTTGAACGCATTTGGATAGGCGCTGCCCCGTTCACGTAGTTTTACCAGCTTTTCGCGCCGTTGGGCAATTAATTCATTTTCGTTATTGTTCGTCACTTGTCACTTTCTATTTTTTCACTTTTCACTTTTCACTTTTCACTTTCTACTTACACCCCTGCCTTGAGACTGGCCTCGATAAATTCGTCCAGATCACCATTCAATACCGCCTGTGTGTTGGTTGCTTCGACACCGGTACGCAGGTCCTTGATTCGTGACTGGTCCAGAACGTAAGATCGGATCTGGTTTCCCCAACCGATATCAGCCTTGGAATCCTCCACAGCCTGAATTTCAGAATTGCGTTTTTGCAATTCCAACTCGTAGAGTTTCGCCCGTAATTGCTTCATCGCCTGATCCCTGTTCTTGTGCTGGGAACGTTCATTCTGACATTGCACAACAATCCCGCTGGGCAAGTGTGTCAGGCGCACTGCAGAATCCGTTTTATTGACATGCTGCCCACCGGCTCCACTTGCGCGGTAGGTATCGATTCGCAAATCAGCCGGATTGATATCAACCTGGATACTGTCATCGATTTCCGGGGATACGAATACCGAGGCAAAAGACGTATGCCTGCGGTTTCCCGAGTCAAACGGGGATTTCCTTACCAGACGGTGAATGCCGGTTTCAGTTCGTGTCCAGCCATAAGCATACTCCCCTTCAAATCGAATCGTAGCACTCTTGATTCCGGCAATGTCCCCGGCAGAGACTTCTATCAATTCCGTCTTGAATCCACGTTGCTCACCCCAACGCAGATACATCCGCAGTATCATTTCCGCCCAATCCTGAGCCTCGGTACCGCCTGATCCCGACTGGATGTCCATGAATGCGTTATTCGGGTCCATCTCACCGGAAAACATACGGTGAAACTCAAGAGCCGATACCTGCTTTTCCAGATCCTCAAGTTCTCTGCTGACGACCGCAGCCACCTCTTCGTCATTCTCTTCCCTGGCCAGATCCAGCAGCTCTCCAACATCAGACAGGGCAGTATCGAGTTTATCGATAGTCCCCACCACTTTTTCGAGAGCGGCCCGTTCCCTGCCCAGGTCCTGCGCTCTCCTGGGATTATTCCATATATCCGGGTCTTCTAATTCACGATTGATCTCGAACAGACGATCAGATTTGTTTCCGTACTCAAAGATACCCCCTGAGAGCGTCTATTCGCTCTTGCATGACCTTGATTTGGGAAATTTCAGGATTAATTTCTAACATTCCATTTATACTATTAAAAAATAACAGTCTCTTATTCTACCTGATCAATGTTCCGGTATACAGGATCCTTTATTTGATTTCTACGAAAGGGTATTCAGATCCGACCTTGGAACACGGACGCCGAACCCGATCAGGCCAAACGGACGACTGGTTCCCGTGACTGAATACGGTTCCTTTGCTCCAGCAATCGTATAAATTCACCGGAAGATAACGGTTTACCGAACAAAAAGCCCTGGGCCTCATGGCACCCATTGGCTTTGAGAAAAACGAGTTGTTCTTCGGTCTCTACTCCCTCAGCAACGACAGTAAGACGCAAACTCCTTCCAAGGGAGATAATAGCTGCAACCATGGCGGCATCGTCAGGGCTTGTTGTAATATCACGGACAAAGGATTGATCAATTTTTAACGTATCGATATTGAAACGCTTCAGATAACTGAGAGAGCAATAACCTGTTCCAAAATCGTCTATTGATATACTCAACCCATGTTCTTTGAGTTGTTTAAGTATCGTATTACTTGCTTCCGTATCGTCCATCAACATGCTTTCAGTGATCTCAATATCTATGTTTTCCGGTTCGATACTGGCGTGAATTGCTGATTCCAGTATCGTTTTCACCACATCAGATTCCCTGAATTGCCGGGCGGACAGATTCACAGACATGCATAAATGATCAAATCCGGCCGACTGCAAGGTGGAAATCTGCCTGCAGGCGGTCCTGATTGCCCATTCGCCGATGGGTACGATGAGACCCGTCTCTTCTGCAAGAGGGATAAATTCAAGCGGCGACACCAGGCCATGTTCCTTGCGACGCCAGCGAATTAATGCCTCGACACCAATTATTTCACCACTGTCTATATCGACCCTTGGCTGGTAATAGAGTACAAATTCATTATTGACCAGGGCCTGGCGGAGTTCCGCCTCCAGCTCGAGCCGCTTGATTGTTTTGGTATTCATACCTGCCGTGTAGAACTGGAAACCGTTACGGCCCTGTTCCTTGGCACGATACATCGCCGCATCGGCGTTTTTCAATAAACTGTTTTCAGATCTTCCGTCCAGTGGATAAATTGTGATGCCGATGCTGGGTGTCACATACACATCCTGACCATCCAGATTGAAAGCCGGCACCATTGCTTGCATTATCTTGTCTGCAACTGTGGCCGCATCATCAACCTGTTTGATACCCTCAAGAATGATTGTAAATTCATCACCGCCTGGTCTGGCGATTGTATCTCCTTCACGGATACAGCTTCGCATCCTGTTACCGGCTTCAATCAGCAGTTTATCGCCGGCATCATGTCCCAGAATATTATTTATGTTCTTGAAGCGGTCCAGATCGATAAACATCAATGCGATGAGTGACTCATTTCTGTCCGCCCTGATCAATGCCCTGCTTAAACGTTCGCGGCATAACAGGCGATTAGCCAGACCCGTCAGGGCATCGTACCGGGTGAGATAACTGAGTCCCTGTTCGATCTGTTTTCGTTCTATAGCATAGCGGATTGCCCTGTCGACAAGATGACCGTCTCCCTGACCCTTAACAAGATAATCCTGTGCGCCAGACTTCACTATCTGCGCAGCCAGGTTTTCACCTTCGTCGCTGCTTAATACGACCAGTGGTAAACCCGAATATGCATCTTGAATGATGTCGATTGAGCCAGATTCGCCAGAGTCAGGAAGCGACATTTCGGTCAGGACGACATCAAAATCATGGTCCTTCAACAACTCAATTCCCTTTGTTATTCGATCAGCAGTTGTTATGTCATATTTTCCGGGGCAATCGTGCGACAATGATTCCATAATCAACCGGACATCACCGGCATTGTCCTCCAGTAACAGGAGTTTAATTTTAGGCTTCTCGCGCATTCAGAATTATTCAGGGTTGAACTGGACTCGATACACTACCTGAGAGCCGTCACCGGCACAGATATAACCGGATCGGATTGGCCATTTAGCCAACAGTTTAGCGGCCGATAATGGCCAAACTTGAGCTGCCTGCACTCAAATCCGATGGCCAAAGATACCTCGTTGCTTGACATTGCGATTGACCGTCAGGACCCTGTTCGTATAAGGTAGGAACTTCCTGTACCTATCTTTATGTACGCATGCTTCCCGGCATTGGCCTGCAGTTTGCTGCCTGTCGTGCCAGTGCAACACAAAAAAACCATGACAACAGAGACACCCAGCCGCTTGCCCGACCCGGATAGAGAGGCCGCCATACGCCTGACCCGGCAACGGGACTTCCTCTCCCTGTCCGCGGTCCTGCTGGAGATCCTGAACAGTCTCGACAGCGTCCAATCCGCCAGGTTGTATGAGATCAGAAGTAACGGCACGCCTCAAGCCTTCGATGATCCCGGCGCCCTAAGCGTCTACGAGTTTTCCCTGCGTGATAAGCATTTTGTAATCAGCGGCGATTCCCGGGAAATACCGTGGTTAACGAACGCTTTGCAATTATCCTCTTCGGAGAAGAGTGAGGCAGGCTACGACGGAGTGATCCCATTGACGGCCTATGAGGGTCTCAGCCGCTTCCTTATTGTCAATGACGCACCGGTTACTGCTTCTGACCAGGACAGGATCGATTTCCTGCTGGCGCTCTATCAGAACCTCTCGATCCAGGCCGAAAGTAACGCACACGATACACTCACAGGTCTGCTCAACCGTAAAGCCTTCAACGACCGCATTATCAAGGTGCTGCAGTCATGCTGGGACGATTCCCGGCGAAAAGACGATACTGACAAAAATTCCTGGCTGGCGATGCTGGACATCGACCACTTCAAAAAGATAAATGACTCCTTCGGCCACCTCTATGGCGATGAGATACTGCTTCTGTTTGCGCGCATTATGCAGAAAACCTTTCGCTATAATGACCTGTTGTTTCGCTATGGAGGCGAAGAGTTCATTGTCATACTCAATGACATCGATCAGAAGGGCGTCCTGGCGGCCCTGAATCGTTTTCGTGAAAGTGTCGAATATTACAGATTCCCCAGAGGGGAAAAAGTGACCGTCAGCACGGGATATGTATGCATTCAGCCGGGTCTGCCACCAAGCACACTGCTTGATGCCGCTGACAAGGCCCTGTACCAGGCAAAGGAAGGTGGACGCAACCGCATCGTTTTGTATGACCTGTCACTACAGACTTCTGATAATCGGAACTCTGACGTGGAGATATTCAGTGCGGAAGACTCTCGCGATCGCAAAAAACAGACCGGATAGATAACTATTTTTTATGTTACCGGCTCAACATGTTCGACGAGCAGTTGCAGCCTGCTGTGGCCGCGATATTTATTAATAACCAAACGATAGGCGAGTTGCACACGATCGACCGGGTCGGGCCACTCCTCGTCGATTGTGAAAAAAGCGATGGCATCATAATCATCCTCTGATCCGGGTAGTTTGAGAATCATTTTCAAATGCCGGCCTGCGACAATGCGGCGCTCCACAATCTCGAACAATCCATCGAACAGAGGCTCGGGGAATCCCTGTCCCCATGGCCCTCCCAGATAAATGGCTTCAGCCAGTGACAGGCTGATGTATTCGGCACTCAACTCTCCATCGCTGTACAGGGTGCCCTGCAGGTTATCCGCAGAGAGATGCCGTTGCATCTCCCCCTCGAATGCATTCTTGAAGCGTATGAAATTTTTCTCATGGATCGTTAATCCCGCCGCCATGGCATGGCCACCAAATTTGACAATCAAACCGGGCTCACGCGTGGCAATGGCGTCCAGCGCATCCCGAAAGTGCACCCCGGTAACGGAACGTCCCGATCCCTTGAGCAAACCATCATGGTCTTTGGCAAAGGCAACGACGGGACGATGCCACTTATCTTTAATCCTTGAAGCGAGGATACCGACAACGCCTTGATGCCACGTTGCGTCATGGAGGCATAGTCCCATGGGCGGGCTGTTTTTATCGTCCAGAAGCGGCATTTGCGTCTCCGCCAGCGTCTGCATTTCTTGCTGAATCTCCCGCCGTTCGCGGTTAAGTCCATCCAACGTAGCAGCTATCGTCAAGGCCTGTGCGTCATCGTCACATAACAGGGATTCGATACCCAGAGACATGTCAGTCAGTCTGCCTGCCGCATTCAGACGCGGTCCGATGACAAAACCCAGATCACCGGCCGTTACCCTGGAGGCGGACCGGTTTGCAACATTCAACAGGGCCTTGATCCCGGGAACGCAACGGCCACAACGAATGCGTTCCAGGCCCTGCGCGACCAGTATACGGTTATTCCGATCCAGCGGAACGATATCGGTGACAGTACCCAGGGCCACCAGATCCAGTAAGGCAGCGAGATTCGGCTCCCGTACATGGCGCCTTGCAAACCAGCCTTCCTCCCGCAGATGCGCTCTCAGGGCAGCGAGCACATAAAACATCACTCCCACGCCCGCCAGGCACTTGCTGGGGAACGTATCACCCTGCTGATTAGGATTGACGATAGCATCGGCATCCGGTAACTGTTTGCCGGGCAGGTGGTGATCCGTAATGAGCACCTGCATCCCTTTCGCCCTGGCCACGTACACGCCCTCGACACTGGAAATACCGTTGTCGACCGTAATGAGCAGGTCCGGCTTGCGTGCGGCGGCAACCTCCACGATCTCCGGACTGAGACCGTAACCAAACTCAAACCGGCTGGGGACAACATAGTGCAAGTCCGCAGCCCCCATCGCTGTCAACCCGCGTATACCCAGTGCACAACCGGTCGCGCCATCTGCATCGAAATCCGCAACGATCAGTATCCGTTTTTCATGCTCCAATGCATCCACCAGAAGTGCCACGGCCGGGTCAATGCCCTGCAACGCATGATAGGGCAGCAGACCCTCCAGAGAATAATCCAGTTGCTCCGGGTGGGTAACATTGCGGGCACTGTATATCCTGCGCAGGACAGGATGGAGTGAGTCGGGAAGAGTACAGTTATCGGATAAGTTTCGGCGGACGATGGACCTCGGCATGGCGCGCCATTATAGCCGTGAAATATTAAACATGAAGCCTATTCAGTGAATCATGCATCACGGCTCATAAGCCTTGAGTTGTGTGATTGTTCAAAAACTAGCCGCCATGACTCCCGACTCTTGACTCAGGACCCATGACTCTCCACTCCCGACTGCCTCGCCCTCTTTCTATGGCGTCACTGTAATATATCCATCACCTTACCGATAATAATCTCCGGCGTAAACGGCTTGACGATATAATTTTTAATGCCGGCGCCAATGGCCCTGGTTACTTTACCTTTATCCCCATGCTTTGTGAGCAGGATAAAAGGCGTATCCTTGAGTCCTGTTTTTTTCTGCAGGTCCGCGAACAGTTCCATGCCGTCCATATTTGGCATCTCCCAGTCACAAATAACAAGGTCTACCTTGTTCTTTTCCAGCATTCTGGAGGCATTCATACCATCACTGGCCTCCATAAGGTTGGTAAATCCTTGTGATCCCAGAGAAGTCCTTATCAATTGGCGTAAATACCCCTGGTCATCAACGATCAGGATAGCCTTGTTGGCCATCGTGGGATTAAGATCCGTACTCACAAATTTTCCTCCATTATGGCCTATGCCGTTCTATGTTCGACAGACTATTATTCATAATCCAGTAATCTCCGCTGCCGCCGCCAGAATTTCAATAATGTCCGCCTGGTACAGGTAAACTCGTTATTATTCGTAAGGATAGTCAGTTGCTTCATCCTGTCTTCTTCCAGGGCCTTCACTATCGGTGTAAACCAGTGGTGTTCAAGGTCTTCGAGTTCCCTCCGCCAGGCACAGAAATCCCCATAACTGGAATGGGCCTGTGCCGTTACGATAACAATGAGTACCTCGCCTGTGTTATCGGCGCCATGGATGATTTCTTCAGCATCAATTTGCAAACTTGTAAAAGGCGTCCCCGATAACATCGCGAGCCCCTGCGCGACGGGGTCATCGCTGATCAGCATCGACCACTTTCTTGGAAGGATTTCCGGTAGTTGACCGATGCCCCACAGCCACAGGCTGTTAATGGTCAGTTCTCCCCGTTTTTCCCGTTCACGATTGACCTCGCTGTCATGCAACAGCATCTGCGCCTCATTGAGTAACCGGGCCCAGCCCATTTGCCCTGCACCGGCAGGCATGAGTGGCTGAACACTGCGGCCGGCAGCTTCGTTAATCTCGGTAGTAGTTATCTCTGGATGCTCCTTAACGCGCAGATACCAGCGCTTGGCTACGGGGATTTCAAACATCCAGCCCTGACCGGCAAAGAGCTGTTTTAACGGGGCGCCCAATATGATGGCATCGTGCTGGCTGAGGGTAAACAGAGTGGCGTCCATCAGCGTTAACCCTTCCCTGCCGGCGCTCAGATGAACCGGGTCAATACGCGTCCAGATCCCCTCAGGCCGTTCCTGATCATCGAGCAGACGGGTCAGGGCCGCGACCGGCAGATCCTGACCCGGAAATTTCTCCAGGCCGAACAGATGACAGAGCGATGTATAAAACGTGCTGCCGATCCGCCTTTTCCTGCCGGCTTTCGCCAACAATGATTCCAGTGCAGGGAAGCGGGGAACATCCTCCTTTGTCACCCCTTGAAAGGGACCAAACAGACCCGGGATCAGAATAGTCAGCTTACCCATGCGGGCTGCGTTGCCCGGGTGATGATGGCCGGACCACGGATTCCACCTTTCCGTTCACGGAATATTATCGAGCAGGGCCTGTTTGACCTCAGCAAGTGTGGCCGCAACCTTTAACATCGGCGCGGTACTCTGTTTTATCGCCGTATCCGGATCTTTCAAGCCATGTCCCGTCAAGGTACAGACGACGCAGCTATGCTCCGGGATACGATCCCGTTCAATGTCCCGTATCGCCCCGGCCACAGAAACCGCCGAGGCCGGCTCGCAGAAAATACCTTCCTTTTCAGCCAACAGCTTCTGGACTGACAGGATTTCTGCATCGGAAAATTCATCGAACCAGCCACCGGATTCCCGGCTGGCATGCCAGGCCAGGTCCCATGACTGGGGGTGCCCGATACGAATTGCCGTGGCCACGGTTTCCGGTTCATCAACCATCTGCCCGCGCAGAAAAGGCGCTGCACCGCTGGCCTGATAACCCAGCATCTTCGGGCGTCCGTTGACTAATGCCTCCTGCCGGTAGCGGCACACTCCCCGACAATAGAGACACGCCTTTGTATCGGTACACGCATATTCACTGTATCCAATCCAGTAAGCGGTAATATTGCCGGCATTACCGACCGGTAGACAATGAAAATCAGGCGCCCTTCCCAGTTCATCGATTACCTCGAAGGCAGCGGTTTTCTGTCCCTGCAGGCGATAGGGATTGATCGAGTTCACAATAGTTACGGGGGCGTGCTCCGCTACCTCCTTGACCAGACGCATACCGTCATCGAAATTCCCCTTGATTTGAATGACCACCGCACCTTCCATCATCGCCTGGGCAAGTTTGCCCAGGGCGATCTTGCCATCCGGGATCACCACAAACGCCGTAATCCCGGCACGGGCGGCATAGGCGGCGGCCGAGGCCGAAGTATTACCGGTCGAGGCGCAGATGATCGCCCGCGATCCCGCTGCGCAGGCCTGTGTCACGGCCATGGTCATACCCCTGTCCTTGAAGGAGCCGGTCGGATTCAGGCCCTCGTATTTAACATAGATCTCGATTTCCTTATCGAACAACGAAGGGATATTGTGCAGGCGGATAAGCGGAGTATTGCCCTCACCCAGACTGATAACCCGTGCTTCATCATCAATGGGTAAGCGGTTACGGTAACGTTCTATAAGTCCTGTATAATATTGAGGTCTTGTCATAATGATGCATCGCCTTCCTACTCCAGACTCTCCCGCCGTATACGCACGACGCGGCCGTCAATACTGTTCAACTTCTCGATCCCCCGGATGGCTGCATTCATATTCTTTTCCTGAATGCGCTGCGTGAGGAATATAACCGGCACATGGCTCGCACCCGCCATTGGCTCCTTTTGAATGATGGCCTCGATACTGATCTCCAGATCGCCCAGTATCCGGGTCACCTCGGCGAGGACACCGGGACGATCCACAACCTGCATGCGCAGATAGCAGGCGGTCTCCACCTCCTCCATAGGGAGGACCCGGGTGTCGGCCAGGGCATGGGGCTGGAAGGCAAGATGGGGAACGCGATTCTCAGGATCCGAAGTCAACGCCCGCGTCACATCCACCAGGTCCGCCACCACCGCCGAGGCCGTAGGCAGCGAACCGGCACCGGCGCCATAATACAAGGTCGGCCCGACCGCATCGCCTTTTACCTGCACGGCATTCATGACACCGTCTACGTGAGCGATCAGACGCCGTTCGGGGATAAGGGTGGGATGGACACGTAACTCTATGCCGTTATCGGTCTTACGCGTAATACCCAGATGCTTGATGCGGTAACCTAGTTCGTCTGCGTAGGCAACATCCTGCTGCTCGATGCCGCTGATTCCCTCGGTATAGGTCTTCTCCAATTGCAGCGGAATACCGAAGGCAATGGAACTGAGAATAGTAAGCTTATGGGCGGCGTCGATACCTTCCACATCGAATGTGGGATCGGCCTCGGCATAACCCAGGGACTGGGCCTCTTTAAGAACGTCACTGAAATCCCGGCTTTTCTCCCGCATCTCGGTGAGGATAAAATTGCCGGTGCCATTGATGATGCCCGCTGCCCATTCAATCTCATTTGCCGCAAGCCCTTCGCGCACCGCCTTGATGATGGGGATACCCCCGGCTACGGCCGCCTCAAAGGCCACCATGACATCCCTCTCCTGAGCGGCGGCAAAGATCTCGTTGCCATGTTTGGCAATCAGCGCCTTGTTGGCGGTCACCACATGCTTGCCATTGTCTATGGCCTTGAGTACCAAATCCAGGGCTGGTGAGTAACCTCCAATCAGTTCGATAATAATTTCCACCTCGGGGTTATTGACTACATCGAAGGCATCGTCCGTGATCCTGTCGATTTGGTCCAATCCCGATATGGCATCCGCATCATACTCCTTTGCCGCGGCATGACTGATGCGTATACCACGGCCGGCACGGCGTGTGATCTCATCGGCATTACGGGTCAACACAGTTACCGTGCCACCGCCTACGGTTCCTAAACCCAACAAACCAACTTTTACTGGATCCATGATGTCAAGGTTCCTGGTTCAACGTTCAACGTTCAAGGTTCAAGGTTCTATTTAGCTGTTCGTACAGAGGGATCAGGAAACGAATAACGGTTCGGCGTTATGCCTCGTTTGCGATCAGATCATCATGCTTTAGCATGGTGCGTATCCCCCTTATGGCCTGGCGGGTCCTGTGTTCATTTTCGATCAGTGCAAAGCGGACATAATTATCTCCGTATTCCCCGAATCCTATCCCGGGCGAGACGGCAACCCTGGCCTCCAACAGCAATTTCTTGGCAAATTCCAACGAGCCGAGATGCCGATACTGCTCGGGGATTGGCGCCCACACAAACATGGTTGCTTTGGGTTTCTCTATCTCCCAACCAAGGGAATTTAATCCATCGCATAAAACATCCCGGCGCTTGCGGTAACGATCCCGGATTTCAAGCACACACCGTTGCTCGCCCTCCAGGGCAGTGATGGCCGCAACCTGGATCGGAGTAAACATGCCATAATCCAGATAGGATTTCAGCCTTGCCAGGGCATTGACAAGCACTGGAGATCCGACCATGAAGCCGACCCGCCAACCTGGCATATTGTAACTCTTGGAGAGAGAGAAAAACTCCACGGCCAGTTCCTTGGCGCCATTTACTTGCAGGATGGAAGGCGCCCGGTAGCCATCAAATACGATATCCGCATAGGCCAGATCCTGTACGACCCAGATTCCATATTCATCGGCAAACTCAATGATCTTCTCAAAAAAAGGCAACTCCACGCATTGCGTGGTCGGATTGCTGGGAAAATTAAGTAGCAGCAACTTCGGCCTGGGCCAGGTATTACGAATAGCATTTTCCAATTCAGCAAAGAAATCAATACCCGGACCGATCGGCACATGGCGGACATCCGCACCGGCGATAATAAAACCAAATGGATGGATGGGGTAGGCGGGGTTGGGGACCAGCACTGCATCACCTCTATCCATGATGGCCAGGGCCAGATGCGCAAGACCCTCCTTTGAACCAAGGGTAACGATCGCTTCCGTCTCCTCATCCAGATCGACATCAAAGCGTTGTTTGTACCAGTTGCAGATTGCCCTGCGCAGTCTGGGAATACCGCGTGACATGGAATAACGGTGGGTATCCTTACGGGAGGCCACCTCGACAAGTTTATCGACAACGTGGCCCGGTGCAGGCTGGTCCGGATTACCCATACCGAAATCAATGATATCTTCGCCACGATGACGCTCCTTCATCTTCAAATCATTAACGATGTTGAACACATACGGAGGTAATCGTTCGATTCTTGGAAATTCTTCGCTCACTTGACCTGGCAAAATAACATGAATTCAAAGGAGACCGGATTATAAAGGATTCCGTCATGGGGATACAGTAATCTCCAGCATGCATCGTGCCTGAGTCCCGGTATGCTGTATCCGGAAACCCATCTACCGTATACTATGCTTATGACTAACACGATACGTGTCGCTGCCATTCAGATGGTCTCAACAGTCGATGTCGATGCAAATCTGGACAGTGCCCGGACATTGATTGCGCAAGCAGCCGGCCAGGGTGCGAAACTGGCCGTTCTTCCGGAGTACTTCCCTGTCCTGAGCGATGACGAAACAGTCAAATTGCGCTACCGGGAACCTTACGGCAACGGACCGTTACAGGAATTTCTGGCTGACAATGCCAGACAGCAGGGGATCTGGTTAATGGGAGGATCGATTCCGCTGGAAAGCGAACAGGAAGAGCATATCTATAACAGCTGTTTGCTGTTTAATCCTGAAGGTGAATGTGTTGCACGTTACGACAAGATGCACCTGTTTGATGTCTGTGTTAACAGTGAATCCGATGAATCCTACAATGAATCCAATACTATCATGGCCGGGAACAATATCATCATCGCTGCGACCCCGTTTGCAAATATCGGCATGTCTATCTGCTACGACCTCCGTTTCCCCGAGCTGTACCGTAATATGATCGATCAGGATGTTTCCATCATTACTATTCCTGCGGCCTTTACGGAAACGACTGGCAGGCGCCATTGGAAGACCATGCTACGCACCCGCGCCATTGAAAACCTCTGTTTCGTCATTGCCCCGAATCAGGGCGGTCAACATACAGAGAAGCGTTTCACCTGGGGCCATAGCATGATTATTGATCCCTGGGGCGAGGTCCTCGGTTCCCTGGAAAAAGGTCCCGGCATCGTGTGTGCGGATCTCGATCTGGGCCGTCAACAGGAGTTGCGCGCCTCATTTCCGGTGCTGCAGCATAAAAAACTAATCCAGTAAATAATGAACAACGCCCTGGAGATTGCACAGCAAACGCTTCTTGGCCCGGTAGGTCTGGAGGTTACCGACATTCAGAAAACACTGGGTCAACTGCTATCGCCCGGCATCGATCAGGCCGATCTGTTTTTTGAATTGTCCCGCTCTGAATCATGGATACTTGAAGACGGCATCGTCAAGGAAGGGTCCCACAGTATCGATCAGGGTGTCGGCGTACGCGCTATCAGTGGCGACAAGACCGGTTTCGCCTATTCCGACGAGATCGTGCTGCCGGCGCTCACGAATGCGGCCAGAACAGCGCGCGCCATCGCGGCGAGTGGTGGCGAAGGGCGGTTACAGGCGTGGCAACGGAAAAATCCCGTTTCATTCTATTCAGCCAGTGATCCATTCGACTCAATCAGTTCAGAACAGAAGGTAGCGCTGTTACGATCAGTCGATGAGCTGGCCAGAAAAAAGGATCCACGGGTAACACAGGTGATTACCTCACTGAGCGGCCAGTATACAACCGTACTCATTGCCGATGCAGACGCTAATTTTTCAGCCGATGTACGGCCCCTGGTACGTCTTAATGTGAATGTAATCGTGGAACAAAACGGCCGCCTGGAGAAAGGCGGCTACGGTGGTGGAGGGCGCTTCGGCTATGAATATTTTCTCTCTGGTGACACGCTTTCCGGTTATGTAGAAGAGGCCGTTAACCAGGCATTGACCAATCTGGAAGCCGTGGACGCCCCGGCAGGCGCGATGACCGTCGTTCTCGGTCCCGGCTGGCCGGGAATACTGTTACATGAAGCCATCGGCCATGGTCTGGAAGGGGATTTCAACCGTAAAGGCACCTCTGCCTTCTCCGGCCGCATCGGCGAACGGGTTGCAACACCGGAAGTGACTGTTGTTGATGACGGAACGATTATAGATCGGCGCGGCTCTTTAACGGTAGACGATGAGGGTACGCCAAGCGAATGTACCACGCTTATTGAACGCGGCATACTGCGAAACTATATGCAGGACAAACTCAACGCACGCCTGATGGGAATGCAGCCAACCGGTAACGGCCGGCGCGAATCCTATGCACATCTGCCGATGCCACGCATGACCAATACATACATGCTGGGGGGCAGTCATGATCCGGAGGCGATTATCGAATCGGTCGATAAGGGTATTTATGCCGCACAATTCGGCGGCGGACAGGTGGATATCACCAACGGTAAATTTGTCTTCAGCACCAGCCAGGCATGGCTCATCGAGCATGGCAGGCTTACCCGACCCATTAAAGGCGCCACCCTCATTGGAAACGGTCCCGACGTATTAACCCGGCTCACCATGGTTGGTAACAATATGCAACTCGATTCCGGGATCGGCGTCTGTGGCAAGGATGGCCAGTCAGTACCCGTTGGTGTCGGCCAACCGACGATCCGGATTGATGAACTGACGGTAGGCGGTACCCGCGCCTGAAATCATTGAACAGGGTTTAAGGTTCAAGGGTTAAGGTTCTGGGTTCTGGGTTCTGGGTTCTGGGTTCAGGGTTCTGGGTTCTGGGTTCTGGGTTCTGGGTTCTGGGTTCTGGGTTCTGGGTTCCCCGTGTTATCGCCGCTCGTTTAATTCTATGATATTGGATGTGCCATGCCGGGCCATCTCTTCAAATGATAATTCCTCGCAGACATAACTTCCCTGGGCGTAATCGACGCCGATGTCACGCAGCATGTTCAATACGTTCTTATTCTCCACATACTCAGCGACCGTTTGCTTGCCCAGGGCCTTGCCGACTTCAAGCATGGATTTCACAATAGCCAGATTGACGGGATCAGTGGTGATATCCCTGATAAACAAGCCATCGATTTTTAAATAATCGACGCGTAGGTTTTTCAAATAGGCAAATGATGACAGGCCGCTGCCAAAATCATCCAGGGCAAACAAACAACCCAGATCCCGCAAGGTATTGATGAAACGCATGGCACTGGTAAGGTTACTTATTGCAACGGTTTCAGTGATCTCGAAGCAGATACTTTCAGGCTGGATGTGCGATATTTCAAACTGCTGAATGATAAAATTCAGAAGTTCTTCGTCCCCGATGGAGTGGCCTGACAGATTTATGGAATACTGTGGCATCCTGTAACCCTTTTGTGACAGGTCCTTGACCAATCCAAACAATGTGCTGATTACCCATCGGTCGATCCGTGTCGACAGATTATAATGTTCCGCTGCAGGCATAAAAAGATCCGGCATGATCAGATCTCCATTCTCCGTTTCCATACGCACCAGAACTTCATAGCGTTCAATATCATTTTCACTGTTATGCAGCGGGACAATGGATTGAAAATAAAGCCGGAACCGGTCCTTTTCCAGTGCAGTATAAATCTGCGAGACCCACCTGATTTCTCCATGCTTTTGTATATATCCCTCATCCTCTTTACCATAAACATGAATGGAGTTGCGGCCTTGCCTCTTGGCGGTATAGCATGCCGTATCCGCGTTCTTTAATATCTCTGTAATATTGCCCGATGATCGGTTTATCGGGACCAGGCCCGCACTGACACCGACCTTGAAAATCCTGTCTTCCCAGATAAACTGAAAGTCGACGATTGACTGGATTAATTTCCCGGTTATCAACTCGGCCCTGTGCACCGGGCAATGTTCCATCAAGATAGCAAATTCATCGCCGCCAAGTCGCGCTACAGTATCTCTTTGCCTGATTTGCTGTTGCAATAGCATGCCGAGCTGTCTCAGCAATTCATCACCTGCCAGATGCCCACAGGTGTCATTGACAATCTTGAATTGATCCAGATCCAGATAACATAAGGCATGCTGGCTATCATCGATTTGAATGGTATCCAGTAATTTTTTCAGACGTTTTTCAAAGGCGCCCCGGTTAATCAGATCGGTAAGGGAATCATGGCTGGCCTGATAAGAGAGTTGTTCGGAAAATTTGCGTGTTTCAGTTATATCTTCACAAACGATAAAGATACTTCTTTCCCCGTCACTGTCCGCCACGGCCCGCATCGCCTCCTTGACCCATAGCACACTGCCGTCCTTGCGGACCTTCTGCTGCTCCATGTAATGTACCTGCCCAGGAGTTTCCAGACAGGTTTGCAGGAATTCCATCAACAGTTGTTTATGGTTCCCATAGGAGAGATCGAAGATGGATGTCCCGGTCAATTCATCAACTTCATAGCCGAGCCCTTGTGCCCCGAATTTATTTACAGTCAGTATCATCCCGTTTGTATCAACAGTAAAAAACATCGCGGGGTTTTCATCATATAAATAGCGGTATCTGTTTTCACTATCGCGTAACGCCTGTTCGGCACGTTCATGCTTTCTGCTTGTGTGCACTGACAAAATACCGTAGGCCAGATCATCCGCCAACCGTACCAGCAGTTTCTCTTCCTCATGATCGAAGGTATCGGCCTCCGAAGCGTAGATCATCAAGGCCCCGAATGCCTTTCCCCCCACATTCAGAGGCAATGCGATTTCGGACCGGTAACCACGCTCCAATGCAGCATTCTTCAAGGATCCATAAACGGGGTAGGCAGCGATATCTCTCACAATAAAGGCTTTTCCGGATCCAACGACCTCACTTACCGGTTCAAATCTTTCTCTGTCTTCTCTCCAGCTGAAATCATTATCCAGATAGCCCGCTTCATATCCGGCACTGGCAACGGGATAAACTGTCCTGTCTTCATTTGACTGCGCATACCCGACCCAGGTAAAGCGATAACCCCCTGTCTCCACAATGATCCGGCAGATTGTGTTAATCAACTCCTGCCCGGAGGTTGCATGCACGATGCTATGGTTACATTCATTCAGTACCTGCAGAGCGCGGTGAGTCCGGAAAAGGGCTTCTTCCGCCAATTTGCGTTCGGTGATGTCCCGTACGAACGTAACAAGATACTCCACTGTACCATCCTCCTTGCGGACACACTTGCTGGAGCTGGTAACATGGATAATTTTTCCGTCCTTGCGGACACAGCGCTTGTCAATGGAGTAGTTGTCTATCTCGCCCGCCATCACGCGTTCGTATTGCCTGGTGCACGCTGCCCTATCATCCGGGTGAGTCAGATCTTCCCAGGTCATCGTCTCCAGCTCACTGCGCGGGTAACCCATGATCTCGCAGAAGGTATCATTGAATTGAAACACCCCCTTGTCGGGCCTGGAGAGCCCCATGCCAACCAGTCCGGCATCATAGTAAGAGCGTAACAGTTGTTCGCTCCGCCGCAACGCCTGCTCCGCCTTTTTCTGTTCGGTAATGTCCTGCACGAAGCCGACTAGATAATCTACCGTGCCGTCCTTTTTGCGGGAACATTCGGTAGAGATCCGGATATAAATGGTTTCACCATCCTTGCGGACACAACGCTTTTCCATGGAGTAACGATCAATCTCGCCATCCAATATCCTTTTGAACTGCGCAGCGGACATTTCCCGATCATCCGGATGGGTAAAATCCGCCCAGGTCATCTGCACCAACTCTTCCCTTGAATAGCCTACGATCTCGCAGTAGTAATCGTTTATCTGTACCCAGCCATCCTCAAGGGAGTAAATCGCCATGCCCACCAATCCCGCATCGAAGTACTGACGCAAGCGTTCCTCGCCCTCCCTCATTGCATCTTCCGCCTGCCTCTGCGAGGTAAGGTCATGTCCGCGGATGATGACCCCGGTCACCGTACCATCGCTTCCGACATGGGGGGTATAACTAATGTCCAGCAGACAGTTGCCCAGACCGGGAAAATCGATCCAGCATTCATACTGGCAGCGTTCGCCACCCATACACCTGTCAATATTTTCTTTCAGTCCGTTTTCAAACTGATCAGCTCCAATAATTTCAGCAACACTGTGACCGACCACTTCGTCCCATCCCTTCTGGAAACCATCGAGATAACGCTGGTTGACGGCACAATAAATATAGTTAGCATCAACGAAGGCCATGAAATCGTCTGTCGCATCGACAATATGTCTATAGCGTTGCAGTTGCCAGCTGGCCTGGTTATGAATGGCCTGTTCAGCCTTTTTACGTTCGATGATCCTGACTATCCGGGCAGGTAACCGTTTCAGGTGTATTGACGAGCCACCAACAGAGTCAACCTGCCCCGGAGCGCCTGGCGCGTCAAGGTCCCTGTCCGTAGCGGTTTCCTGCAACAGAATAATGGGTATGTCAGAGCCCGTCTCACGCAAATCCCTGATCACTTCTCTGCCCGTGAAACTTCCCTGCGAAGCACCACTGAGGACTATATCGTAGACGGATGCGGCCAGGGCCTGCCTGAATCGGGAGCGGCTGTAGACTTCATCAATGCGTACACTCTCCAGACCGTTCTCTAGTACATCCCGGATGGTATGGCCGGCGGCAGGGTCGTCATGGATCATCAGGATATGGATGGTCTCTTGCATCATTACAGTTCCATAGAGGGACAAATTCCAGTAAGCCGGTTCGGCTTGTCATGTTGCAGTATAAGACTGTTTTGCGTGAAACTCTTCATAAATCAGGGATTCTTTCCATTCGCAGGCTCCTTTTGACAAACACAAGATTGACGTATAGCCACTTGCTTAAAACGGCTTTCACATAACAGGACCCGGCAAATTCTACCCGAAAATAGACACCTTTAAAAAATAATCAGGGTAAACAATAAGTTATACGTGTGCTCCAGAAGGCTCCGGTTGCCCCTGCCAAAGTTTCTGGAGCAGCGCTGTGCGGCAAAAACGGATAGCGCTGCCCGGCCCTCAGCAGTAGTGTTCCAATGGAATCGATGGCACTGGACATTGATTGACTAACCATGTGATCTGATTACACTAGATATCCCCATGATCGATCCAGAGAATATTCTGCAAGAGCGTTTAACGGTACTGTGCGATGAATACAGCGCACAGTTGGAAGAGAGGATAAGCCAGATCAAGGAGATCTGGATCGTCGCCAGGTTCGGCCCGTCGGATGCGGAGGAAATTCGCGTCTTAAAAAAAATCACCCATCATCTGGCCACTGCAGGATCCTCTTTTGGTATTATTGCCGTCTCCGATGCCGCACGTAACCTGGAACAATTCCTGACCTCCCTGCTGGGCAGGGAGGGAGTACTGACAGAAGGGTACACCAGGCAAATCGATATATTGCTACAAACGCTGGAATCTGCCGTACGGAACCGGGACAGCACACTGCAACCCCGGCCGAAACGGAAACGCTGGGATTCCTTCAGGCACTCACCGCTCCTCCAGGGTGAAGAACCCCTGATTGCTGTTCTCGAAAATAATCTGTCCGCCATTGAAGAGATCGCTACGCAGCTACAGCAGAGAGGTTACCGGGTCAATCGCTACAATAATCTGCAAACCCTGAGACAGGGACTGACTCAAAACGTACCGGCAGTGATCATTAACGGCATACGCCATACGGAAAGGAAAGCGGAAACCGCTATTTCCCCGCCGGATACCGGGAACAGGAACTTCGGTGAGATCCCGCTCATTGTTATCTCCGACCATGATGATATCGACTCGCGCCTCTCCGCCGTCAGGGCCGGCGCGGATTGCTATTTCGGACCACCGCTGGAGATGGACAGACTGATAGACAAGATAGGAGAACTCACCACCGGCATCCCCAAAGATCCCTACCGGATCATGATTATCGACAATGATGCAGTCATGACCGATTTTTACTCGTTCATCCTCGAGCAGGAAGGCATGACTGTGGCGGCCGTTAACGATCCGCTTCAGGCGCTTGTAAACATGCATCATTCCCGACCGGAACTGATACTGCTGAACATGGATATGGAAGGTTGCTCGGGCCTTGAACTTGCAGCGATACTGAGACAGCAGGAAAAGTATGCCGGAATATCGATCATATTTTTATCGACAGGAACGGATTTTAAACAACAACTGGCGGCAATGAACAGTGGAGGCGATGATTTCATCGTAACACCTGTTGACCCTGAATTCCTGGTGGGGATAATAAATTCCCGCGTCTCCCGCGCGCGCACCCTTAATACCATGAACAATAATCTGGCGGCTGCGTTGCGGGAGATCGAAAATCAGCATTTTGCACTCGACCAGCATGCTATTGTCAGCATTACCAATATCGATGGGGCCATTATTTACGTCAATGATAAATTCTGTGACATTAGCGGCTATTCAAGATCTGAACTGATAGGCAAGGACCATCATATTTTAAAGTCGGGCATACACGACGACTGCCTGTATGCCGGTATGTGGGAAGCGATTACAGCAGGAACAGTCTGGCAAGGGGAAATCTGTAACAGAAAAAAGAACGGGGATTTTTACTGGGTAAATATAACAATCGTCCCCTTCATGGATGAAAAAAACAGGCCTTATCAATATGTGGCCATAAACAACGATATCACTTCCAGGATCCTTGCGGAGCAGAAACTAAAGGCGGCGCACGATGTTGCGGTGAGCGCCAATCAGGCCAAATCCGACTTTCTGTCAAAAATGAGCCATGAATTACGCACCCCTTTAAATGCAATTATGGGCTTTTCACAGCTATTGGATTCATCTGACGAGCATCCCATTGCAGATATTCAAAAACAGTATGTGAAGGAAATACACAATGCAGGGGGCCACCTGCTCAATTTGATAAATGAAGTTCTTGATCTGTCACGCATAGAGGTCAACCGCTTGAAAGTGGAAAATATAGATATTCCCCTCGCCGCTTTTATGGATGAATGCAGTTCCCTGGTTATGCCCCTGGCAAAACAGAATAATATTACGATCTTCAAGCGCTATGAAGTTAACCATAATCTCACAGTGGCGGCAGATCCTTTCCGGCTGAAACAGGTCATGGTCAATCTTCTTTCCAATGCCATAAAATACAATAAACCGGCGGGCACCATAGTGATAAGGACCCATGTTGATACCGAAGCTGAAGTTACTATCGAAGTTATCGACTCGGGGAATGGTATTCACCGGGATCAGATTGACAAGCTGTTTCAACCCTTCAGCCGTTTGCCTCAGCACAAAAACCAGGAAGGAGTGGGGATCGGCCTGGCATTATCAAAACGGCTGGTTGAACTGATGGGAGGGAGAATCGGCGTTGACAGCCGCTTTGGCGCAGGTGCCAGGTTCTGGATAAAACTGAAGCCTGCGAATTGACAGTTCACCTGATCAAGCACTGGTTATATGGCTACAAAGAGATTGATACCGCTATTCAACAATCACGGATAAAGGTATAAACCGGATATGGATATTGCCCTGCTGGAAGATAACCCGTCCGACGCATGGTTAATAGAATCATACCTGCAGTCGTCGGATTACAAATGCCATGTATTTGAAAGTGGCCAATCCCTGATAGAAGAACTGCCCAAACATAAATACGCGCTGTTGATCCTCGACTGGGAAATACCCGATATAGCAGGAGACAAAATACTGAAATGGGTGCGCGCACATATCGGCAACGAACTTCCCGTTATTTTTGTAACGGGCCGTGACGCTACTGATGATGTGGTGGCTATGCTTGAAGCCGGCGCAGACGATTACATGACCAAACCGGTGAATCTCAAGGAGATGCTGGCACGGATTACTGCACTTGTCAGGCGCTCGCAGACCCGGGACCGGAATACGGACACCATCGATATCGATCCGTTTACCCTGGATTTTAATTGCCATCGTATTACACTGTCCGGAATGGAGATCGAATTAACGCCAAAGGAATTTGAACTCGCAGGATATCTGTTACGTAACCTGGGTGATTTGATTTCCCGTGGAAAACTGCTTGAGGAGATTTGGGGCTACGGTCCGGAAATCCATACCCGCACGATAGATATTCATGTCAGCCGCATCCGCAAAAAATTGTCTCTGAATGAGGAACATGGCTGGAAATTAACATCCATTTATCACAAGGGTTACAGACTCGAACGCGTGCCTATGAAGAAAGAGGTCCCTGCGCCTCACCCGGCGCCGGAATAAACCTGCATAGTGCATGAGCTATGTGGCGCCAAGCCCGGCGGCTGTCTGGCGGGACCAGGTGATCGCTTCCGTATAGGCCTCATGGATTGAGGAGATATCGAGCTTTGCAAATTTGATCTCCGGCCATTTGCATTGTTCACAGGCAATACTGCATTGCAACGCTTCGCCAGGAACCCCATCATATCTGAGTAATGCCCCAACCACCTCTTTACTCAGGGGAAGATGCTGCAGGATTTCCTGCAGGGAGTGGTTTAACAGCGCTTCAAGTATTGAAAAGAGTCCAATAACAAAGAAAATATCTACATCAGGCTGTCTGGTCATCCTTGCCAGTTGCTCGCACATCTTGGCCCGCGTCAATCCAAGCAGGATTGTCTCTGATGATTTATCATTGATCCCCACCAGGGCAATTAAACAGGCCAGATCTTTCAACCGCTGCAGGCCAAAATAGACCACGGCCTGACGGATGGAATCAAATTTTCTGGGCAAACCAAAGTACGCCGAATTAATATAAAGGAACAGCTTGTAACTCAAAGAAACCGTCTGGGAGACCAGGGTTTCCACTTCACCGATATCTATATCCGGGTCCTGCAAGCGGGCAAGCAGCTGCAACAGGGCGATGTGATTGTCCGGCAGTATCTCCTTACTGACAATTTCCGGCTTTGAGAAAAAGTAACCCTGGAAATAATCAAACCCCATCCCCCGATAGGTATCGTACTCTTGTAGGGTTTCCACCTTTTCAGCCAATAGCTTGACGTCATAGACCCGGAGCAGCTCGAGATGCTCCTGTGTTTCTTCGATGGACAGGGCAAAAACATCAAGCTTGACAATATCAGCAAGCCGCAGCAAAGGTTCCCACTCCGGGGTATAAGTAAAATCATCCAGGGCAATTGTAAATCCCTGCTTCGAGAGGAGATTGACCCTTTCGACCAGTTTATCATCGACCTTGACATCTTCCAGGATTTCAATGGTCACGCGATCAGGCGGCAACAACCGGGCGATGCCGTCAAACAATAATTCACGGGGAAAGTTAATGAACGCAAGGTAGGGGCCAACGAGATCATCCAGGCCCATCTCCAGCAGGGTATTATACACGACCTGGGCAGTCGCCTTGCTGCCGTCCAGCCGGCCGGCCGCATTGACCTCCCCGGATCGAAACAGCAATTCATAGGCACATACGCCATTTTTACTGTTTAAAATAGGCTGCCGCCCGATGAATGCCTTGGCTGCCTCTGTTTCCAGTCTGTCTGGGATCATTGTCTACCGCTTATATATGAATATATGAACTTTTCGCCGCACGGATCGGTTATCGGTACTTTTTCCCTGAAACTTGATTCAAAGATCGGGTTCCTTCACCAACTTAACGGGCATCCGTGTTTTAAACGGGGAATGCAGGCTGGAAAGTATTGATTCTTATAGCAGCAGGAGCCGGTCCGCTCCAGGACACAGGAAACCTGAACACGTACTGAAGTAACTCCATGTTTACAAAACAGTTACATCAATTATTCAAATTTTCCATTTTTTGCCGATACACTTTATCAATCAAAGAGGCGCGTCCGGATTCTATCATCCCTCATCCCGGTAATTACGCTCCTGCCGATAACGGGAAAGTTGTTGCGTCAACGCATACGTAGAGGGGATGATCCGGGTCATGCTCAGCTTGAAAAATCAGCCAGTTGAGCAGACCACCGTTATTATTCATGCCACTTTAAATAATGCCCGGAACAAACGATATAGAAAAACTACTACACTGCTTTTTTGACGCAGGCCTGATCGGCATGGTGCTGTCCACGCCCCGCAAGGAGATCGCCCAGTTCAACGATACATTCTGCGGGATAGTCGGTTATTCCCGAGCGGAACTGGCAACCATGACCTGGAAGGATCTGACTCACGTGGACGACTTGCAGGCAAGCACCGCACAATTTGACCGGTTAATGGCCGGGGAGATCGAGGGATTCTCCCAGGATAAACGCTACATCCGTAAGGATGGGAATATCGTCGACGTTCGTATCTCCAGTAAATGCACCCGTAAGGCGGATGGCACAGTGGACTACTTCATTACATTCGTCGAGGACATCAGCGAGCGCAAGCAGGCGGAAGAAATGCTGCTACGCTACGAGCAGATAGTCAATGCCAGCACCGATCATCTCTCATTTATCGACAGCAACTATCACTACCTTGCTGTTAACCAGCGATTTCTGGATGTCTTTGGAAAACGCCGGGAAGAGGTGATTGGCCACAGCTTTGCCGACGTACTCGGCAAAGAGCGGTTCGAAAAATTTTCAAAACCCAGACTGGACAGATGCCTGGCCGGTGAGTTGATCCGTTTTGAAAGCCTGTTTGATTATGCCGGCGAGGGCAGGCGTTGGGTCGAGGTACAATACCTCCCCTACCGGCGTGAGGACGGTACGGTGGCAGGGGTCATCATCACTGTCCACGATATCACCGATTTGAAAAACACGGCTGAGGAGTTGAAAAAACATCGCCAGCATCTGCAAGAACTCGTCGCAGAACGGACGGCGGAACTCGAATCGGCCCAGCAGGAACTGCTACGTAATGAGCGGCTCTCTGTACTGGGCCAGTTAACAGCAACTGTCGGCCACGAACTGCGCAACCCCCTGAGCGCCATCCTGCCTGCCGTGTATCTGTTAAAAATGCATATGCAATCCGACGACAAGCGTGTTACCAGCGCCCTGGAGCGTATCGAACGTAACACCGGTCGCTGCGACAAGATCATCGCTGAGTTGCTTGACTTCACTCGCATGACCGATTTTGCCTTGCAACCGCTAAGCTTCGATGCATGGTTAGCCGAGGTGCTGGATGAACAGACCGTACCCGAGGGTCTTACCGTCCGGCGTGAGCTGAACCTGGCCGGGGCCGTGGTGCGGATTGACCCGGATCGCCTGCGCCGGGCCGTTATCAACGTCTATGATAATGCCTGCCAGGCCATGGCCAGGGAGGATAATCCCAATGGTATCACACCCGCTCCCTGCCTGACCGTCTCTACCCGCAGCATCAATAATCGCATTGAGATCAGGATACGTGATAACGGTAATGGCATCCCCGCCGATGTCCTGCCCAGGATATTTGAGCCACTCTACAGCACCAAGAGTTTCGGCATGGGTCTGGGTCTGCCGACGGTAAAACAGATCATGACGCAGCACGGTGGCGACATTGAAATCGATTCTAATGGGGGACATGGGACCTGTGTGACCTTGTGGCTACCACTGGATTTGACCGAAAAGGGACCGGGTTCATGAAGCCGTTACGGATTCTCATCGTCGACGATAATCGTGATCTCTCTGATAGTCTGGGCATCCTGCTGGAAGAGCAGGGCTATCTGGTCACGGTCGTCTATAGCGGCGAAGAGGCCGTGGACAGGGCCCGGGAGGAAGCCATCGACCTGGCGATCATCGACTTGAAATTGCCGGGCATAAACGGCGCCGAGGTATTGCGTGCCATGCGGAGGCTGCAGCCCGGATGCCAAAACATGATAATGACCGGTTTTCATGTTGACCGGTTACTGACCGAGGCCACCGAGGATGGTGCGGTTTGCGTGTTACACAAGCCCTTCCCGATGGAGAAGCTGTTTACGCAACTGGCCGAGATTCAACAAAACTGAATAATCGTGCTGGCTGGAGAACATCTTCCAACGGAAGCAGCGAACGGGTAAGCGCCGGCCGGGATATTCCACCATTCAATTTCGAATCCAGCGCCAGGCAATGAGGAGCGCGGCAAAAGAGGCCAGCGCGGCGCCCTGGAAACTCATGACACTTCCCAGACTGTTCCATGAATAACCGACCATCAGGCTGCCGGCAGACAAGCCCACACCGAAACTCACGCTACTGTAGAGCGCCTGACCCCTGCCTTGCAAGCGTCCCGTAAAATGACGATGTATCAGCTGGATTGCCGCCGCATGATAGATGCCGAAGGTGGCTGCGTGCATGAGTTGTCCGGCAATCACTAACGTCACTACATCAACGGAATAGGCAATGATCAACCAGCGCACACAGGTTATTGCCAGGCTGGTCAATAACAGCAAGCGAAGGCCGGCCCATGCGATCAATTGCGGTATATAAAAAAAGACGGCCACTTCAGCCACAACGCTTATCGCCCACATGCTTCCGACAAACGATGGGGAATAACCATGGTCGTCGAGATAGATGGAATAAAACGTATAATACGGAGCATGACTGAACTGCATGAGAAAGCAGACAGCAAACAGGGCCATGATCTCCGCTTGCCTCAGCACACTGAACAGGGAGCCGGCCGGTTTTTGCCTCTCTGCAGCGGCACGTTCCGGTACGGCCATACTTGCCAGGACGATGGCAAATAATAAAATAAACACGACACCCGGCAGTTGTTGCAGCGCATGCGATTCAAAATATTTTCCCAACACCAGCACGGTGACGATAAAGCCTATGGAACCCCAGATCCGTATCCTAGTATAGGAGTGGCTGGACTCGCCAAGGTGTGTCAACGTAATCGCCTCAAACTGGGGCAGGGCCGCGTTCCAGAAAAACCCGAAGACGCCAAAGATCAGCGCCATCCACCCAAAAGATTGGGTAACCAACATACCGGCAAATGACATACAGGCCAGCAACGATGCCAGCCGGATGATACGTATACGCTGTCCGTGATGATCGCCGATCCAGCCCCAGATATTCGGGGCAATGATCTTGGTCGCGGCGAGGATCGCCGTCAGTTGTCCGATCGAGGCGGCATCGAAGCCGATGGATTTGAGATAGGGTGACCAGTAGGGTAAAAAGGCGCCAAGCGTGGCAAAGTAGAACAAATAAAACCCGGACAGGCGGTAATAGGGAACGGCCGGCGTGCGGCCACTACTGATCATGCGACGCCCATACAGCGCGACATCCTGGAAGGCAATAGCTCCAGGGACCGATCACGACTCAGACAAAACGGTTAACCCGCATAGTGCATGAGTACGCTGGCTCTATGCGGGTCAATCAGCCGATGCGGGAATGAGCGGTGTTTCGGATTTCACGTCCAGATTCTGCGCCCGGTGGCGCAGGGCGTGATCCATCAGCACCAGCGCCAGCATCGCTTCGGCAATAGGCACAGCGCGGATACCGACGCAGGGATCATGACGGCCAGTCGTAGCAACCTCGACCGCTTCTCCCTTGATGTTGACGGTCCTGGCAGGCAAGCGGATACTCGATGTCGGTTTGAGGGCCATACTGACCAGGATATCCTGACCGGAAGAGATCCCCCCCAGCACGCCGCCGGCGCGATTACTCAAAAACCCGCCGGGCGTGATCTCGTCGCGGTGTTCAGTGCCTTTCTGTTCGACGGCATCGAAACCCGCCCCCATCTCAACGGCCTTCACGGCATTAATGCTCATCATGGCCTTGGCGATATCCGCATCCAGACGATCGAATACCGGCTCACCCAGACCGGCCGGCACGTTTTCGGCAACCACATTGACCCGCGCCCCCACCGAATTACCTTGCTTGCGCAAGGCATCCATGTAGGCTTCCAGTTCCGCCACCTTGTCCGCATCGGGACAAAAGAAGGGGTTGCCTTCGACTTCGTTCCAGTCCTTGTGTTCGATGGGAATCGGTCCAAGTTGCGCCAGATATGCACGCACAAGCAGACGATAGTGTTCATAAAGGTATTTTTTTGCAATGGCCCCCGCCGCCACCCGCATGCAGGTCTCGCGCGCCGAGGCACGGCCGCCGCCGCGGTAATCGCGGATGCCGTATTTCTGTTGATAGGTATAGTCCGCATGCCCGGGACGGAAGCGGTCCTTAATGCCGGAATAGTCTCTGGAGCGTTGATCCTCATTTTCAATCAAGAGCCCGATTGGGGTACCTGTTGTCGTTCCTTCAAACACACCGGAGATAATATTGACCCTGTCTGATTCCCGCCGTTGCGTAACGTGGCGGGACTTACCGGGTTTACGGCGGTCCAGGTCTTTCTGCAAATCGGTTTCGCCAAGGGTCATTCCCGGAGGACAGCCATCGACGATACACAGATAGCCGGCGCCGTGGCTCTCACCACACTGCGTGACCGTGAATAATTTTCCGAATGTATTTCCCGACATGGGTGAATATTCTAGCGGGATATGACCCATAACGCTCGTAAAGAATGGCGCTGACAATATGTACCTGGGCCGGAATCTTGTCAGTCAGCAAAGGCACTGCTGTGCGCCAGGTCCGTTGCCCTCAATAAGAAGACACCTTCGCCGCCCCGCTCAAACTCGAGCCAGATAAACGGCAGGTCGGGAAATGCCTGGCTCACTGCATCCTGCCGGTTGCCTACCTCGACGATGAGGACTCCATGCCCCTCAAGATGAGGGCGCGTATGCGTCAATAACCGGCGCACCACAGCCAGGCCGCCTTCTCCGGCATGCAGCGCCGGGAGCGGTTCATGCCGGTATTCCGGAGGCAGGTGCGACAGTTCGTTCGCGCTGACATAAGGCGGATTGGCAACAATCACATCGTAGCGCTGCGCTCCAAGCGCCGCATACAGATCCGATTGTAGAAGACGGACCCGATCCGACAGTTGATAGTGAACGATATTCCTGTCTGCCACCGCAAGGGCGGCACTGCTGCTATCCACCGCATCAACCCTTGCATGGGGGAAGGCCAGGGCGCAGGCCACGGCAATACAACCACTTCCGGTGCCAATATCCAGTATACGGGTGATAGCTGATTCCTGCAGCCATGGGGAGAACCGTTCCTCAATCAATTCGGCAATCGGTGAACGCGGCACCAGAACACGTTCATCGACGTAAAAGGGGAGGCCGGAGAACCAGGCTTCGTTGATCAGGTAAGCGACCGGTAGCCGCAATTGAATACGTCTTTCGACAAGCACCATAACCCGTCGCCGTTCTTCCCCGGTAATGGGCGCATCAAGCACAGCATCATCGACGTCAAACGGCAGAGCAAGCGCCCGCAACACCAGGTAAACTGCTTCATCGAAAGGATTGTCCGTACCATGCCCATAGTACAAATCTGCTTCCCTGAAACATTGCTCCGCCCAGCGGACGAGTTGGCGCGGTGTGATTAATGGATCAGTAATAATATCTAACGTTGAACCTTGAACCCTGAACCTTCAGTTACTGAACCGGCGCATATCCCGGGATCGTTGTGATATCAAAATCATCGATCTGTTCCGGAGCAAGGAACTTCTCAGCATATTTCATATAGACCTTGTCATGGATAAATATGTCAAACAGGTCCGGATCGATATGCTGTTCAAGCTTCATGTTGCCCAGTATTTTCAGTGCCTGGGACAGGGGCATTGCCTTCTTGTAGGGGCGGTCGCCGGCCGTTAACGCCTCAAAAATGTCCGCAATCCCCATCATTCGCGCAGGGATGGACATCTGTTCACGGGTCAGGCCCCGGGGATAACCGGTACCGTCCATTTTCTCATGATGACCGCCGGCATACTCCGGGACGCGGGCAAGATGTTTCGGATAAGGCAGGGATTCCAGCATCTTGATGGTAACGGAGATATGGTTGTTGATAATCTCCCGCTCACGCACTGTCAGCGTGCCCCTCCCAATCACCAGATTTTGCACCTCATTATCCGTCAACAGATTGCGTTCCTTGCCCTCATGGTCGGTCCACTTTTGTTTGGCGATCTGTCTGATCCGGTCCTGGTTCTCGTCACTCATGAATTCACCACCGATGTTACCGGCACGGACTAACTCCCTTGCTTCATTGAGTTGATCAATCCCGGATTGGTAGGCCTCGTCGTTATCCAGAGCACTATCAATATTATGTTGTTCCAGCCTGCGCCGTAACGCAGCGATCTCCCGGTCCCGGACCAGCACTTCGAACCGGGTCTCGACGGTATGTATCCGGTCGTAGATAGTTTCCAGCTTGGTGCCTTTATCCACCACATGTTCGGGCGTGGTAATCTTGCCGCAATCATGCAGCCAGCCGGCCACATCCAGTGCATATTTCTCCTTTTCATCCATATCAAAATCCTTCAGTGGTCCGGTCTTTACATTGCAAGCAGCTGCGGCAATCATGTTGGTCAGCTCCGGGACCCTGCGGCAATGACCGGCGGTATAGGGCGATTTCTCATCGATGGCATTGGCAATTAACTGGATCATGGCATCGAACAGCTGCTTCAAGGCATCGATGAGGCTGCGATTGGTGATCGTTACCGCTGCCTGGGAAGCCAGTGATTCCACCACCTGCTGGTCCAGATCAGAAAAGGGTATGACCGCTCCCGTTTCGGGATCCTGGGCATTCAGTAGTTGTAAAACACCGATGTTCTCGTTCTCATGATTGGTCAGTGGCACAGTCAGAAACGATTTCGAACGGTAACCCGTCTTCTTGTCAAACTGGCGTGTGCCGGAAAAATCGAACTGTTCGTCGATATAGGCATCTTTGATATTAACAGTTTCACCACTCAAAGCAGCCCATGAGGCCACCATATGTTTATTTGGATTGCCCTCTTTGTCATACAGGGAGATGGGGTAGAATTCAATGGTTTCGCCGCTGGTGCCGCCTTTATGAAATCCCAGTGATTCGGTCAGCATGATCTCGAACCTTAGTTGATCATCCTCGGTGCGGGTATAGAGGGTGCCCCCATCAGCGTTAGTCAGTTCCTTGGCCTTGAGCAGAATCATCTCCAGTAGCCGGCTGTGGTCCTTCTGCGCCGACAAGGCAATACCGATGTCGGTCAGCTCTTCAAGAAGATTCGAGAAATCGACTTTCGAAATTTCCATTGGTAATTATCGGGATCTCATCGCACCCAGATTCAATTCTAGTCGATTTATCCTGCAGGATGACAGGATTATATTGATCACCGCCTGTAACCCGGGACGGTGGGTACGGTCCTGCGACACAAGAACCGGTACAGGCTATCATTACATCCGCATACATTCGAACCGCGCCTTAATCTGATGGGGATATCCGTGTCACTCGTCAGGGTTGCCCGGCTCACGCTCTGTCAGCCCCAGAAACAGACTGTTCAGCCGGTGTACAAATGCAGCCGGATCATCCAACCTGCCACCCTCGCTGAGCAGGGCCTGGTCGAACAGTATTTGCGACCAATCCTTGACCCGTTCCTCCCCCTTCTCATCCTGCAGGTGCAGCACCATAGGGTGTGCCGGATTGACTTCCAGTATCGGTTTGGAGCCCGGGATCTGCTGGCCCGAGGCCTTGAGCAATTGTTCCAGGTGCCTGCCCATGGCCTGTTCGTCAACCACCAGGCAAGCGGGTGAGTTGATCAGGCGATGGGTGATGCGCACCTCCTTGACCTGATCGCCAAGCGCCTTCTTGATGCGTTTGGTGAGATTGACATACTTCTTGCCACCCTTTTTTGCAGCCTTCTTTGTCTGCTTGTCACCCAGCCCGTCCAGATCCAGTTCACCCTTGCTGACTGATTGCAGTGGCTTTCCATCAAATTCCGTGAGATGGGCCGTCAACCACTCATCGATGGGATCGGTCAGCAACAGGACTTCAATCCCCTTTTCCTTGAAGATCTCAAGATGGGGACTGTTCTTTGCCGTTGCGTAGTTTTCCGCCGTAACATAATAGATGGCTTTCTGGCCATCCTTCATTCGGCCGACGTAGTCCTGCAACGCAACGGTCTGCTCCTCCCTGTCTTCATGGGTCGAGGCAAACCGGAACAGTTTCGCAAGATCTTCCCCTTTTTCATGCTCTCCGATCACCCCCTCCTTCAATACACGGCCAAACTCCTTCCAGAAGCGGGCATATTTCTCCATATCCTTTTCAGCAATGGATTTAAGCAGGTCCAGGATTTTCCGGGTACAACCGCCGCGGATGGCATCGATGGTCTTGTTGTGCTGCAGGATCTCGCGGGAAATATTCAGCGGCAGGTCATCGGAATCGACGATGCCCCGCACAAATCTCAGATAGGCCGGGATAAGCTGTTCGGCATCATCCATGATAAATATCCGCCTCACATAGAGTTTCACACCATGCCGCTGCTCCCTGTCCCACAGATCAAACGGGGCTCTGGAGGGAATAAACAGAAGACTGGTATATTCCAGTTTGCCTTCAACCTTGTTGTGCACATAGGCCATGGGGTCCTCAAAATCATGGCCCACATGTTTGTAGAATTCATGATACTCCTCCTCCTTGATCTCCTTCCTGGACCGTGTCCACAGGGCGGTGCCACTGTTGACCGTCTCTTCCCCTTTCCCCTTCTTTTTCTCATCTTCACCTTCCGTCATCATGATGATGGGCAGGGAGATGTGATCGGAATATTTACGGATAATCGAGCGTATCCGGAACCCATCGAGAAATTCCTGCTCCTCGTCACGCAGAGTTAACACGACCCGGGTGCCCCGTTTTGGCCGGTCGACAGTCTCGATAGTGTAATCACCTTCACCGCTCGAGATCCAGCGCACCCCTTCATGGCGCGACAGCCCTGCCCGCCGGGTGACTACCTCAACGCTCCTGGCGACAATAAAAGAGGAGTAGAAACCCACCCCGAACTGGCCGATGAGCCGGGAGTCCTGGTTTTGATCGCCGGTCAGGGCCTCAAAGAACTGTTTGGTACCGGATTTGGCAATCATCCCCAGATTGTCTACCACCTCGTCCCGCGACATGCCGATACCATTGTCGATGACGCTGAGGGTTTTTTGCTCCTTGTTGTATTCCACCCGGATTTTGAGGTCCGGATCATTTTCATAGAGGCTGTCGTCCCTGAGCCCTTCAAAGCGCAGTTTATCCGCCGCATCGGAGGCATTGGATATCAATTCCCTCAGGAAGATCTCCTTGTTGCTGTACAGGGAGTGGATCATCAGGTCCAGCAGCTGCTGGACCTCGGCCTGGAACCCCAGGGTCTGTTTATTCGTTGCAGTCGTCATTAGCGCCGGTTTCCTTCATTATGTTTTGGTTGATTCAGCCACCCCTTATTTAGGGGTGAAACGGCGAAATTTCAAGGTAAGATGTGTGAAAAACATCACATACATTCTACACCGTATTGCTTTACCCAACGCTAAACGCCATAATTTGGTGGCCGGCAGATAAAATCGTGAACTCCATAATCATAACAGCCGGCGGACAAAAAGCTTAACCAATCCGTACCGGAGGATTCCGATGAAAAAATTCTTCAAGCAGATCGGACAGGGCATGACGGAGTACATCATTATCGTTGCCCTGATCGCCATCGCCGCCATTGCCGTCTACTCGTTCTTTGGCGATACCCTGCGTAGCCAGATGGGATCCATGACGCAGGAATTGGCCGGCAAGAAAGCCGATACCAAAGCAGCACAGGCTGCAGCGGATCAAGCAAAAGCCGAGAGTGCACATAAAGATTTGGGCACCTATACCGGCGCCGGTCAGTAATTCTCTGTCCCACAGCGGATGCTTGACCTTGCTTCGAGAGCTGGCAAGGGCAGAAAGCAGTTCAAGAGTGTAGTGTCGTTATGGAGACGGCAGCAGGGGCAGGCCGCCGTTTTCGTCTACGTTTTCCTGGCGGTGCTGGTGGTCGCCATGGCGTTTCTGTATAAGGCCGGCAAGCTCACCAGCGACAAAATGGAGCTGCAGAACGCCGCCGATGCCGTCGCCTACAGCGTCTCGGTTATCGAGGCGCGGGACCTGAACTTTGCCGCCTATATGAACCGCGCCATCATCGCCAATGAAGTCAGCATTGGGCAAATGGTGGGACTGGCGTCCTGGGCGTATCACTGGCGCTCCTTCGACGACTATCTGCGCGCCTATGCCACACCCTTGAAGCCCACCCCCCTGGCGCCGCTGGCCGGCGCCCTCGAAGCCATGGGCAAGTTCTTCAGAATAAGCGGTGATAAATTTATCGTGCCATTCATGACCAAGCTGGCGGACAAACCGGTCACTAGCGTACATTTCTTCAACCAGGGTTATGGCTGGGCCGAATACATTTTTCATATGACCAGCACCGTCTATGCCCTCGGTGCCGTATCCGAGATGATTGATCAGAATGCTCCCGACGGCGCGCGTCTGTCGGAGTATGGCCTGTTGTCCCTGATCGGCCATCTGGCCACCTATGGCGCCCTGCCGAAATTACCCGGCAAAAAATTCACCCATAACTATGACCCCACCACCAGGGTGAAAAAGGCCGCTATCAACAGTGACATTGCCGGCAATACCGACGCCGGGGGATATGCCCGGCTGGCTGCCCTGGTCTACGATTCCGGCGATATCTTTACCAAGGCGCGGGGCTGGGATTTCGATCTCTTCAAAGAACTCCATAATGCAGGGGTGCTGCCGGACCTGGGCCCGATAAAATACAGCGAAGACAGCGATGGCGACGGCTGGTACGGGCTGGACACGGGCCAGCACTTCTATTTCGGTGTCGCTGAAGTCGCCTGGCGAATGTACCTGCAAATCCACATGAAACTCGCGCGCGAAGGGGGTGGGGAACTGCGGCTGGTGGTGCCGCTGAACGGCACCGATAAGGGCAAGGCCGCCGGCCAGTTTTTCAACTGGTCCGCCGCGGACACCACCAATCTCGGCCTTGGACTGCGGGGCGGTTTCTCGGTCAAGGCCTGGATCGTCATCCCCATTGTGAAAAAACGTATCAAGATACTGGATATCGGGGCAGATCTTGTGGCCAAGAATGATCGCATTAAAGCCGGGGCAACCATTCTGGGCAAAAAACTGACCATCATTGACAAACCCTTGCCAACCAAATTCCCTTTCGGCGCAGGCTTTGCCCAGGCGGGCAAGAACAAGAAGAAGTTGAACAACTTCCTGGCCAGCAAGAAACCGCATATGGGGAGCATTAAATCCGCGGCACTGAAAGGCCCGGTCCCGAAAGACGCCTATGGCAGCAGCGCCAATAACCTGCTGGCCTGGGAGTTCCCCCTGCCCCCCGGCATCTTCTTTCAGGCCGGCATGGGGAAACGCCAGGTCAATAAAAACTACGCCGGCCTGCCCCGCTACACGGACACTGTTCTCGACCCCGGCGTCAACAACCAGCGCCCGCTGCATGGCTCAGGCGGACCGCAGATCGTGATCGGCGTCACCCTGGACGAGGCGGCCTTCGATCGCTCCAGTGACGGTAAAAACCCGGAGACTGAGCCCGGCGGCCGCTTTCAGTTGACGGAAAAGCTGGGCGCCGGCCAGCTCGATGTCCTGGCGAAGTCCGAAGTCTATTTCAAACGCCCCACCGATTTGAGTTATTTTGCCCGTGGCGACGGCCAGCAGGAGGCGGGCAGCGCCTTTAATCCCTACTGGCAGGCCCATCTGGTAGAGACCTCCCACGCGGACCGCACGGCAGCAGTGTTGTTGCAACAGGGAGCGGATGTGGAGGGCGGCGGCGCCCCGTACGCACTCTCCAGTCTGCTGGGACCGATGATCACCCTGTTCGGGTTCTAACCATGTCTACTGTTCGGCAGAATCGCACACAGGCACGGCGGCACGGCGGCCAGGCCATGACCGAATTTCAGGTGTGCGCGGCCTACGTGCTGGTGCCGCTGTTTCTGATAATCCCGCTGCTGGCCAAATATATCGACATCAAGCACACCGCTATCAATGCCGCCCGTTATCAGGCCTGGGAATACACCGCCTGGCACAACAAGGCCGACAAACATGACATCCTGAAGAATTTCAGCGCCGCCACCATTCCCTACAAACCGCCGGCGCTCACGGCAGCGGAATCCCAGCGACGCTTTTTTTCCTACATCCGGGAAGGCAAGCAGGCCCTGCCTATTGATGCCAGTCTCTGGGTGGAGGCGGATCGTAACCCTTTATGGACGGACCACAAGGGGGCTTCGCTTTATGGCGGCAGCCTGGCCACGTCCCTGAACACCGGCAGGGATACCCCCGGTTTCAAGATCTTTGGCGTGGATTCCGGCAAGGTGGTTTCCTTTATCGCCGGTATTTTTAATAAGTTTTTCGGTGCCATGGGCAAGCTGTTTGGTTTTCTGAACGGCCAGGCGGAATTCAGCGCCATAAATACCAAGGGTTATACCCGCGTCGGCCTTGACGTGCCGGTCGCCACCTACCCCAACGCCATCGATGTTTATGATACGCCGGCCAGCACCGCCATCGCCGTCCGCGCCGGGGTGCTGAGCGAAGGCTGGAGTTCCGGCGGTACGGCGCACACCTACGAACAGGTCGGGGGGACCGCCCCTGCCACCCTGTTCCGGCAAGTGCTTAAGCTGCCGGTGATGGGTACGATCTGGGACGTTGCCTCGTTCATGGCGCCGGAATTGACCCGTTGCAAACCGGGGAAGCCGCATTCCCCTTTCGTCGGGGACGAGGGCAGCCTCTGGTTCGGCTATGTGGACAGCGATACGGTGCATCCGGACCGGCTTTCCGGCGGCGGCACCCATGTCTGCGATGCCTCCGGACGCTGCCGCCTGAAACCCAATATCCCCCTCTCCCATTCCGAGTGTATACCATGATGCGCCTGCCCTACCCGCCACTTGCCGTCCTGACCAGTCTCGTCCTGGCCAGCAACACGGTGACAGCGAAGCCACCGGAATTTCCCGCCCCGGCGAATGCCGGCGTCGTCGTGGTCGGGAAAAACATTACCATCCAGGGACGCAGTATGGACATCCGCCAGTTCTCCACCCGTGACCATCCGGATAAGGTCGCTGAATTTTACCGACAGCGCTGGGCCGAAGACGAAGTTGGCCGCGGGCCGGGTTATACCGAGACCGATGCCAACCCCCCTTGGCATATCATTACACGCATCGAGGACGGCTATCTGCAGACCGTGCAGATCCAAAAGGCGGATAACGGTGGCAGCTGGGGCTATCTGGCCATGAGCAAACTGGACCGGAAGGCGCCCAACGCACAACTGTCAACAGTTCCGCACATGCAGGAGAGTCAGCTGCTCAATCATGTCCACAGCAGCGATACCGGCCAGCAGGGCGAGTCGATGCTGTTGATCAATAACCACTCCCTGGCCAGTAATGTCAATTTTTACCGGAAGTATTACCGGGAACGGGGCTGGCGGGAAGATATGGATCAGGCCGTTACCAGGGCAAAGACTCATGTCCTTGCCTTTACAAACGGCCGACGTAAAATTAGTATCATCCTGACGGGCGATAATAACAAGACCCGCATCGTGGTTAACCGCATCAGCCACGATATACTCTAAGCTGCTCACTAATCATGGGGAATCGACTTAACTCTTCGTGGCAAATCGGCCAGTCCATGGTGGAATACACGATCGTTCTGGTATTCGGGGTACTGGCCCTGACCACGGGTCCCAGCGGGGATGTCATGCAGGATCTGCTGAAAGTCATTAAGCAAAATTATGAAGGGTACTCCTACGGCATTTCCCTGTCTGAACTGCCGGATTTCGACAGCGCCACGGAGTACAAAAACGCATTGAAGCAGCATGGGGTCCCCCCACAGGAGATTGACAGGCTCGCGGTCGAGACCTCAAAACTGTATCCGGACCTGAAGCCGTATAATAAGGATCCAGTCGCACAACTGAAGAAGTTACAGAGCATTAAAAAAGCAAAAAAACAGTTGCAGGACCGCGTCAAAAAAGCTGTAAGGAATGCCACGAGTATTATCTGACATAAACACACAAACTATTCGTTACTCTCCATGGCACAAAAAAAACAGAAGAAATCGAGCGGCACGTTACCCCTGTTCATCGGTGCCGTCGGCTTCGGACTTGCCGCCGCTTTCCTGTCGGTACTCTATCTCAAGGCGCGTGAAGCGGATCTCCGTGCCCGGCTTGCCGGTCCGGTGGAGCAGAAGGTGGAAGTCGTGGTTGCCAGCCATGACCTGAAGCGCGGCGCCTTGATCTCCGGGGACAACTTTGCCGTGCGTGAAGTCCCCGCCGTTTATGTACACGATGATGCAGTCCACCCCGGCGATTATGACCGTTTCAAGGGCCGCGCCCTGACCACGACACTGGGCGCCGGCAAGCCATTGTTGAAGAGTTTCCTGGACGTAAACTTTCCGGTGGATTTTTCCGACACCATCCCCCGGGGTAAACGCGCCCTGACCGTCACCGTCGATGAAGTAAATTCCGTGGCCGGCTTCATCCGTCCCGGGAACCGCATCGATATCCTGGTGAATATCCCATACAGCCAATCCGGTTTCGATCCCAAATTCTACAGCGTTGGGCTGTTCAAGGCGTTACCGGCCGGTTTTGACCGGCCTGCCATCAAAAGCCAGTTCAACAAAATATTAAATCAACCGCCGGAGCAGATCGCGGAACTGCTGAAAAGCCTCGCCCCCGGTGATGTCATCCTGCCGGTGCTGCAGGGTGTGCGCGTGTTGGCAACGGGCCGGGATCCCTACATCGAATCTCTGGACCAGTTGCGGCAACCCCAGTTTCGCTCCGATACCAACTTTACCTCCGTGACCCTGGATGTGACACCGCAACAGGCCGCCCTGGTCACGGCCGCCCAGGACAAGGGGGATCTGCTGGCCATACTCAGAAACCGCAAGGACCAGGGCGCTGCCAGTTTCACTACCGTTTCCAGCCGCGATCTGTTTGCCAATGCCGCACAGATGGCTGCCGCCGAAAAAGAGCGGGCCTCAAGGACCACCGTTGCCGCCGGGGTCGATGCCAGCGGCAACCTGGTGGATGCCAACGGCAACGCCCTGCTCAGCCAGGAACAGCTGACGGCGGCCGGCTATACGGTCAACGAAAACGGTCAGATCGTGGACAAGGATGGCAATGTGGTGGATCCCAAAGACATTGTGGTGGCTGCAGACGGCACGGTAATGAACCGGCAGCAACTGGCCGCCGCCGGGTTGAGCGTTAACGCCAGCGGCCAGATTGTCGACAGAAACGGTAATGTGGTATCCGCCAGTGACGTCATCGTTGCCGCCGATGGCACCACTATGACAAAAGAGCAACTGGCTGCCGCCGGCCTCTCGGTCAACGCCAACGGCGAGATCGTGGACGCCAACGGCCAAATCCTATCACCAAAGGACATCATCGTTACGAAAGACGGCACGGTACTGAGCAAGGAGCAACTGGCCGCCGCCGGATTCACTGTCAACGCGGACGGACAGATCGTCGACAAGGATGGCAACATAGTGGATCCGAAAGATATTGTGATCGCCGCAGACGGCACAGTGCTGAGCAAGGAGCAACTGGCCGCCGCCGGATTCACTGTCAACGCGGACGGACAGATCGTCGACAAGGACGGTAACGTGGTGGATCCCAAAGAGCTTGTGACCGCCTCCGATGGGAGCATCATGACCCGGCAACAACTGGCCGCCGCCGGCCTCAGCATCAACGAACAAGGCCAGGTGGTGGATAAAAACGGCAACGTGGTTGATCAGGACGACCTCATAACTGCTGCCGACGGCACGGTGCTGAGCAAGAAACAACTGGCCGCCGCCGGCCTCTCGGTCAACGCCAACGGTGAGATCGTCAACGCGGAAGGCAAGGCCGTGTCAGCCGAAGAGATTGCCAGGGTGGCCCGGAATATTCCCATTACCGGGACCAGTGAGGCAACCGGCAGCTATAACCTGGTCATCGGTGGCGCCAGCAAGGACGGGGTAGCCAAGTCCCAGTCCGTGCCAATTCAGGATTAGGCCGCACAAGCTGTGCCCAGGTGTTGGTTAATTTCTCTGGTCCTGTTACTGGCCGCCGGCAACGTCTTCAGCCAGGGAGAGGACACCCCGGTCGGAGAAGAACAGGACAGGCCACAGATCCGGGCTGAGGGATCGGTTATCGAATTTGATGCGGGCAACCCGTCCAGGGAAACGGACGCAAACACCGCCATAACACCAGGGCCGGGTCAGGAAACCGGCAACAGCTCCGTTATCGAGCTGATCATCGGTGGCCAAAGCAAGGAGGGGGTGGCAAAACGGAGAACACTGCCGGTCACGGATTAATGGTTTTGTGACGGGCTGGAGTCAATAACAAGATCAGGAGATCATCGAACTGGACAACATACGTATAGCGAGAACCTGTCAGTCATGATAAAAAAACGAGTCATCGGGTGTTTACTGCTTTTATGGGTCACGAATGGTTTTGCCAATGATAGAGTGGAACTCTATGTCGGAGAGATCAAGATCCTGAAAGTCGACGGTATCAAACGGGTGGCGGTGGGTAATTCCAGTGTGCTGAGTACCTCCATGCTGAATAACGGCCAGCTGTTGCTCATTGCCGAAGGGGAAGGCGACAGCAATGTGCACGTCTGGCTCAACAGCGGCAAGGAGCAGGACATCGCCGTCCATATCAAGGCGGTTTACGCCTCTCTGGCTAAAAAGGCCGGAGAGGTGAAGACCCTGTTAGCGGATATCAAGGGCCTGAAGGTCAGGATGGTAGGTGAACATATCGTCCTCTCCGGGATGGTGGGCGCAAATTATGCCACGGCAATCGATACGGTGAAGGGTACCTTTGAAGAGATCATGGACCTGACCCAGAAAGGGGTCATGGATCTGAGCAACCCGGGCAACAAGATGGTGTACATGAATATCAAGATCACCGAATTCAACAGAAATTTCCTCGATAAATTCGGTATCGACTGGGACACTACCCTTGCCGGGCCGTCCGCGGCGCTTGCCGTGAGTGCCGCCAACAACAACACGTTTCGGGCCACATCACTGCCCGCTCCCTCTTTCGCCGGCGATCTGTTACCACTTACGGGTAAAAATGCTGTCGGTTTTTTTGGTATCGCCACAGAAATAACCTCCCGCATCAATCTGGCGGTGAATTCAGGGAATGCCCTGATACTCGCCGAACCCAGGCTGGTGGCCCGTAGCGGCGGCGAGGCGACCTTCCTGGCCGGCGGCGAGGTACCACTGCCCATATCCAGTATCGGCGGATCGAATGTGGAGTTCAAGGAGTTCGGTATTTCACTCAGCATCAAACCGGTGGTCGACCGTTACAATAATATCCGCGCCAATGTCCAGACCGAGATCAGCGCCGTGGATAATTCCGTCGCGGTACAGGGCATTCCCGGTTTTCTCACGCGCAGGACCGGTGCCGATATCAGCCTGCACTCAGGGGAGACGCTGGTCATGTCGGGACTGGTTAATCAACAGGCCTCCAAGGACATTACCGGACTGAAGTTTCTGGGGAACCTGCCCATCCTCGGTCCCCTGTTCCATTCCAAAAATTTTCGTGACCAGAAGAGTGAACTGGTCATTTTCGTCACGCCTACCGTGTATAACGCCGATTCCGAAATTAACAAGGCATCCCTGCGGCGGCAAAAAGAGCTGGTCGAATCATTCAAAAAGGCGGTAGACGAATCCAGACTGGATATCATCGAGTAGTGAGGGATTTGTTGTGTTCAATGTCATTGTAAAAACCGCCAAGGGGGAATTCATCAAGAACTTCTCCTGTCCCGTAAGCGAATGCAGCATCGGCAAGGCACGGGACAATTTTATTCAACTGCGTGGCTGGAAGGTGGCGCCCAATCATGCCGAGATCCAGCGCACCCCTGAAGGGCTGTTTGTTGAAGACTTGACCGGCAGCGGCCGTGTGCTCGTTAATGACGAGGAAGTCGAGCACTACGGTCCCCTGCACTCCAGTGATGTAATCCATATCGGCGGCTATCTCATCAGCGTCGGCGCGGCGGCCAAGGACGGGGCCGAAGAAGAAGATGATGAAGAAGACGAAAATCTGAAGACCGTCATCGGCGTCCCCCGGCATGCGGTACTGGAAGAGTCGGAAGAGCTGAGCAAGACCCTCATCGCCCTGCAACATGATGAAAAGTTCAAGTGGCGTAACCAGGTACATGGGGAATTACTGGAGATGATGGATCTGCGGCGCACGGATATCGGCAGTATGGATGAGGAGGCCCTGCGTCAGCACGTGCAGGAAATGATCAAGGAGATTATCCGCAACATGGGCAACAAGCTGCCTGCCGACCTGGACCGCGAGAACCTGGCCGCTGAGGTGCTCAATGAAGCCGTTGGCCTGGGCCCCCTGGAGGACCTGCTGGCTGATGAGGGTGTCACGGAAATCATGGTCAACAAATTTGATGACATCTATGTGGAACGCAACGGCAAGCTGACCAAATCCGGGGTCACCTTCTCCAGCGACGATGCGGTCATGTCGGCCATCGAACGCATCGTCTCACCACTCGGGCGCCGCATCGACGAGAGTTCACCCATGGTGGATGCCCGCCTGAAGGACGGCTCGCGCGTGAATGCCATTATTCCGCCGCTGGCCCTGCGCGGGCCATGTCTCACTATCCGCAAATTCGCCAAACAGAAACTGACTTCAGACGATATGATCAAATTCGGCGCCATTAACGAGAATATGGTCAAATTTCTGGAGATGGCGGTCAAGCAACGCAAAAATATCATCATCTCCGGTGGGACCGGAAGCGGCAAGACCACGCTATTGAACGTGTTATCGAATTTTATCCCGCCAAATGAACGCATCGTCACCGTCGAGGATGCGGCGGAACTGAAACTAAACCAGCCACATCTGGTGGGGCTGGAGGCGCGTCCCGCGAACCTGGAAGGTAAAGGCGCCGTGCCCATCCGTGATCTGGTCAAAAACTGTCTGCGCATGCGCCCGGACCGGATTGTCGTAGGCGAGTGTCGCGGTGGCGAGGCGCTGGATATGTTGCAGGCGATGAATACGGGCCATGACGGGTCCCTCACCACGGCCCATGCCAACACACCCCGCGACTTGATCTCCAGGCTGGAGGTCATGGTGATGATGACCGGGATGGAGCTACCCATCTCCGCGATCCGGGAGATGGTCGCCTCGGCCGTGGACATCGTGGTGCAACAGACACGCTTCTCCGATGGCAGCCGCAAGATCGTCAATATCGCGGAGATCACCGGCGTCGAGCAGAATATCGTACAGATGCAGGACATCTTCCGTTACCAACAGGAAGGCTTCGATGCCGAGGGCCGGATCGTGGGCCAGTTTATCGCCACCGGCGCCATTCCGGAATTCTACGAAGACCTGCGCCAACGCGGTATCAGTGTCGATATGTCCATTTTCCAATGAGCATGGGCCATGGAGTCCAGCGTCAGTCTCTCCAGTAATCTGACTTTTCTGATTGCCATCGGTGCGGTGTTTCTGGCCGCCACCCTGTTCTGGCTGGGCGTGTCGTTCAAAAGCCGGGCATTTATCGCCCAATACAAGGAAAATTTTACCAGCGCCGCCAGCAGCAACATGGCGGATATGTTCATTACCGTCGATCCCGGCCGTCTGTTTGCTTATAACATCATCGCCATGATCGTCCTGCCCCTGCTGGTGTGGCTGCTGAGCCGCGATCTCATTGCCAGCCTGGTGGCGCTGATCCTGATTCTGGTTCTGCCGACCCTGTTTTACAAGACCATGTTAAATAAGCGCTTGCGCCGGTTTGAACAGCAACTCCCCGACGCGCTGGCCATGGTCTCCGGGGCCATGCGGGCGGGCGCCAGCCTGAATATCGCCCTGGAAGGGCTGGTGAAGGAACAACCGGCACCCATATCGCAGGAGTTCGCTCTATTGTTACAGGAGCAAAGATTGGGGGCGGATTTTGATATCTCTCTGTCGAATATGGAAAAACGCCTGCCTTTGCCCGACTTCAAGATGTTAATCACCGCCCTGCGCATCAATCGCGAGGTCGGCGGTAACCTGGCCGAGACCATGGAGACCCTGGCAGAGACCCTGCGCCGTAAAGCCACCATGGAGGGCAAGATCAACAGCCTGACGGCACAGGGAAAATTGCAGGGCATCGTCATGACCGGTTTGCCCGTGCTGCTCGGCTTTCTGCTCAATTTTATGGAGCACGAGGCAATGAGCAAACTCTGGACCACACCCATCGGCTGGGGCGTGTTGTCGGTTATCGTCGTCATGGAAGGCATGGGTTACTTTATGATCCGCAAGATCACCAGCATCGACGTCTGAGCAGATCATGACGACGCTATTCTCCAGTTATGCCCTGCCCATTATCGCCTTGTGTACCGGTCTGTGCAGCTTTCTGAGTCTGCTGCTCATCAAGCGCATACACGCCATGGTGGATGAGGAGGATCGCACCTATATGGACCCCCTCCCCTTCAAGCTGAAACTGGCCTGGCCCCTGATCCAGATCATTGCCCAGTTTTTTTGCGGTTTCCTGCCCTACGGATTTATTGAACATACCGAACAGCGATTGAATCGCACCGGTGTCAGCTATCTCCTCACGGCGGAACAATTTATCGCCCTGCGTATCTTGACCGCCCTGGGATTGCCCCTTATCGTCTGGTTCTGCCTGTTGGCGCTGAAGACCCATGAGCCCATCTGGCTGGTGGTCGCGCCCTTGGTAGGCTTCCTCCTGCCGGACCTCTGGTTAAACGATACCCGTAAGCGGCGGGAGCTTGAGGTCGTACGGACGCTGCCGGTCTATCTTGATTTTATTACCATGTGCGTGGAAGCCGGTTTAAATTTTGCCGGCGCCCTGGGGCAAGCCATGGAAAAGGCCCCGCCAGGAGCACTGCGTAATGAATTCGCCATCGTGCTGCGTGACTTGCGCGCCGGCCTGTCACGCGCCGAGGCCCTGCGGCGCATGGCGGAGCGCCTGGATATATCCGAGATCACCAGCTTTGTCAGCACCGTCATTCAGGCGGAAAAGATGGGTTCCAGCCTCGCCAATGTACTGAGGCTACAGGCCGAACAACGCCGCAATGAACGTTTTCAGCGGGCTGAGAAACTGGCCATGGAAGCACCAATAAAACTCGTCGGGCCGCTGATCATCTTTATCTTTCCCGTTACCTTTCTTATCCTCGGTTTTCCCATCGTCATGAAGTTTCTGGGGGAAGGAGTGTTATGATGCATGGCCAACTGCTGCGGGAGACGGACCAGCAATGCCTGCTGCCGAAAACAGTCATGACCAGTAACTCCTGGGAAAAGCTGCGCGGCTTACTGGCGCGGAAACCGTTACAAACCGGTGAAGCCATGATAATCGCTGCCTGTGCTGCCGTACACACCATCGGCATGCGCTATGCCCTGGATCTGATCTTTCTGGATAAACACTGGCGGATACTGAAGATCGCTGTTGCGGTAAAACCCTGGCGCATCGCCGCCTGTCCCGGCGCGGCCATGACCGTGGAAACCCTCGCTGGCAGCCTGGAGCGCTGGGATCTCATAACCGGCGAACAGCTGATCTGGAAAAAACAGGGCTCATGAAATACATCACCGCAGCAACGTTCGCCCTACTGCTGTGCGCCTGTAACCTGCAACAGATCAAGCGTGATAAGGAGCCACAACCGGGCATCCTTGAGGTGCAACGCCTTGCTGACGAAGCCTATGACAACGATGACTACGCCAACAGCGAAAAATACTATCTGCAACTCACTGAAAAGGTCCCCAAGGAGGCGCGGAACTGGTTCCGTCTGGGGAATGTCTTTGCCCGCACCGAACGTCCCAATCTGGCCATCAAGGCTTACCAGGAAGCGTTGCTGCGGGATCCAAAACAGAGTAAGGCCTGGTATAACATGGGCCTGTTATATTTGCGCCAATCCGCCAACAGTTTTATCAATTTACAAACCTACGTTCCCGAACAGGACCCCTTGTCTCAACGAGGAAAACAGATCTATGAGGAGATCACCGGGATACTGGATGGCAAGTGAACCTCTCTACATACCCGCCATCGATGGACTCAACAGCAGCGCATAGGACCGGACGACGCCACCCTTCCACAGGTCAGGCCATGGTGGAATTTCTCATCGTGCTGCCCGTACTGTTGCTCATTCTACTGGGTACCCTGCAATTCGCCTTTATTTATCACGCGAAAATAACACTCAACTATGCCACCTTTGAAAGCGTCCGCGCCGGCAGCCTCAATAATGCACGCCCCTTTGCCATGGAATACGCCCTGGCCCGGGCGCTGGCACCTCTTTACACCCACCAGGACTCGCTGGCCGCGGTGCAGCAGGGACGGGAGAAACTACGTGATCAAATCAAAAACGGCTATATACTCATCGATATCGTCAATCCAACGCAGAAGTCGTTCGATGACTATCGTTCGAACGGAGCGATCCCCGTTGATAACATCATCTACCGGGGAGCAAAAGCGGGCAAGAAGTCGGGACAGACCATACAGGATGCCAATCTACTCAAGGTACAGGTATTCTATTGCTACGAACTCATCGTACCTTTTGTGAACCGCATCATCTGGTCCATGATGCGGTTCTCTCCCGCGGACGCCATGCCCGGCGATCTGCCGGAAGTAAAACCGCAGCACCGCTTTGGGCGTCCCGCCGTTAAATCCTTTGCCGAAACATGCATCGCAAAAAAACATGATGCGGAGGGTTATTTCGGCATTCCCATCCGCTCCCAGGCGATTATGCGCATGCAATCTCCCGCCATGGAATGTGCTATAACGGATAGCTGTGATCCTTAGCCCGGTTGTCAAAGGGTCAAAGTCGATTGATTCATCAATTTGATCTCGGACATTGGCGGAATCAATCGACTCTGACCCCTTGATTCCTTAAAATAAGCGGCATGTCTGCGCAACTTCAGCAGTCCCCCCAACACACCCCGGTGATGCAACAATATCTGGGGTTCAAGGCAAAATACCCCGATATGCTGCTGTTTTTCCGCATGGGCGACTTTTATGAATTGTTCTATGAAGATGCCCGCAAGGCGGCAAGACTGCTGGATATAGCCTTAACGACGCGCGGTAAATCCGCAGGGGAGCCGATCCCCATGGCAGGCGTCCCGTTTCATGCAGTCGACAACTACCTGTCAAAGCTGGTGCGTTTGGGCGAGTCAGTGGCTATTTGTGAACAGATCGGAGATCCCGCCTTGTCCAGGGGTCCGGTGGAACGTGACATCGTGCGCATCGTGACACCCGGCACCATTACCGACGAGGCCCTGCTGGAGGAACGCTCTGACAATCTGTTGGCCGCGGTTCACGCAACAAAGGGCGGCTATGGATTAGCGGCACTGGAGCTGGCCAGCGGCCGTTTCAGCCTCATGCAACTTGACCAGGCAACCAACCTGGAAAGCGAACTGAAGCGCCTGAACCCCGCCGAGATCCTGCTGAGTGAAGACAGCGGCCTGCGACCGGTATTGGAAAAGTCATACCGGCGTATTACCCTGCGGCCACCGTGGCATTTCGATTTGAAAGCGGCCGTGGATCTCATGAAACACCAATACGCCGTGCATGACCTCAGTGGCTTTGGTTGCGAGACAATGCCGTTGGCCGTCTCCGCCGCCGGAGGTCTGCTGCACTATGCACGCGAGACACAACGTACCAGTCTGATACACCTGCAACCTGTCAGGATCGAGCACCTGGATGACTGCATCATACTCGATGCCATCAGCCGCCGTAACCTGGAACTGGAACACGATCTTTCCGGTAATAAAGACCACAGCCTGTTCAGGGTCATGGATACGACAGCGACACCGATGGGGAGCCGGTTATTACGCCGCTGGTTAAACCGTCCAATCCGGGACCGGCAGATCTTGAGGCTGCGGCACCATGCCGTCAGCGATTTGCTCTCCAACAGAAGCTATCTCGAGGTGCAGGAGTCGCTCCGGGCCGTTAGCGACCTGGAAAGGGTACTCACCCGGGTCGCACTCAACTCGGCGCGGCCACGCGATCTCATACAGCTGCGTTCTACGCTTGGGGAGTTACCCGGCCTGAACGAACTGCTTGCGCAGCGGGACAGCCCGCGCCTGCAGACCTTGCGCGAATCCGTTACACCTTTCCCAGAACTCTGCCAGTATCTCGGCCAGGCATTGACGAATGCACCGCCCGTGACCATCCGTGACGGGGGGGTGATTGCGGATGGATTCGACCGCACCCTGGATGACCTGAGAAAACTCAGCAGCGATGCCGGAGAATTTCTGCTGGCGCTCGAATCCCGTGAGAAACTACGTACCGGTATCGGCAATCTCAAGGTCGGCTATAACCGCGTACATGGCTACTACATAGAGATAAGCCGGCAATACAGCGCCTCTGTTCCCGGTGACTATCAGCGCAGGCAGACCCTCAAGGCCAGTGAACGCTTCATCACGGAGGAACTCAAGGCCTTTGAGGACCGGACTCTAAGCGCCCGGGGCAAGGCGCTGGCCCGGGAAAAAGAGTTATACGAGGCAGTCCTGGCCAGGATCTGCGAGGAGCTGGCGCCCCTGCAACGTTGTGCCGCGGCCATGGCGGAAATCGATGCATTGGCCGCCTTTGCAGAGCGGGCGGATTGCCTGGACTTCAATCAACCGGAGTTCTCCGACGAGCCGGGTATCCGCATTCAGGCGGGGCGGCACGCGGTGGTCGAACTCAGCCAGACAGGGCCCTTTATCGCCAACGACCTTGAATTAAATGACGACCGCTCCCTGTTAATCATCACCGGCCCAAACATGGGCGGAAAATCCACGTACATGCGCCAGACCGCGTTAATGACGGTGCTCGCCCATATCGGCAGTTTCATCCCGGCTAAGCAGGCCGTGTTCGGACCGATTGACCGGATTTTTACCCGCATTGGGGCGGCAGACGACCTTGCGGGAGGGCAATCCACCTTCATGGTGGAGATGACGGAAACAGCCAATATCCTCAATAATGCCAGCAGGCACAGCCTGGTCCTCATGGATGAGATTGGACGTGGCACCAGTACCCTGGATGGGCTGGCCCTGGCCTGGGCCTGTGCCGCCTGTCTTGCCAGTGAAATCAGGGCCTATACCCTGTTTGCCACCCACTATTTTGAATTAACGGCCCTGCCTGAGCAGCTGGAAAATGCCGCCAATGTCCACCTGGATGCCGTGGAGCACGGCGACAAGATTATTTTTATGCATGACCTGAAGGAGGGACCGGCGAATCGTAGCTATGGCCTCCATGTTGCGCAACTGGCCGGCGTGCCAGACCGGCTCATAGAGCAGGCGAAGCGGCGCCTGCAAAATATAGAGACCCACCCCATGCCGGTCTCCAGGCAGCAACCACAAAATGATATGTTCGCGCAGCAACACCCCCTGTTCCAGGCAATGGAGCATATCCATCCGGACGAACTGACACCCAGGCAGGCCCTGGAAGTCCTGTACAAGCTTCGTGGCCTGATGGACGCGTAACAAACCCTCTTCACTCGCCACGCTTAAAGGAAATTTCTGAAAAAATATGAACTGGCGGCGTCTAGTCGAAATGGTTCTGTTTGACCTGCGTTGGTCTGTGTTCAGACGCAAAGGCCTATTGTTTATAGTACCCTTTTGCCTGTTCTGGTATCTGCTCCTGAAAAGATTTTACGATGGTATTGCGGCCTGGATGCAGAGCAGTGAAATATTAATCTTTGCCAGCAACTGGTTCGACCTGGATCTTCTCACCCGGCTTTTTATCGATCATCCTCCCACTCTTTCGACATTTCTTCTTATCGCCCTCTACACGGCGCCGTTTTTCGCCGCCCTGGCCGCCAACGATATGTACGCTTCCGATATAAGCAATGGTTACTTCCGCTTCCTTATCAGCCGTAGCCGGCGCATTGAAATTTTTCTGGCGCGGTTTCTCAGTACGTTTCTGCTGACGGCCCTGTTATTAGCGATCGCAGGGATAGCAGCCATGTTGATATCCATATACATCGAGGCGGCCCCCCTTGGCCAGGCGCTGCTCTATACAATTCAGATCATCCTGGTCGTGATTTTATACAGCACTCCGTACCTGGCCTGTATGGCCATCGTCTCAACCATGGCACATTCCGCCATTGCCGCCCTGCTGCTGGGCATGGTTGGTTATGTGGCGATTCTGGTGTGTATTTTTATTGCCAATCATACCTTGACCGACACCAATCTCTTCGCCTACCTGCTGCCAAGCGGTATAAGACCGGATCTGGTGAGTAACGACCCCATGGCCCGATCCATGGCGCTTGCGAGCCTGCCCGCTTACACCTTCATTTTTGGCTTTTTGGCCTGGGCCATATTCAGGAAAAGGAATTTCTGATGGCGCCCGTTATTGAACTCCGGAGTCTCTGTAAACGCTACGGATCGACCATTGCCCTGGATAAAATAAACCTGAGTCTCGACAGGCATGCTCCGACAGGACTGGTTGGGAAAAACGGCGCCGGCAAAACGACATTACTCTCCATCCTCTGCGGGGCCATCACTCCGAGTTCGGGTACGGTCAAGGTTTTGGGTTTGTCCCCCACTGCTGCGGAGATCAAGGGAAAAATCACGATTCTGTTACAGGACGCCAACTTCAAAAAAGGGGTGCCGGTACTGCCCCAGTTACACTATTTTGCACGCTTACAGGGACTGACAAGGCAGGAGGCCAGGCTTGAAATAGCCGGTCTGCTTGAACGATTCAGGAATATGGACTATGCCCACAGGAAGCCGGAAACATTGAGCTATGGACAACGCAAACGGCTGGCCATTGTCCAGGCGTTTATCGGTGCGCCGCAACTTGTCCTGCTGGACGAGCCGACGGCCGGACTCGATCCGGTGGCGGCCAATGACATTCGTGGTTTTATTCAGTCCGCCGGCAACAATACGGCCTTTATTGTCAGTTCCCATAATCTGTACGAGATCGAGGACATCTGCACAACAATTATCGTCATGGATAAAGGAAAGTTGATCGCCAGCACGGAGATAGCCGATCTCGCCGGCAAAAACGATACCCTGAACCTGACGCTGGAGCGCAAGCCGACCCGGACACTACTCGCTGCTTTATCACAACTTCCTGAAATAACTGAAATTATTCCGGACAAATCAAACCAGGAAAGGATAACCTTGCATTTTGTCAATCCACAGGCCGACCAGTTTCAACTACACATACAGTCCCTTATTATCGAGCAGGGATTCAGTATCGTACATCTGAGCCGGGGAAAAACATTGGTGGATGGAGTTATCGATCTGGTTGATGCAGAAAATCAAGCAAGTGGATCGTGATCCTGCCGGCCCTTTCAAGCGTGATAAACCCGGCGAAAATGATAAATAAAAACACACTTTTTCTGAAATGCGTTAAAGAGTATTATGCGCTCTTCAAATTATGGATTGACAACAGGTAATAGACCATGCCATTTATCGTTATTGAAGCTTGTATAAAATGTAAATACACGGACTGCGTCGAAGTCTGCCCCGTCGACTGCTTTCATGAAGGACCCAATATGCTGGTCATCGATCCGGATGAGTGTATCGATTGTACCCTGTGTGAACCCGAATGCCCGGTCGAGGCCATCATATCGGAAGATGACGTGACCGAAGAACAACAGCAATTCATAGAGCTGAATGCCGAACTTTCCAAGGTATGGCCTGTTATCAATGAGATGAAGGACCCGCCGGAAGATGCGGACGAATGGAAGGACGTCAAAGACAAACTGCAATATCTGGAGCGCTAGCCCGTATATTGCACCAAGGAATCGCAAAGATCGCGCAGGGCTGGCCTGCAATACCAGGCGCTAGTGTTAACCTCCACCACTCTTTCCCGGTACCGGTAGTGCCTGTATGCTGTAAAATTTCCCTACGCACCTTCCTGATCCTCAGCGCCGGGAGCACATCAGATCAGTTAAGGAACATTTTTCCCGATTATTGTTCATACATATTAATCGAATCTGAAACAACTACTGCTTTCAGTAAAATTGATCCTGAACCGGTCAAGACATGCTATCGGTAAAACAGCGAATACACACCATAACTCCGATCAGGACTTTCGTGAAGAATACCCTGGTCTCATCTTTCCTGCTCTATCTTCTGATTACCAGCTTCACGCACACTCCCCCGGTATCCGCGGAGATCTATAAATGGACGGACAGGGACGGTTATGTACATTATGGCGATCATCCCACCAACACGGCCGCCGAAAAGATCAAAATCAAGAAGGCGCCCGGGCATAATTCCGGACTTCAGCAGCGACTGGAAAAACAACGCCGTCTGCTGGAAATCTATGATGAAGATCGTCAGGAGAAAAAAATAAATCAGGCTAACGCCAGGGAAGAGAAGAAAAAGCGCGAAGCCAATTGTGTGCTGGCAAAAAAAAATCTGAAAGAGACACGTAACGCAAGCTTTCTCTATGAAGACAGCGGTGATGCCTCAAAACCCCACATATTGAGTGACCAGGAACGCACCAGAGTCGAGAGCAGGGCAGAATTATATATAAAACAGTGGTGCGATTAGAAGCAGTCACAAGTTATAAGTTATAAGAAAAAATCATCCGATCAGGATTACCCGTCACTTGT
>JBHHYN010000001.1:0-86767 GCA_046757565.1 Gammaproteobacteria bacterium | reverse complement strand
CTGCGTTTTTTGCGCATTTCTCTCTCCTGGTGGTTGTGTTTCTTCTTGTGGATCACTGGAATTATGAAACATATCACGTCACATGTGTCGACACTCCTTTGCGACACATTTACTGGAAAACGGCTACGATATACGTACCGTACAGGAACTGTTGGGGCATGCGAACGTTAATACCACCATGATCTATACCCACGTCCTGAACAAGGGCGGACGCGGGGTACGCAGTCCGCTGGACGGGATGTAACAAAAAAAGTTCAAGGTTCAAAGTTCAAGGTTCAAAGTTCAAGGTTCAAGGTTCAAAGTTCAAGGTTCATGGTTATCACTGCAGTGACTTGTGATTGGTGAATTACGAAAAGTGATTTGTGTGCAAGGCCCTGATACTCGAATACAGGAAATCCGGATTCCGTGTTTGCTTCCTTTACGTCTTCGGCAGGGTAACACCCGTCTGGCCCTGATACTTGCCGCGACGGTCCTTGTAGGATGTCTCGCACTCCTCATCCGATTCGATGAAGATAACCTGGGCAACACCCTCATTCGCATAGATCTTGGCAGGCAGGGGTGTGGTATTGGAAAACTCCAGGGTCACATGGCCCTCCCACTCCGGCTCCAGCGGCGTCACGTTGACGATAATTCCACAACGCGCGTAGGTAGACTTGCCAAGGCAGATGGTGAGGATATTGCGGGGAATGCGAAAATATTCAATGGTGCGGGCCAGGGCAAATGAGTTGGGGGGAATAATACAGACATCGGCATTAACATCGACGAAACTGCTGGAGTCGAAGGCCTTGGGATCGACGATGGCGGAGTTGATATTGGTAAAAACCCGGAATTCGGGCGCACAGCGCACGTCGTAGCCATAGCTCGATGTGCCATAGGAAACCAGGCGATCCGATCCATTCCGTTTAATCTGATTGGGTTCAAAGGGATCGATCAGGCCCTGTTCCTTTGCCATACGGCGTATCCATCTGTCTGATTTAATTGTCATTGGTCAGTTGTTAAAAGTGAACCTGTTCGTGCCCCTAACGCGCAAGTGACGGGTGACTCCCGGCAAAGGCGTGGTGTGGCGCCCACTTTCCCCCTATTTATTCTCCACCACTATCCTGGGAAACCGGGCGCTGTAATCTTTTGCCCGCACGGATAACCCGGCAGCCGCTTTGCGGGCGATGTCCCGGTAAATCCCGGCGATCCTCGAGTCGGGATCCATGGCTACGGTCGGCCGGCCATTATCGACCCCTTCACGGATACTGATATCCAGTGGCAGCGCCCCGAGTAACGCAACATTATACTGCTCGGACATCTGCCGGCCGCCGCCGGCGCCGAAGATGGGTTCTTCATGGCCACATTCACTACAGATGTGAATACTCATGTTCTCAATGATGCCAAACACCGGGACATCCACCTTTTCAAACATCTTGAGTCCCTTCCTGGCGTCAAGCAGGGCGATGTCCTGGGGGGTGGTGACAATAATGGCCCCGCTCAGCGGCACCTTCTGGCAGAGCGTTAGCTGTATGTCCCCGGTCCCCGGCGGCAGGTCTATGATCAGATAGTCCAGATCGCTCCAGTTGGTATCGTTCAATAGCTGCTCCAGTGCCGAGGTCACCATGGGTCCGCGCCAGATCATCGGATCTTCTTCATTCACCAGATAACCGATCGACATGGATTGCATGCGGTAGCTGATATTAGGCTCTATCGACTTGCCGTCAGGGCTTTCGGGTTTGGCGTGACAGCCCAGCATGCGTGGCTGACTGGGGCCGTAGATGTCCGCATCGAGAATACCCACATTAGCGCCTTCTGCCTGCAGGGCCAGGGCCAGATTGACAGCGGTAGTAGATTTGCCTACTCCTCCCTTGCCGGAAGCGATGGCGATGGTGTTTTTGATGTTGGCAAGCGGTTTGACGCCTTGCTGGACCGAATGCGAAATAATATTGAATGTTACCTCTACATTGACCGCAGATACGCCCTCCACGGCCGCAAGCCCGGTTTTTACCGCTGAGATCAGTTCCTCCCTGTAGCCATTGGCAGGATAGCCGAGTTGCAGGGACACATTCACTGAGTTATCTGTAATATCAATCTGTTTAACGGCGTTTGCCGACATCAGGTCTTTGCCAAGATTAACGTCCTGAATCCCGGCCAATGCCGCCTCTATCTGGTCTCGAGTAAATTCTGACATAATGCCCGTCATTCCAATTTAATGAAGGAAGTGCCTATCTTACCTGTTACCGCCCCGCGCTTCACCTACTCTGCTTCACGCTTACCTCTATAAATGATAACTTACCCGGCCTGTTCATCAAGTAATAAAAATGACGAATAAAAAAAGAGAGCTACTGGTCACCAGCGCCTTGCCCTACGCCAACGGTCCGATACATATCGGCCATCTGGTCGAGTATATCCAGACAGATATCTGGGTACGCTTCCAGAAGATGCTCGGCCACGACTGTTATTACGTCTGTGCCGACGATGCCCATGGCACCCCTATCATGCTCCGCGCCGAACAGGACGGCGTCACCCCGGAACAACTGATCGAACGGGTCGGTGAAGCCCATCGACGGGACTTTGCTGATTTCACCGTCGATTTTGATAACTATCACAGCACCCACTCGGATGAGAACCGGGAATTGTCCAATCTCATCTATGCACGGTTACGGGATGCGGGCCATATAACCAGCAGGACCATTAAGGAACTGTATGATCCCGTCAGGAAGGTATTCCTGCCGGATCGGTATATCCGGGGGGAATGCCCCCATTGTCATGCCCAGGATCAATACGGGGATCAGTGTGAGGTCTGTAACCGGACCTATTCACCGACCGATCTGATTCACCCGGTTTCGGCGATTTCCGGGGCAACACCCGTGGAGAAGGAGTCGGAACACCTGTTTTTCAAACTCCCGGAGCTTGAACCCATGTTGCGCCAATGGACCCGTGCGGGCCACCTCCAGCCGGAGGTGATTAACAAGCTGGATGAATGGTTCGAGGCGGGGCTGCGGGAATGGGACATCTCCCGTGAACCCCCTTATTTTGGATTCGAGATCCCAGGCAAGCCCGGCAAATATTTTTATGTCTGGCTGGACGCGCCCATCGGCTATCTGGCCAGCTTTAAAAATCTGTGTGACAAACGGGGACTGGATTTTGGCTCCTTTGTGGATGCCGGCAGCGACAAAGAGATGGTCCACTTCATCGGCAAGGACATCATGTACTTCCACGCCCTGTTCTGGCCGGCCATGCTGCATGGCAGCCGTTTCCGCACACCCAGCGCTGTGTTCGTGCACGGGTTTCTCACGGTCAATGGCCAGAAAATGTCCAAATCCCGCGGTACCTTTATCAAGGCGCGGACCTATCTGGATCATCTCAATCCTGAATACCTGCGTTATTACTTTGCCGCCAAGCTGGGCGGCGGGGTGGATGATATCGATCTCAACTTTGATGATTTCCTGAAACGCATCAACGCCGATCTGGTCGGCAAGGTCGTCAATATCGCCAGCCGCTGCGCCGGATTCATCAATAAACGTTATAATGGCAGACTCAGCGCCATGATCCACGATGAGTCGTTGCTGCATGAATTCCAGTCCGTCCATGAATCTATAGCCGGGGCGTATGAGGCAAGAGAATATTCCCGCGCCATGCGCGAGATCATGACACTGGCCGATCGGACGAATCAGTATATCGATGAACATAAACCCTGGCTGATTGCCAAACAGGAAGGAAGAGAGGAAGAGTTACAGGCTGTTTGCAGTATGGGCCTGAATTGCTTCCGGCTGTTGATTGCCTACCTCAAACCTGTTCTGCCTGTTACGGCGGCAAAGGCGGAGGCCTTTCTCAACATCGATCCACTCTCCTGGGACGATATCCATACCCCATTACTTGACCACAACATCAATCCATTCAAACCGCTTATGACGCGGGTGGAGAAGGAGCGCATAGATGCCATGATTGAAGAGAGTAAAGAACATCTGTCGGGACAACATAATAACGGCAATCCGCAAACTGATAATACGTTCCTGAATGAGGACCCGATCGCCGCCGAGATCGGTATCGACGACTTCGCCAGGGTAGATATGCGTGTTGCCCGTATTGTCAGGGCACAACAGGTGGAAGGAGCGGACAAATTATTACAACTCAGCCTCGATATCGGCGGCGAGACACGCAATGTGTTTGCCGGTATCAAGGCCGCCTATGCCCCTGAAGAACTGGAAGGCCGCCTGACCGTCATGGTGGCCAACCTGGCGCCCCGCAAGATGCGCTTTGGTCTGTCGGAGGGGATGGTGCTGGCCGCCGGACCCGGAGGTAAAGACATTTTTATTCTCAGCCCGGACAGCGGAGCCGTTCCAGGTATGCGCATCAAGTAATAATCGAATGAACCGGGTAGCGGCCACATGTCGGACTTTGCTGTAATTTTTATCGGGGCCTGCCTGGTCAATAATCTTATCTTCGACTATCTGTTGGGGGTCAGCCCCGCCATTGCCATGTCGCGAAAACTGGAAACGGCAATAGGGATGTCCTCTGCAATGATTTGTGTGCTGACGCTTGCCGCCCTGATCAGTTATCCGTTCAGAAACCTTGTACTTGTTCCCCTCGGGCTGGAATACCTGCAAACCCTCAGTTTTATTTTCATCATTACCTTGACTGTTTTGCTTGGAGAAAAAGTGCTTCAGAGGGTAAACCCCGTGATCCATGAAAGAGTCGCGGTCTTTATCCCGTTGACACTCATCAACACTTCGGGTCTGGGTGTTGCGCTGCTGAATATAGAGCAGGCGCACGGTTTGATGGGGTCCCTGTTTTTCGGGCTGGGGGCAGGCGCCGGATTCGGTCTGGCCATCATCATGCTATCGGCCATGCACTATCGTATTGCGGTTGACGATGTACCCGGGCCGTTTCAGGGTGCTGCCATTACCCTAATCACACTCGGGATCATCGCCATGGCGTTTAAGGGATTTACCGGTATCGTCAGCCTGTAATGCATGATTTCGTTTTTATCCTGGTGCTGGTGCTGCTGCCGCTAGTGCTTGCCTGTTTATTCCTGCTGGTTTATCCGGCACGGAAACACGACACCCGCGATACCGGTCTCGCCGAAATGGTCGACAGGCTGTTACCACAGACCCAGTGCCAGGCGTGTGGCTATCCAGGTTGCCGGCCCTATGCAGAGGCGATCATCAGAGGTGAAGCGGATATCAATCAATGTCCGCCCGGCGGGACGGTAACCATCAGGCTGATTGCGGAACTCCTTGGCCGGGATCCGAAACATCCTGATCCCGCCTATGGTGCCCAGAAACAGTCGAGCGTCGCCGTTATCGATGAGCAGGCATGCATCGGCTGTGTCAAATGCATCCGTGCCTGTCCGGTTGATGCAATCATCGGCGCTCCCAAACAGATGCATACTGTGGTCGCCGGATTCTGCACCGGTTGCGAATTATGCATTGAGCCCTGCCCGGTAGACTGTATTACCATGGTGACGGCGGATACGGACATCAAAAAATGGATTTGGTCAAAACCACATCTTTCAGCGGAGTATACAGGATGAGCCGGGAACTGCATTCATTCCCCGGGGGATTGCGGCTGGAAACCCATAAACATCTATCGGCCAATGAGGTTTCCTTACTACACCCACTGCCTGAAAAGATCATCCTTCCCCTGCAACAGCATATCGGTATTGCCTCGGAACCGGTAGTATCAATCGGAGACAAGGTATTAAAGGGACAGATCATTGCCCGTGCAAACGGCTACGTCAGCGTGCCACTGCATGCCAGCACCTCGGGCAAAATCATCGATATCGGCAATTACCCCGTGCCCCACCCGGCTGAACTCGAAGCCCCATGCATTGTGATTGAAACGGACGGTAAAGATGAATGGTTTGATATCAAGCCCACCCATGAGTATGCATCGGTAGATCCGAAAGCGCTGCAGGCGGTTATTCGGGAGTGTGGGATTACCGGGCTTGGCGGGGCCGGTTTCCCCACCCACGTAAAAATTAATGAAGGGGTGGCAGGCGCTGTGGATACATTAATCATTAACGGCGTCGAGTGCGAACCCTACATCACCTGTGATGATCGCCTGATCCGGGAAAAGGCCGGTTATATCGTCGCCGGCACCCGGATGATACGTCATGCCGTGCAAGCCAGGCATTGCGTCATAGCCGTTGAAGATGACATGCCGGAGGCCTGTCGGGCATTGGAGAAACTGGTAGATGACGATATTGAGCTGGTGCGGGTGCCGGCCCGATATCCTGCCGGTGGCGAGAGACAACTTATTCAGGTCCTGACGGGGAAACAGGTGCCCAGTGGCGGTTTGCCGATCCATGCCGGCATTGTGATGCACAATGTCGCCACGGCTGCCGCCGTGTTTCGTGCCGTGACACGGGGCGAACCGGTTGTCTCCCGTTATGTTACTGTAACCGGCGCCGTAGAAAAGCCGCGTAATCTGCAGGTGCTGCTCGGCACGCCCGTAAAGGACTGCCTGAAGAAATGCGGGTACGAAGATCATCACGATTGCAGGATTATCCTCGGCGGCCCCATGATGGGAATGCACATCCGCAATCCTGATATCCCTATTATCAAAACAACGAACTGCATCCTTATTAAAAAGGACGAAGCACGATCGCAGTCGATGCCCTGTATCCGCTGTGGCAACTGCGTCGATGTCTGTCCCATAGGACTCCAGCCGCAACAACTCTTTTTTCATGCCCGATCCGATAATTTTGACGCCATCCAGCGTTACCACCTGTTTGATTGTATTGAATGCGGCTGCTGCGCCTACGTCTGCCCGAGCCATATACCGCTGGTACAGTATTATCGTTATGCAAAATCGCAAATAGCCGCTGCTGAACGCAGAAGCAGGGGTGCAGACCATGCACACTCCCGCTTTCTGGAAAAAAAACGCAGACTCGAAAAAGAAAAACAGGGTGGTGAAATCAACAACAATCACAACGGCAACGGGAATGAAGCCGCCGATGTGAATGAGAAAAAGGCATATATAAAAGCGGCGGTTGCACGCACCAGAGCGCGGTGCAAATCACTCCGGCATCCCAAAGACAGCGATGAGCAGTAACGATTTTATCCCCGCGCCGCACAGGCATGACGGTTCTTCCGTGTCCGGCATGATGCTTCGTGTCTGCCTGGCCTTGCTGCCCGGACTGTTTTGCTATATCTGGTTTTTCGGATGGGGGATCGTGATCCAATGCCTGCTGGCGGTGGTATTCGCTTACGGCATTGAATACATCATGCTCAGGTTACGGCATAAACAGGTAGCCCTGTTCTTGAAGGATGGCAGCGTACTGGTGACGGCCCTGCTGTTTGCATTCACCATCTCGCCGTTTACTCCCTGGTGGATCAGCTTCATTGGCATCGGCTTTGCCGTGATTATTGCCAAGCATGTTTATGGTGGCATTGGCTTTAACCCCTTCAATCCCGCCATGGCAGGCTATGTCTTTGTCCTCCTCAGTTTCCCCGCACAAATGAATCTCTGGCCGCCGGCAACAGGCGTATCCGGCAGCATGCCGGGTATCAGTGACTATGTAACGCTGATATTCAGCGGACACGCGGCTGCCGGCAATCCGCTTGATGCCATCAGTGGGGCCACTCCCCTGAACCACATGAAATCGCAACTGGGGCTGATGATGATGGTCTCGGAGATCCGTACCGCTCCCCTCTATGGCACGCTTGCCGGCAAGGGTTGGGAATGGGTGAACATGGCGCTTTTGCTGGGAGGCTTCGCCTTGTTGTGCATGCGCATCATTAAATGGCGTATCCCGGTGGCCGTGCTCAGCGGTCTCTTTGCCGCCAGCCTCCTGTTTCATCTGTACGATTCTGAAACCTATGCCGGCCCGATGTTTCATCTGTTTGCCGGCGGCACCATGCTGGGCGCATTTTTTATCGCTACCGATCCGGTGACCGCCGCAACGACCCCGAAGGGGCGCCTGATCTATGGCGTGCTTATCGGTGTACTGATTTTTACCATTCGCACCTGGGGCGGGTATCCAGATGGCATTGCCTTCGCTGTATTGCTCCTGAACTCCGCCGTCCCACTGATAAACCGCTACACCCGGCCAAGGGTGCTGGGAGAGGACGCTCTTTGATCCCTGAACCTGGAAAACCGCCGCTGTATGACCTGATTCCGTTACTGATCCTGGCTATTCTCTGTGCACTACTGATTACCCTGGCACACAAGGCCACCCGTGACCGCATCGCAGCGAACAGAGAACGGGCGGCCTTGGCCTTGATCAACGAGGTCATGCCGCTTACCCATACGAATGATCTCCTGAAGGACCGCATTGAAGTGACCGATCCCACTTTTCTTGGCAGTGCCGCGCCGGTTTCAGTCTTTCGCGCCAGGAACCAGGGAACACCCGCCGGTGTGGTATTTATGCCCGTTATCGCCAGGGGTTATAATGGCCTTATTGAACTCGCCGTGGGGATTGCCCGCAACGGGGAGTTAACCGGTGTGCGTGTGCATAAACATAAAGAGACGGAAGGTCTGGGCGACAGAATCGATCAGCACAAGTCGCACTGGATCCTCGGTTTCACTCACCATTCACTGGAAAATACGCCGGACCAGGCCTGGGCCGTAGTCAGCGATGGCGGGGAATTCGATCAGCTGAGCGGGGCCACTATCACCCCCCGTGGTGTCATCAATGCGGTGAAAAAGACATTAAACTACTACGCAATCCATAAAAAAGCGCTTTACCGGTAGTTTTTCTGGCTGCCCCATGCAGGGCAATGGCCGGTAGTGAGGACTCATCACGGATGAAGTATGTATTTTACATTAATAGTAATGTATATTATATTATAATAACAGTTATATTTATCTAATTATATATATTATAATTAATATATATCACATCAATTATTTAAAGTTTAACCATGATTAGTGCGGAACAGATGAAGGCGGCCCGTGCACTGTTGGCCTGGGACCAGCGTCAACTGGCGGAGGCAGCCGGGGTGTCGCTGCCGACCATCCAGCGGATGGAGGCCAGCGACGGTACTGTGCGGGGCAATGTCGACACCCTCGTCAAAGTGGTGGAAGCGTTACAACGAAACGGCGTCGTTCTGCTCGAGGCGGGCGCCACCAGCCCTGAAGGCGGCCGCGGCGTTCGACTCAGGGCGTAAACCGACGCTTTATGCTGCCCCTCTCCGAGATACTGGTTTCCATCTCCATCGGCGCTACGCTCGCCTCCGCCGCGGTAGCGCTCGTTGCTGATCGTTATCCTGCGACGCTGCGCGCACTGGTATTCCCGTTGCTTGCCGTGTCCGGTATTGCATCGGTAGTGGTAAGTATCATCGTACTGAGCGGTGGTCCGGGATTTTCAGAACATCTTCCGTTTGGGTTACCCTGGCTGCAATGGCATCTGCGGCTCGATTCGCTGGCAGGATTTTTCTTGGGTGTCATCGGCATTATCACTGTCGCGGTCAGTCTCTATGCCCCTGATTATGTGCGTGAGTACATCCACAGCGACTACTCACTGTCGGTCCTGGGGTTCACTACCGGCCTGTTCATCACAGGGATGCAAGGCGTCGTCCTGGCGGATGATGCCTACGCCTTCATGGTCGCCTGGGAATTAATGTCGGTATCCAGCTACTTTCTGGTGGCCTATGAACACCAGGAGAGTGCCAACAGGCGTGCAGCGATACTCTACCTCCTGATGGCGCAGCTCGGTGCGCTGCTTATCCTGCTGAGCTTCGGGGTATTGGCGGCCTTTGCCGGCGATTTCACCTTCGAGGCGATGCGTGACACCCAACTCACCCCGTTCTGGGCGGCAACCGCCTTCGGACTCGCCCTGATCGGATTTGGCACGAAGGCGGGCATCGTCCCTTTGCATGTGTGGCTGCCCGAGGCCCACCCGGTGGCCCCATCGCACATCTCCGCCCTGATGTCGGGGGTCATGCTCAAGGTGGCCGTCTATGGTTTCATTCGCGCCAGCTTCGATCTTATTGGTGAATTCCATTGGGGTTGGGGCGTCGTCCTGCTTGGCATAGGCAGTATCACGGCCCTGTATGGCGTGTTGTATGCGCTCATGCAACATGATCTCAAGCGCCTGCTTGCCTACCATTCCGTGGAGAATATCGGCATCATCTATATCGGCCTTGGCCTGTCCATGATCTTCTTCAGCATTGGCCTGCCTGCTTTTGGTGCGCTCGGACTGATTGCAGCGCTGTACCATACCCTCAATCACGCCCTCTTCAAGAGCCTGCTGTTTCTCGGGGCAGGCGCCGTGCTGCAGCGTGCTCATGAACGCAACCTCGAACGCATGGGCGGCCTGATACATTACATGCCCTGGACGGCCCTGTTTTTTCTCATCGGTTGCATCAGCATCTCGGCCCTGCCCCCGTTTAACGGATTTGTTTCAGAATGGCTGACATTTCAGACAGCCTTGCAGGCCAGCGGTCTGGAGAGTGGCGTATTACGCGCACTGATCCCTATCACTGCTGCGATGTTGGCGCTGACCGGCGCCCTGGCAGCGACCTGTTTCGTCAAAGTCTACGGGATTGCCTTTCTCGGTCAGCCCCGGACCCGGAATGTCCGTCAAGCAGAGAAGGCGTCAGTGGGCATGAACACGGCCCAGGGATTACTCGCTTTCCTGTGTCTCTTGTTCGGGGTGCTGCCGACCACTACTGTTATCGCGCTGAGTCATGTCACCACGGATCTCACCGGCCATGGTGTCTCTGCAGCAACGCGCCAGGGCTGGTTGTGGTTGACGCCGATTGATCCGCACATCGCCAGTTACAGCGCGCCGCTTATCCTGATCGGTATCCTGCTTGCGCTTGGTATATGGGCCGGCGTTTATCTTTTCCTGCATAAACGGAGACAAATCAAGCCGGTACCGCGAAGGGACGCCTGGGATTGTGGCTTCGGTCCCTTGACGCCACGCATGCAGTACTCCTCCACATCGTTCACGATGCCTATCCGGCACGTATTCCGTGCCATGTTGAGTCCACATGAGGAAAAAATCCGCAACATGGACAGCCGTTTAACGACACGCCCTTCCGAACTGATTTACAGGATCCAGGTGGACGATATCAGCTGGAACACTATTTACCTGCCGGTGGAACGGCTGATTGAAGCCGCGGCACGCCGGGTCTCCTGGATCCAGACCGGTCACCTGCGTCATTACCTGACCTATTCATTTCTGACACTCGTGCTGCTGCTATGGCTGATTACCTGAGTCCGGGCGCCTGGCTGCTGGTACTGGTGCAAACGGCACTGTTCGTAGCCGTGGCGCCTCTGTTCACCGGCTGGGTGAAACGCATCAAGTGCATCCTGCAAAACCGGCAACCCCCTGTACTGCTCCAACCCTACCGCGACCTGCGCCGTCTGCTCGGCAAAGAGGTTGTCCTCGCCCAAACGGCCTCTCCTGTATTCCGTGTGGCCCCTTATATTGTTTGCGGAACGACCATCATAGCGGCATCGATCATTCCATTCCTCGTAGTCGAGAACCCCATGGCTGCGATGGCTGATGCGATCGTCCTGGTGGGGATGTTCGCCATGGGCAGATTTTTCCTTGCCCTCGCCGGGCTGGATGTGGGCACCAGTTTCGGTGGCCTGGGGGCATCCCGCGAGATGACTATCTCGGCGTTGGCCGAACCCGCCATGCTCATCGTGGTATTTACCCTTGCCATGCTGGCCTCCAGCACCAACCTCTCCAGCATCATCGCCTACACATTAAATCATGGACTGGCGTTGCGTCCTTCACTGTTGCTGGCCTTGCTGGCGCTGGTTCTCGTTGCCATTGCCGAAACCGGACGCATCCCGGTGGACAATCCCGCCACCCATTTGGAACTCACCATGATTCACGAGGCGATGATCCTGGAATACAGCGGCCGGCATCTGGCGATGATGGAATTGGCCGCACAGATAAAATTCACGCTATACGCTGTGCTCATCGCCAATCTATTCTTCCCGTGGGGGATCAGCCAGAGCCTGGAGCCGGGAGCGTTGGGACGGGCGATTCTTGCCATGACGGGCAAGCTGGCCCTGCTCGGCACCTGTATGGCAGTGGGCGAAACAGTCATGGCAAAGATGCGGCTGTTCCGGGTACCCACCTTTCTTGCCGTCGCTTTTACCCTGGCGCTCATCTCAATGCTCAGCTTTATTATGCTGGAGGGACAGTGATGTTCGTTTATGCCGACCTGTCCCTGGTTGAACAAACCATCCAGACCCTGGCCGCCCTGGTCCTGGTGACGTCATTTGCCCTGCTTGCCCAGTCGCGCGTGGTCGCCACCATCCGGGTATTTGCCTGGCAGGGTCTGCTGATCTCGATCGTGACCGCCCTGGTTGCCTGGGACACCGGGTTGACACACCTTTTTATCTCCGCCGGCTTAACGCTGGTACTGAAGGTATTCTTCATTCCGTGGCTGCTCGCCCGCCAAGCCCGGAAACTGGGTATTTTGAGGGAGTTCGATGCTGTGATACGGCCCGGGATCATACTGATGGCCGCCAGTTCCATCGTCATCTTTAGTTACGACGTGGTGCTTCCGATCAAACAGTTCACGCTGTCGATTACCAGTAACTCCATTGCCATCAGCCTGGCGCTGGTCCTGATCGCCATGCTCATGCTGGTCACGCGGCGCAAGGCGATTACCCAGGTCGTGGCATTTATGTCATTGGAAAACGGCCTGTTTTTTGCCGCTGTGACGGCCACCCATGGCATGCCGATGGTTGTCGAACTCGGTGTTGCCTTCGATGTACTGGTCGCAGCAGTGATCTTTGGTGTGTTCTTCTTCCACATGCGAGACAGTATCGAGACACTTGATGTGGATCAACTTAATCTGTTGACGGAGATCGAGGAATGAGTGCGATCCTCCTCTGGACGCTGTCGATACCGGCCGCAGGGATACTGGTATTGGCAATGGTCAAAAGTCCGAGGACCGGCACCGGGATCAATATCGTTACCACAGCCGCGGGATTCGGGGCCTCAATCCGGCTGGCCTGGGCGGTCCTGGAAAATGGCACGATTCACGCTGAACAGTGGTATGTGGATGAATTCAACGTATACCTCATTCTCCTGACCTCGCTGGTAGCGCTTTCAACCGCCGTCTTCTCCGGTCCCTATATGATCCATGAACTGCATCTCAAGCGGGTCACGCCCTTTCGCTTGCGTCTGTACCATGCCGGTTTCCAGGGATTCCTGTTTACCATGCTGCTGGCTCTGGCCACGAATAATCTCGGCGTGCTGTGGGTGGCCACTGAGGGGGCCACCCTGGCAACGGTGCTGCTGGTGAGCCTGCACCGGACACCGGAATCCATCGAGGCGGCCTGGAAGTACTTCATTCTGTGCGGTGTGGGCATCGCCCAGGCGCTGTTCGGGACGGTTTTGCTTTACTTTGCCGCCGCCCGGGTGGTACCCGATCCCGATCAGGCATTGCAATGGACGGTCCTCTACCAATATGCCGGACAGCTTGAGCCTGTTGTGGTGGCGTTGGCCTTTATGTTCATATTGGTCGGTTATGGCACTAAAATAGGCTTGGTGCCACTGCACAACTGGTTGCCGGATGCCCACTCTGAAGGCCCGACACCGATGTCTGCCATGCTCTCCGGGCTGCTGCTGAATATTGCCCTGTACGCCGTGGTCCGTGTGAAGATCATAGCCGATGGGGCGCTCACATCGGGTACGGTGTATGGGCCGTATTTGACCGGTGCCCTGATGATGGGTTTTGGCCTGCTCTCCTTCGTAGTCGCCGCCCTGTTTATGCATCGACAGAGAGATATCAAACGCCTGTTCAGCTACTCTTCGATTGAACATATGGGCCTGATGACGTTTGCCTTCGGTCTGGGTGGCCCCCTGGCGACCTTTGCGGCACTGCTGCATATGGCCGTACACTCCTTAACGAAATCCGCCCTGTTTATTATGGTAGGACACGCAATCCAGATCGCCAGGACACAACGTATCGACCACATCCATGGTCTGATTCGCACCCAACCGGCCGTGGGCTGGGGCCTGCTCATCGGCTGCATCGCCATTGCCGGATTCCCGCCCTTTGGTATATTCACCAGTGAATTTCTGTTACTCAGCGCAACAGTGAAGAGCTGGCCCTGGTTGAGCATCCCTCTGCTGGCGGGTCTTGTTGTCGCCTTCACAGGCATGTTCCGCCATGTGCAGCCAATGGTATTCGGTCACCTCCCCAAAAAACAGCATGCCCTGTCCCTCAATCCCGTGCCGGCGACTCTGCATCTGGCCCTGGTATTATGGCTGGGGATATCCATACCGCCGTTCCTGTCACACTGGTTCAACGAGGCAACCCGGCTTATCAGCGGGACTGGACTGCTATGAAAAATTACCCGGCACTGAGACCCTTGCTGGCCGCCTGCCGCGAAAACAGATTGGCGTTGGATCCCGTCGATGGATCCATACTGGCACCCGCATTGGTCTTGGAGGTAGAACCCTCCCAGTGGCGGGAACTGGCCATGGCGGCGAAGAGTGCCGGCATGCGCTGGTCAGGTTTCTGGGCACAGGAAACCGGTCACGGCCTGGAGGCCTTCTCTTGCCTGCAACTGGATGGCAATTACCTGATCATCCGCAGCCAGGTTGCGGAAGATGTTTCCCTGCCATCACTCGCGCCGGTTTACCCTGCCGCCGACCGGCCGGAACGGCACGCCCATGACCTGCTCGGCATCCAGTTTGAGGATCAACCGGATCGCAGGCGCTGGTGCCGCCATCAGGCCTGGAGTGAATCCGAGTATCCTCTCCGATCCGGCTTCCATGGGTCAACCCCTGTTGAGGTAACTGCCGGTGACCACCAATACCCCTTTATTCAGGCACATGGAGAAGGCATCGTGGAGATCCCGGTGGGACCGGTACACGCAGGTATTATCGAACCGGGCCACTTCCGCTTCCAGGCGGTTGGCGAAATAGTGCTCAACCTGGAGGAGCGATTCGGTTACACGCACAAGGGTATCGAAAAACTGGCTGTCGGACGCGATGCTGAAGGCCTCTCCCGCCTGGCTGGCCGTATCTCTGGCGATAGCACAGTGGCCCATAGCTGGGCAGCCTGCCAGGCCATGGAACGCGCCACGGGGCTGCAGGTTCCGGACCGTGCCCTCTGGCTGAGGGCGATCCTGGCCGAGCGTGAACGCATTGCCAATCACCTCGGAGATGTCAGCGGTATCTGTAATGATGTTGGCTTCGGCTTCGGTTACTACCAGTTGGGCCGCTTGCGGGAGACGTGTCTACGCGAGAATGCAGCGGTGTTCGGTCATCGCTTGCTCATGGATTGCATCATTCCGGGTGGAACGACGGTCGATATCTCTGCGCAAGCGGCCGGCGATCTGAAAGAATCCGCCACACGGTTGACCAGTGAGGTCACCGAGATCATCGTTATCATGGAAAACTCCGAGTCACTGGAAGACCGGCTCATGGGGGCGGGGCGGCTGACCCCCGAAACCGCAGCTGAGCTCGGCACGGTTGGCTATGTCGGCAAGGCCTCCGGTCAGTTCTTTGACGTCCGCCACGATGCCCCCTATGCCCCCTATGATCGTCTTGAGGTTCGTGTGCCCGGCTACCGGGCCGGGGATGTCGCCGCACGCGCCAAGGTGCGGGCGGAGGAAATCCATGTCTCCCTGCAGTTAATCATCGAGTTGCTGCACTCCTTGCCGCAAGCTCCTCACCACACGGCATGGCGCCCGCCGCAGCACGGCTGTGAGGGGCTAGGCATCATCGAAGGTTGGCGCGGGGAAATCCTGACCTACGTCCGCTTCGGGAATGACGGCCGCATAGCACGCTGCTTCCCCCGCGATCCGGGCTGGCTCAACTGGCCGGCACTGGAGTTGCTGATGCAAAATAATATCGTGCCGGACTTTCCGGTCTGTAATAAATCCATAAACGGCTCCTATTCAGGGCACGACTTGTAGCCATGCTGGATCTTCTTTCAAAGATCATGCGCACCGGTGTGGTCACCGATCCCGCACCAGATCTCGAAGGCGATACTATTGAGCGACTTGGCATCGAAGTAAAGCGGGTACTGGACAAACGTTTTTCGGGCAGCCTGGCAATCCGCCAGGTCGATGCCGGGTCGTGTAATGGTTGTGAGCTTGAAATTCATGCCCTGAATAACTCTTACTATGACGTGGAGCGCTTCGGTATTCACTTTGTCGCGTCACCCCGGCATGCCGACTGTCTACTGGTTACGGGTCCCGTGTCCAGACACATGGAAACCGCCCTCAGGCGCACCTACGACGCCTGTCCTGAACCCAAACTCGTGATTGCATCCGGCGACTGCGCCTGCAACGGGGGTGAATTCGGGATCTCCTATGCCAGTTGCGGCGCGGTGGAAAACGTCATTCCCGTAGACGTACGCATCCCCGGATGTCCACCCTCGCCGGAGCAGCTCCTCACCGGATTACTTCACCTGTTGTAACGCATGTGTTCCGGCTGACTCTAACAATAGGGATGGCGCTTCTCGATAAAATAAAATGGCTCTTCAGCAGAATCTGTGGGTTAACAAGAAAGACTTTTGAATAAAAACTGATTAAATAGAGAGGCGGATTCAAGTCATAAATACCGTCATTCCCGTTTTCACGGGAATGACGGGCTACTGTTTATATATCAACCCACAGATTCTGCTGAAGACCCAATAAAATAGATATAAAAAAAATAAAATTATATGCCTGAACAGATTATTAAGGGTGTTAGACTCGAAATCTACAGGCATAACCAATAACTTTATTTCAGCAGGGGAGGTTACCAGCAGACATGAGTACTCAAAGCTTGGAGGGCTTGTTACAGACAGTTGGTAATCCGGTTGAAATGTTGCGCAATTCGCAGATAGGCGCCTATGTCTATCCTGTGGTCCCAGGTGAATTCTCTAACTGGCGTGATGAACAACGCGCCTGGCGGGAGACCTGCGTTCTTTACGATCAGTCCCATCATATGGTGGATATCTATATTGAGGGGCCCGATGCCATTAAATTGGCCTCCGATACTGCTGTCAATACCTTCGCAAACTTCTCGGTCAATAAAGCCAAGCAGTACGTGCCGTGTAATTACGATGGATACGTGATTGGCGACGGAATTCTCTTTTATCTTGAGGAGAACAGACTGCTTTTTGTCGGCCGCGCGCCGTCTGCCAACTGGATTCAATTCCAGGCCGAGACAGGCGGGTACGATGTATCTATAAAAAAAGATGACCGTTCCCCCGGTAATGCGAAAGGGAAAGCAGTCAACCGCATCAGTTACCGTTACCAGATCCAGGGACCGAATGCCGAGCAGGTCATTGAAAAACTGAACGGCGGGCCATTTCCGGACATCAAGTTTTTCAATATGGGTTCTATCAACATCGCGGGAAGAGAGGTGCGCGCCTTGCGTCATGGCATGGCCGGTGCACCGGGACTGGAGGTATGGGGTCCATACGAGGAGCGCGAGGAAATCCGTGAGGCCATCATTGAAGCCGGTAAGGAATTCAGGCTTGCCCAGGTCGGCGCCAGGGCTTATGCGACCAACACACTGGAATCAGGCTGGATCCCGTCACCCCTGCCGGCGGTCTATACCGGTGAGAAGATGAAGTCATACAGGGAGTGGTTGCCGGCGGCCGGTTATGAGGGTTCGGGCTCCATCGGTGGCAGCTTCACCTCCGATAATATTGAAGACTATTATATGACCCCTTATGCGCTTGGGTACGGACCTTTTGTTAAATTCGATCACGATTTTATCGGCAGAGAAGCCCTTGAGGAGATGGACAAGAAATCGCAACGGCATAAAGTGACCTTGGCCTGGAACAGTGAAGATGTCATTAAGGCCTTCAGTTCCCTGTTCGAACAGGGAGATATCTACAAATATATCGACATGCCGTTATCGAATTACACCTCCGCGTCCTATGACAAGATAGTCAGCAACGGGAAAACCGTCGGCTTTTCCATGTTCGCCGGCTACACCTACAACGAGCGCAGCATGCTGTCACTGGCCACGGTGGATCCGGACATCGACATCGGCGCCGAAGTCACACTCGTGTGGGGCGAAGAGGGCGGCGGATCGAAAAAACTGACGGTCGAGCGCCACAGGCAGATCGAAATCCGCGCTGTAGTCAGTCCTGCCCCTTACTCCAGTGTTGCACGCGAAACCTACGCGGAAGGCTGGCGTACCGGCAAAGGATAAGCCGGACGACACCAAGGTCACTGTGATTTGAGGTGAAGCAGGAGCGACCGGCTAAAGCGGCGGTCGCCCCCCCCGTACACGGCGAAATCCGGGCGGCTGCTGCACAGGATGCACGATATTGCTGTCATAAAGAATCGAACAATCCTTACACTATGTCGGGAAACTTTCTGTGTTTCGCGACATATCCTTTTATATATTCCGGATACAGTGTATACATCGATTACCGGTAAAAATAATAACCATATAATCGAAGAGGCCAAAACCGTGACGCCAATTAGCGGGGGACACATTCCCGATACGGAGTGCCAGCTGGCCATGTATGAGCGGATGGTATTAATCCGGCGTATAGAAGAGCGGCTCAGCAAGGAGTTTTTTGCAGGCAAATTACCGGGGGCGGTACATCTTTACATCGGACAAGAGGCCATAGCGGTCGGTATATGCTCCCAGTTGAACGATTCCGACTGGATTACCGGCACACACCGCGGTCATGGTCATTTCCTTGCAAAGGGTGGCGCACCGGAAACAATGATAGCCGAGATCTATGGGCGCGATAACGGCATCTGCCACGGGATGGGGGGGTCCATGCACGTCGCCGATGTCAGTAAAGGCATCATGGGGGCGAATGGCATCGTTGGAGCCGGCCTGGCCATTACTCTGGGTGCGGCCTGGGCAGCGAAGCTTGATGATGATGGCCGGGTTGCTGTCTGTTTTTTTGGAGATGGTGCGGCAAACCAGGGAGTGTTCATGGAGACATTGAATATCAGTACACTTTGGAACTTGCCGATGATCTTTATGTGCGAACACAACACGTTTTCAGAATTCTCGCCTTCATCAACCGTCACTGCGGGAGAAATCAGCGATCGCGCCCGTGCCTTTGGCATACCGGTAACCGTGGTGGATGGTAATGATGTACTCGCCGTTGCGGAAGCTTCCGCCACCGCTGTTGAGCGGGGGAGGAGAGGGGAAGGGCCCTCATTCATTGAGGCCAGGACTTATCGGATACATGGTCATATCGAGGCTGAAGCACAGTTCCTCAGCGGAACCTACCGGGAAGAGCAAGAGATAGAAAAGTGGCGGCAGCGTGATCCAATCGATCGAATGAAGGAACGATTGCTCTCATCGGGCCTAATCGATAACAACACAATTGATGAAATAGAAACCAAAACCGGACACATTGTCGATGAGTCATTCGAGTATGCTGAAGGCGGTAAACCGGCGGACGAGGATCGGGTTTTCAGTTTGATGTTTGTGACACAGGATCCGTGAGACACCGGTATGGCTAAAAAAAGATATATACAAGCGATCAACGAAGCCATTATAGAAGAGATGGAGCGGGACCCCAGGGTGATTTTGTACGGCGAAGATGTGGAAATCAGCATGTTCGGTGATACAAAAGGTATTCTCGACAAGTTCGGTCCGGATCGCATCCGCAATACTCCCATCTGCGAAGCCACCCTAACCGGTATGGCCATCGGTGCTGCCGGTGCCGGATACCGGATAATCCTGCATATGATGTTTTCCAATTTCATTTATACGGGTTTCGACGCCATCGCCAACCAGATGGCGAAGCTGCGGCTTATGACAGGCGGTCAGATCAGGCTCCCGATCACAGTACTTGCCGGCTATGGAGCCGGCAATTCGAACGCGGCCCAGCATTCTGACACACCCTACCCGGTTTTAATGAATCTTGGGGGCGTCAACGTCATCGTTCCTGCCACTCCGTCCGATGCAAAGGGGCTGTTGAAAGAATCTATTCGCAACGATAACCCGACGTTTTTTCTTGAAGCCGTAGGCCGGGGAGGTGAATCCGGAGAAGTGCCGGATGGCGACTATACCATTCCGTTTGGTGTCGTATCCGTCCCGCGTGAAGGTAAGGACGTGACCCTGGTCACAATGGGAACAATGCTGAAACCCACACTCAAGGCAGCGGAAGAACTGGAAACAAAAGGGATCAGTGCAGAGGTTGTCGATTGCCGAACGCTGGTGCCTCTTGATGAAGAGGGGATCCTCCGTTCGGTGGCAAAAACCGGGCATGCAGTCATCGTGGACGAAGCAAGGGACTGCTGCAGCGCCGCCAGCCAGATTGCCGCCGTCATTGCAGATCGTGGCTTCAGTGCGTTACAGGCGCCGGTAAAACGGATAACGGTTCCTGATGTCTCCATGCCCTATGCACCGAACGCAGAACGCGCAGTCATACCCGATGCAGGCAGAATAACCGGAGTTGTGACCGGTTTGTTGGGGAGACAGTAGTAGTACGCTGGTGATCAGGATAAATAATGCAGATCAGTCTTAAGCTTTCCCGTATTGGTATGAATATGCAGGAGGCCACTATTGTTAAATGGAACAAACAGGTTGGTGATGAATTCAGCAAAGGCGATATCCTCTACGAGATTGAAACTGAAAAGGTCACCCAGCAGGTTGCAGCGCCGGTGGAGGGTAAAATAATCGAAATCCTGGTCGCCGAGGAAGAGAATGCCCGGGTCGGGGAGGTGCTATGTGTTGTAGAGATGAATTCCTGAAACTTCCCACGCCATAGGCGGAAACAGGCCGGAGGGTAACATGGATCTGAAAATCAAGGGTAAACGGGCTATTGTTACCGGTGCATCAAGAGGTATCGGATTACGTATCGCCCATCTACTCGCGGACGAAGGCGCTGACGTTGCCATCTGTGCCCGCAACCGGATTGGTGTGGACGGGGCGGTCAATGAATTGAAGCAGAAAGGTGTTCATGCGATTGGCGACTCTGTGGATATCACGGAAAAGGAATCCTATGTGGCATGGATCGATTCTGCGGCGGAACGACTGGGCGGTCTCGACATATTTGTTTCCAATGTCTCCGCCGGGCCTGTCGCGGCCGGCGAGGAGGGATGGCAAAAGGAGATTGCCACGGACATCCTTGGCACGGTACATGGCTGCGAAACCGCACTGCCCCACTTACGCAAATCAGATGCAGGTGCGATCGTATTGATCGCCAGCATCTCCGGCCTAATGTCAAAGGTGCTGAAAGCTCCGGGTATAGTGGCCTACGGTTCATGTAAGGCTGCACTCATCGCCTACGGATCCCAGATCAGCAAGGAGTTCGCCGGGGAAGGCATTCGGGTCAATATGGTATCACCGGGCCCGATCTACTTCGAAAAGGGTCCCTGGGATCATATCAAGCAGAATGCGCCACAAGTTTATGACGATGCACTGCGGCAGTGTGTCATAGGCAGGCTGGGGACACCCGAGGAAGTGGCTGCCGCGGTGGTATTTCTGGCAAGCCCGTTGTCAGGCAATACCGTTGGGCAAAACCTGCATGTTGATGGGGGTTATATGATGCATGTGGCCTTTTGAGCGCCTGCTGAACATCATTGACCGGAGTCTTCAGGCTTGATACATAAATAGCCAGAGGAAAATAATATGCCACATAATCATCACGGGGCCGGTGTCGAGTTACTGGCCTCATACTGGACCATCGCCGGAGGGGCGATCCCCCATACCGGCCCGGAATACAGCCCGTTTGATTTCAGGGACCGTGTTGAGGCCTGTGCCAAGGCGGGTTTCAGGGGTATGGGTTTCTGGCACGCTGACATCGAGCATATCCTTGAGTCCCGGACGGTTACAGAGATGAAGCACATACTGGATGACAATGGGATCAAGCATGTGGAACTGGAATTCATTACCGGCTGGTTCTCCGACGGGAAACAACGCAAGGAATCTGACCGGATCAGGAAGTTATTGCTGGGTACAGCCGAGACACTCGAAGCCCGCCATATAAAGATTGGCGATTTTATTGGCGCTCCCTGCCCCATGGAGAGATTAATCGAAGAGTATTCGAAATTATGTGCGGAAGGTGTCGAACACGGCACGGATATTGTGTTTGAATTAATTCCGTGGAGCACGCCCGGTGATCTGGATGAGGCACTGGTCCTGGTCGAGGGCGCCGGCGCCGCGAACGGTGGATTAATGGTAGATATATGGCATTTCCATTCACTCAAGATACCCAATACCACTACCGAAAAGCTGCCGTTGAAATATCTGAAGGGCGTTGAAATCAATGACGGTCCGGCACAGATTAGCGGTGATTGGAGTGAGCAGACAGTCAATCACAGGTTGTTGTGCGGAGAAGGTGAATTCGATATCAAGGGGCTGATAAAAGCCGTGCAAAACGCAGGCTATGAAGGACCCTACGGCATAGAAGTACTGAATAAATCCATGCGCTCCTGGCCGCTTGACAAGCTGGTGACAAGTGCCTATGAGACAACACTGGCAATGTTTTAACAATCTGTGGGGATCATGCCATAGCAAAAGGGGACAGATTTATTTTTTGACTTAAAATGTTGGCTCTTCAGCAGAATTTGTGGGTTAACAAGAAAGACTTTTGAATAGAAACTGATTAAATAGAGAGGCGGATTCAAGTCATAAATACCGTCATTCCCGTTTTCACGGGAATGACGGGCTACTGTTTATATATCAACCCACAGATTCTGCTGAAGACCCAAAATGTTTGAAGAAAACGATTAAGGAGAAGCGTCATGCCAATGCAGGCGAAGATTACATTGAGGAATACCTCCTATCATATCGTGCTGCGTGGACATAATAGGGAGCGAGTGATTATCGAGCATGAAAAATAAATCTGTTCCCTTCTCCCCGAACCCTGAACCCCGAACCCCGAACCCCGAACCTTGAACCTTCCCTACCCCAATGATTGTCTCACGCCATAGAGATTTGCATACAAGCCGTTGCGGGACAGCAGTTCCCGGTGGCTGCCCTCTTCGCTTACCGTTCCTGACTCAAATACATAAACATGGTTCGCCTGTTTAATGGCGCTCAAACGGTGGGCAACGATGATCGTTGTACGGTCTTTGAGAAAACCACTCAATGCCGTATGCAGCTGATATTCAGTTTCGGCGTCAAGGGCTGAGGTGGCTTCATCGAGGATAACCACTTTTGGATCAGTCAATACCATGCGGGCTATGGCGAGCCGTTGACGTTGGCCGCCGGACAGCCGTATACCGTGACGGCCGACGATGGTGTCAAGCCCTGCCTCCATCTCCTCTATAGTGTGTCTCAGCTGTGCGATCTCCAGGGCCTGCCAGAGTCTTTCTTCGGACAGGTTTTTGCCCATGGTTAAATTACTCCGTACGGTATCGTTGAACAGGGCAGGGTGCTGTAACACGGTGGCGACATTTTCACGGATAACTTCAAGACCGATGCGGGTGGCCGGCACGTGGTCGTAGTAAACCATCCCGGACCGAGAGGGATAGAGACCAATTAACACGGATACCAGTGTTGATTTGCCGCCGCCACTGGCGCCGACCAGTGCGACCTTTTCACCAGGGTCGATATTCAGGTTGATGCCGTTCAGTACATCCTGGGCCTTGCCGTAGGCGAAATGCAGTGCTTCGATCCGGATGCCAACGGTGGTTTTATTAGCAAATGGATCGATCTCGTGCGGATACGCCGGTTCCCGGTTCAGATCGCAGAGTCGGTTAACACGCGCAAGCGCAGCATTGGCACTGTGATAGGCATACTGGATATTGAGCACTTCCTGTACCGGGGTCATCATGAACCATAAATAGCCGAATACGGCAAACATCTGGCCGATGGATAACCCGGAGAGAACAACCATCATCATGGAGACGGCACGGAAGATATCGAAACCGAACAGGAATATGACAAAACTCAAGCGGTTGGCCGCGTCGCTCTTCCAGGCATAGGCAACGCCACTCCCTTTTACCTCTCGGGCATGATCGATCATCTGCAAGACATAATGGCGTTCCCGGTTGCTTGCACGAACCTGCTGAATGGATTCCAGGGTTTCATTGAGTGACTGTTGAAAAACCTCAAAGGCCTTGTTCTCTTTCTTCTTCAATTCCTTGACATGCATGCCAAGCACCATGGTGAAGTAGATGACGATGGGATTCATAAACAGGATAAACAATGCCAGTTGCCAGTTCAGCCAGAGCAGCACAACGGTAATACCTATGATGCTCAGTACGGCAACCAGGAATTTGCTGATGGTGGTTCCGACGAATTGATCGATGGTTTCAAGATCCGTGACGAAAAAGGATGCTACCGTACCGCTGCCGAGTACTTCATATTCTGATATGGAGACTTTTCCCAGATGTGATAACAGCGCTTGCCGTATGCGGAAGATGACATCTTTGGAAATAATAGTGAATTGGCGTGTCTGCCAAACGTTCAGGAAGAGTGATGTCATTCTCAGAAACAGCGTAACAATGAGTACGGCCGCGATATAGAGGAACGGGCCGTGCCATGCCCCGGGCGTGATCCCATCGATGATAGCCACGATCATCCCGGGTTTATGAAGCAACACCTCATCGACAAGTAATGGCATTAACAGGGGAATGGGTATGGCCGCCACAGTGGCTATGAGTGCAATAATGTTTGCCAGGACGATTTCGCGTTTATGCTCTTTTGCTACTGCGAAGAAGTAAGGCCAGTCATAGTGTCTGTTTTTCCCCGACTCCATTTTCGCAGGGTAAGCAGACTCTCGGGTTTGTTCCAGGATACTGTTCATTTGCCAATCGGAATGTTCTTTGCGCACGCTCTCTATTTCTTGAAACCTATTTTTAACGATTAGCCAAATTATAGAGGATGCCAGTGCAGCGGTGGTTCCTGCATGATCGCCATCTGTTCTTTCAATGTGAGTATATGATCTTCCCAGTATTGCTGGCTGTTGAACCAGGGAAAAGCCCTGGGGAAGGCGGGGTCGTTCCAGCGCCTGGCGAGCCAGGCGGCATAATGCATCATGCGCAGGGTGCGTAAGGGTTCGACCAGATGCAGCTCCCGGGGATCGAAATCCCGGAAACCGCAATAGCCCTCCAGCAGATCATGCAGCCTGGCCGTCATATAATTCCGGTCTCCGGACAGGAACATCCACAGATCCTGGATCGCCGGTCCCATGCGGCCATCATCAAAATCGACCATGAATGGCGCATCGTCATACCAGAGGACATTACCCAGGTGGCAATCGCCATGTAAACGCAAGCGCTGGTAATCAGCGGCCCGCTGCATGCAAGCGTCGATGCTATCAATGACCAGGTCGGTCAGGCTGGTATAGGCATCGATTAAATCGTCCGGAATAAAGCCGCCATCCAGCAGCAACCGGCGCGGCTTGATGGCGAAGATTTCAAGACTGATTTCCGAGCGGTGTAGAAACGGTTGTATGGCCCCGATGTTATGAATACGGGCGAGGCAGCGTCCAATCTGCATTAAATGCTCTGGATCATCCAGTTCAGGCGCCCGGCCACCGCATCGGGGGTAGACGGCAAAACGGTAGGGACCGGCGTGTAACAGGGTCTCACCCCGACTGTCCCTGAGTGGCGCGATTACCGGGATCTCAGTGGCGGCCAGTTCCAGCGTAAAGGCATGTTCTTCCAGAATCGTCTCGTCGCTCCAACGTCCGGGGCGATAGAATTTTGCCACCACAAAAGAACCGTCTTCCAGGCCGATCTGGTAGACGCGATTCTCGTAGCTGTTCAGCGCCGATACATGGCCGTCGCAACGAAATCCAGTGCTCTCTACAGCATCCAGGATATCGTCAGGCGCAAGCCTGTGAAACGGGAAAGTATCATCCGGCTGAGGCATGCCGTGAATTGTAACAGGCGATCATGGCGGAATCAGTAAATCGTAGATTGCAGCTAACACCTATAAAAGGGTGCACCTCCTTGTGCGAGGGGGAGGTTGTCAGGTTAGTCCCAGGTCTGGCTATGGATCTTCCAATCACCATCCTGTTGACGTTCGAGCACACTACTCAGGTAGCCATCCCTGATCTGCGCCTGGATGCCCGCTTTGATGAACGTGGCTGTCCACAGCGCCGATAGGTAGGCGATATTGTTATCGACACGAAAATCGATCACATCGATATGGTATCGGCTCTTGGCCATGTTTAGTTTGGCATTCCAAAAGGAACCGATCTCAGCCCTGTTATTCAGCGTCTCAGATTCTGAGGGGATGAGTGTCGCATTGTCTGTATAGCTCTCCCTTATTCCCTTGATGTCGTTGTCATTCAAGGCCGACTCCAGACCTTCGATAGTGGCCTGGATGGCGTTCCCGGTCTGTTCGCTTGTAGCGCCGGCCGGGAGAGTCAGTACTGTTGACAACAACAGCACAGCAAATTTGTTCATGTATTGCTCCTTATCTTTACATCTCATTACAGGGTTTCCCCGCAACTCCAGCTGCTGTTGACAGGCCGTTGTTGCAGTGGACAGGGAGAGTAATTGATTATATATTGATTTACAATACAACTTTTATTAGATTAACAGTTTCATAATATGAAACAATAAAGGCAGGTTCTGATCCATAGATAAATTGAGTAGCATTCAGGTATTTTTACAGGTCACCCGATTGGGGAGCTTCTCCGCCGCTGCCAAACATCTTGGTATTTCCAAGGCCATGGCATCCAAACATGTCACCGGTCTGGAGGGACAACTCGGTGTCAGACTGCTGAACCGGACCACGCGGCGCCTGAGTCTGACTGAGGCCGGTATGGCCTACCGGGACCGGATCCAGGTGATACTGGAAGAGATGGAAGAGACCGAGTTGACGGTTGCACAACTTAGTTCCGAGCCCAGCGGTACCCTGCGGATCATGGCGCCTACGTCATTTGGTTCTTTTCACCTTACCCGGGCCATGGCCGATTACCGGAAGGAATATCCAAATGTCAGAATTGATTTGCTGTTCACGGCCCGCACCCCCGACTTTGTCGGTGAGGGGCTGGATCTTGCCATTCGTATCGGTGAGCTTAAAGATTCCTCCCAGGTAGCCCGGAAATTATCACAATCGCGACTGGTCGTTTGCGCTTCACCGGACTATCTGAAAAAAAACGGTATGCCTGAGGTCCCGTCCGATCTCGAGCGCTATAATTGTCTCGTTTTTTCCCCCCGTTCACCGTTGGGGGCGTGGCCGTTTACCGGCGAACAGGGTACCTATAATGTGCGTGTAACCGGGTCAATAAAAGCCAATACCGGCGATGCCCTGCGTATTGCCGCCATACAGGGTTGCGGCTTGATACAGCTGCCGACCTATATGACGGGGTTGGATATCAAGGCGGGCAGGCTGCAACCGGTGTTGGAACAATATGAACCGCCGGCGTTACCTATTTACGCCGTTTATTTGCAACGCCGGCTGTTATCCGCCAAGGTCAGCACCTTCGTCAATTTTCTGTATGAACGTTATCAGCCTTTACCATACTGGGATTATTGGACCCGTGAGGAAAAAGCTGAAAGCGATGTGACATAATGCCGGTTAAAGTAATCCTGGAACAGGGTGTTTTTACTAAAAATTAGATTGTAATTATATAGTTAGACATCTAACCTTGGAATTCATGCAGGAACAGCGCAGAACTTCTTAATCTATAATGTCTATTTGTTATTGAATAACGACTGTTTGAATTTCTTTACCCCAAAGATAGCGGGCAAGACATGGCTCTAGACATCGAACAATTGACGGCGGAGGCCAACGCCGGTGAGGTCGAAGTGCAACTGCAACTCGCCGAATTGTATGAAAATGGCATTGGCGTGCAACTCGACCGTGGCCAGGCAGCCTACTGGTATCGACGCGCCGCCGAACAAGCTTCCGCAGTGGCGCAGTCACATCTTGGTCAGATGTATATTCGAGGAGTGGGTGTGCCGGAAGACCCTGCCGAGGCGGTCTCCTGGTTACAGAAAGCAGCCGGACAGGGCGATCCGGGCGCACAGGCCAACCTTGGCTGGTGTTATCAGGAAGGACTGGGGACGGGGAAGGATTATAAGCAGGCGCTGGCGTGGTACCACAAGGCCGCAGAGCAGGGCCATGCAGGCGCCCGCTATAACCTGGGTTATATGTATGCCAACGGAATCGGGGTTGAAAAGAACGAGGCAGAGTCGGTGTTATGGTATCGACGCGCCGCTGAGCAGGGCCATCTGAAGGCGCAACTTAATGTCGGCATGATGTATGCTGAAGGGATCGGTACTGCACGAGATCCGGCGACAGCTGTGAAATGGTATACGCAAGCGGCCCAGCGGGGCTATGCCAAGGCGCAATACAATCTGGCACTGATGTATTCTGGTGGATACGGGGCCCCGCAAGATGATAACGAGGCGTTTAAATGGCACAAACGGGCCGCGGATCAGGGTTACTACAAGGCGCAATTTAACCTGGGACTACTGTATCTCTATGGCCTGGGTATCGAGCAGGATTATCAGGCAGCACTTGAGTTGTTCTCTAAAGCCGCCACCCATGACTATCCGAAGGCGTACTATCAGCTGGGGCAGATGTATGCGAAGGGGCTGGGTGTTGATGCCAATGAGATTGAATCGGCAAAATGTTATCAATGGTCAGCGGACCATGGCTATGCCAAGGCGCAATACCGGCTTGGGCGTCTTTATCTGGATGGTCAGGGTGTCAAGCGGGATGAATCTCTTGCTTGCGAATGGTTTGAAAAGTCCGCCATGCAAGGTTATACAAAAGCCCAGTATCTTCTCGGGATATGTTATATCAAGGGTTATGGCGTGCGCAGGGACCACCTTCTGGCTTATGCATGGTTCTTGCTCGCCGCCGAATCGGGGGAGAAAAAGATAGCCGAGATACGGGACAAGCTTGCTCAAACTCTGAACGAGGGTGATCAAAATGAAGCCAGGCGGCTTTCCGGTGAATGGCGCTCACTTCATCGGCAACAACCTACAACACGGGTGAATTGACAAGGATGGTTTCCACCAGTTGTTGGCTGGGTACGATATCCGGTTGCGTCAACTGTACGAGCACGTTGTAATACTTTCTGATCTTTTCCACAAATTTAACCGGTTCTACGCCACGGGCAAAGCCATGCTTGGTTTGTCTATACCATTTTTTTCTGCTCAACAACGGCAGTTTGGTTTTCACCTCCTGCCAACTGTCCGGATCACCACCCTGTTTTTCCGTCAGGATTCGCGCATCTTCAAGATGACCGAAACCGGTATTATAAGCCGCCAGTGCAAACCAGGTGCGGTCCGGTTGCTTGATGCGCCCGGGTATTCTATCGACTAATTTTTTCAGGTATTTCGTGCCTCCCATGATGCTTTGTTTTGGGTTGAGACGGTTCGTGACACCGATGCTTTTCGCAGTATCCAGGGTCAGCATCATCAGCCCCCTCACACCTGTGGGTGAACGGGCATGCTCATCCCAGTGCGATTCCTGATAACTCACCGCGGCAAGCATGCGCCAGTCAATGTGGTAGCTTTTTGCCGCCTGCTCGAAAAGCGGTTTAAGCTTGGGGAGGCGCTTGCGGATACGGTCAACGAATTTCCGGGAATCGACATAATCAAAGAATTCAACCGGGCCGTAAAAATGCTCGATAAGTTCAGCCAATTCGCCATTGTTCGAGATCTGGTCATAGAATTGCCTGACGGCATTTACCAGCGATTGATCATCACTCTTTTTAAAGGCCCAGGCCAGTGGTTGTGGCGGTGAAAGATTAAAGGCGGCGCGGATTTCCGGATAGTATTGCCGGGCCAGCGCCAGTTCATTTGAATTTGCAACGGTATACAGGATTTCTCCGTTCTCGATCATCTCCAGCAATTCATGATTGTCCCTGTTGATATGGACATGCCAGGAGAGGCTGGGATGGGCTTCTCTCAAGCGGGCAAGATGGAGTGACTGGATGGTGCCGTTTGCAAGATCCAGGTAATCGGGATAGATATCATCAAGGGACGCCGGGCGGCGGTGGCCGTTGCGGTATACCACCTGCCTCGTGACCCACTGATAACTCGGGCCAAACATCAAGGGATTATCGCTGCTGTAATCACTGATTAATGCGGCAGCGGCAAGGTCGGCTTTTCCCCTGGTGATGATATCAATGATCTCGGCAGTATTCCGCGCTATAACTATTTTAAGCTTCAAGCCAAGCCGATCGGCGAAACGGCTTGCCAATTCATATTCAAGGCCGGTTTCCTGGTCTTTTTCAAGGAAATAGGTGGTCGGTCCGTTGCGTGTTACTATCCGGATCTCACCTCGTTCACGGATCCAATCCAGCTGGGTTCTGGGTTGGGTACAACCAGCCAGGAACAGGTATGACAGAAGCAATATCAAACCATGGCGTAGGCACCTGCCTGGTCCTTCAGGTATTCGGTTTTGGCCCGGTACTGTGTACATTAATTGCGTGAATACCAGTGTCAGCATGAGCAATGATGATAAGGATAATTAGTTTGACTCGAATCTGGAATCTGTTTCTTCCTGTTTTGCAGAAAGATGTACGTTCATTTGTCAGTTTGAATCAGCAGTGATTACAATAAACTGTGCTGGAGAGGTGCCAGAGTGGGTGAGCCGGAAGGAGGAATGAGTCCGGTGGACTCATTCCCCGGCGAACGCGAGACAGGGAAGACGAGCCGGTAGCCCCCACCAGGGATGGATGCAGGCACGTGATTGATTGGGTCGTGATTGGAGAGGTGCCAGAGTGGGTGAGCCGGAAGGAGGAATGAGTCCGGTGGACTCATTCCCCGGCGAACGCGAGACAGGGAAGACGAGCCGGTAGCCCCCACCAGGGATGGATGCAGGCACGTGATTGATTGGGTCGTGATTGGAGAGGTGCCAGAGTGGCCGAATGGGCTCGACTCGAAATCGAGTGATCGCTTGCGCGGTCCGTGGGTTCGACTCCCACCCTCTCCGCCAGTCAGCCTGTCCAAAGTCGTGTAATAATGAAACTCACCGAAAACATTAAAAAGACGGTATTAGTCAGTTGTTTGACCTTTATCACACCCGTCATTCCTGCTGCTACCGGCATAACTGATTATGATTATGTTGCGAGCACACTGTTCTGGCATGAACTCTATACCTATGGTGGCTGGACACTTTATTGTGGATACCGGTTCGAGACCGATAAAAGGACGCAGGACGGAAGATTTATCGGCATAGAGCATATTTATCCAACAAGCTTGATGTTTAAGCAGGCGGGTTGTGACAGCCGTATGCAGTGCCGGGAATCGAATAATAAAAAATTCGCCCGCATGGAGTCCGATATGCACAATATGTATCCCGTTTGGCAGAATATGGTGACCTATCGGTATAATCGTTCATACGGGGTGATTCCCGGGGAAGAGTGGCGCTTTGACGATTGCGACTTCGAATGGAAGTCCGGTGTGGTGGAACCACGTCCCCTGGCCAGGGGTAATATAGCCAGGGCGATCTTCTATATGCATACTAAATATGGAGTGGTGATAAATCCTGGAATGATCAAACTGCTTAAGGTCTGGAACCGGGAAGACCCACCGAGCGATCAGGAAATAGCCCGCAACGACAAGATTGAGAAACTTCAGGGACAACGCAATCCCTACATTGACAAGCCATCGTTGGCGGATAAGATCTCCATCCGGGCGGAGCGTTGAACAACAGCGACCGGTTACCGCTCAGTTCAAGCGGGAAAGTATTAACGAGAAATAGTGATTGGCTGATTCAAAGTGGTTGATAATATTAAAGCCGCTTGTTTCAAGCATTGTCTCCAGTTCGGAAAACCGGAATTTACGGCTTATCTCCGTCAGAATCTTTTCCTCTGACGATAAGGAAATAGTCATCTCAATTTTTCCCAGATGTACTTCCTGATCCCTCTTTGAAACCAGATGCATTTCGATCCTGCTGAGTTCTTTGTTGAAAGCAGCCTGATGAGCGAAACCGGCAGGGTCAAAATCTGCATTCATTTCGCGATTCAATACGTTTAAAACATTCAAATTGAATTCAGCAGTCAATCCTTCCGCATCGTTATAGGCGGCATTTAAAATATTGCTGTCTTTTACCCGGTCCGCGCCGAGTAGAAAATAGTCACCCGGTCGCATACAGTCCCGGATTTCCCTGATGAATTCCCTGGCCTCATCCAGCGGGAAATTACCGATAGTACTGCCAAGGAATACAAACATTCTCACCCCTTCCGTTGCGGGAAGATTCCCCAGGCCGGCAAGGTAATCGCCTAACAAGGGGGTAATCTGCAGCCATTGATATTCCAACCACAGATCACACGCCGTCTGAGTAAGAATCGGTTCACACACATCAAAAGGGGCATAGCCACAGATATGGGTATGGACTTCACAGGCATCGAACAATCGCCGCGTTTTCACCGAACTCCCACTGCCTAATTCTATTATCTGGTCCGGCAAGGATTCAGCGATGATATCGACTCCGTGTTTTGATAATAGTGAGTCTTCAGTCCGTGTGGGATAGTATTCGTCCGTCTCACAGATGCGGTCGAATAGCATGGAACCGCGATCATCGTAAAAATATTTAGGAGGTATCGTTCGCGGAGATTCAAGCAGGCCGTTACGGACGGTCTCAAGCATATCGGGCATATGCCTGGTAGGTTTTACCCGTGTACAGGGCAGCCCATATTCCTGTTCTTTTAGTTCCCCGGCTCGGATCATCATGATCAATTGGTTTTTTTATATTCAAGGCACAGGTTAACATTCGAGGTTTATAATGCCAACATCGGAAAAGAAAGATATTCGAAATATCCTGATTTATTAGCGATCACCCTGTAATAAAACATGAAGCACGAGGCTGGAGAGTACATAAAAAAGGGATTTACCCTGGTCACCGCCAGTCGCCGTCTGGCGCGCCATATACTCTATCGCCATGCCGGTGAGCAGATGGAGAATGGCAAACTTGCCTGGGAGACGGTACCGATATTGCCCTGGGGAGTATGGTTATCCCGGTTGTGGCAGCATTATATCAGCGCATATGATGTGGATCAGACGTTGCTTACACCACAGCAACAGTTGCTTGTGTGGCAACGATTGCTGGCCGCTTCACCATCCGCCAGTCAGTTATTAAATCCTGTTACAACAGGAAGAGAGGCCATGGCTGCCTGGTCCCTGTGCCGGCAATGGCGCCTGCCGGTTTTTCCCGATGACATCTACTTGAATGAAGATGCACGCGCCTTCAAGACCTGGGCGGATGAGTATCAACACTCCTGCAAGTCGAACTCCTGGGTAGACGAGGCAAGCCTCGCTACTATTCTGGCGGATAGACTCGAGAAGCGGACGATTGATATTTCAAAAAAAATCGTAATCGTCGGGTTTGATGAATTCACCCCGCAACAAAAATTGTTGTTCAAAGCGTTGAAGGGTTCAGGTCATGAGGTCCTTACTCTTGAATTAGAGGATAAAAACCGGCAAGTATGCTGTCAGGGATTTAACGATATTCGTGCAGAGATCACTGCTGCGGCAAACTGGGTCAGGGGTTTGCTTGATTCCGGTGCGAAAGGCCCCATTGGAATAGTTGTTCCCAATCTGCAATCCCTGCGCGATCAGATTGAAATCGGGATGGATGACGTATTATTGCCGGCGTTGTTGCTGCACAATCCCGATAGCCTTGAACGTCCTTATAACTTCTCTCTGGGAAGGTCCTTAAGTGGTTATCCGATCATTGACGCGGCATTGACGATTCTCGCGCTGGGCAGACAACCACTGATGCTTGATGACATCGGGGCACTGTTACGCTCGCCATTTATCAAGGGTGCGCATGACGAACAGTGTAAACGGGCAAGGCTTGACGCGCGCCTGCGTGATTTTGGCGAACACCGTCACAGCATTGAAAGCCTGCTGCGCATAGGCGGACAAGACCGGGACAGGCGCCACCAAAGCGCTACGTTGCTGGCCTGCTTGCATGAATGGCGGGAACGCTTCAATGCCTTGCCCGGGAGACAAAGCGCCCATCGATGGGCCGCTGCATTTACTCAATTATTAACAATCTTCGCGTGGCCCGGCGAGCGAACACTCAACAGCGTTGAATATCAAACCGTTGCAGCATGGCAGGAATTGATCGGCCAGTTTGCTTCCCTCGATCTTGTTTCTTCGGAGTTTGATTATACAGCGGCCCTGACTCAGCTACGCCTGTTGGCGGCAGCATTTGGTTTTCAACCGGAAACAGCGGAGGCGCCTGTGCAAGTACTGGGACAGGCCGGAGCCGCAGGTATGCAATTCGATCATTTATGGGTAATGGGATTACATGATAAGATCTGGCCTGCTCCTGCCAGGCCCAATCCGTTCATTCCCGGCGCATTACAACGCCACGCGGTGTTGCCCGATGCCTCAGCGGAGATAAAACTTGCTCATACCGAATTGCTAACGGAGCGTCTGATTGCGTCTTCGCCGGACGTGGTCTTGAGTTTTCCGTTAAGTGAAAAGGAGGGCCCTTTGAGACCCAGTCCTTTACTCAAGCCATATATCCTTGAAACCGGAACATTAACTCCGGAATCAATTCCGAATTACGCCGCGCAAATTTTTACCACCGGGCGATTGCAGTGCCTGGTTGATGACAGGGCTCCGGAAATTGAATCAGGCAAACAGATTAGCGGTGGCACGGCATTATTCAAGGATCAATCCGCCTGCCCGTTCCGGGCCTTTGCCAGACATCGGCTGCATGCAAAATCCATTGCCAATGTGGATATCGGTCTGAATGCCATGGAGCGTGGCTTATTGATTCATCGCATGATGCACCTGTTCTGGGAGCAATTGGGATCTCAACAAAGGTTGCTTGAACTGGATGACGCCCCGCTGGAAGAACGCATCGGTGCCGTTGTCGATAGTGTGATCAATGCTGAACAGCAACGCCATACGCAGACTTATACTGTCCGCTTTACCTCACTCGAACGAGCACGCTTGAAGAAATTGCTTCGTGATTGGTTACAGCAGGAACAGTTGCGTGCTCCTTTTAAGGTTACGGCCTGTGAGCAGACGCATAATTTCAGTGTGGAAGGGATAGAAGTAACGACACGCATCGATCGCATTGATAAACTGGATGATGGCCGGCAGGTAATTGTGGATTACAAGACCGGGCAGGCCAGTGTTCGGAACTGGCTGGATGAACGTCCCGATGATCCCCAGTTACCGCTGTATGCCGTCTGCAAGGGGACAGACATCGCCGCGCTCGCCTTTGCCCGGATCAAGCAGGGTGAAACGGCCTTTGTGGGCCTGGCGGAAGAGGGCGGTATCTTGCCGGGGATAGGAACCTATGCCGATTCACGCCATGCCAAAAGGTTTTCTACCTGGCAGGCGTTACTTTCTTTCTGGCAGCAGGCGATTGCTTCACTGGCCGATGAATTTCGTGCGGGCCATGCACAAGTCGACCCGAAAAGGGCTGACTCCTGCCGCTATTGCGATCAACATGCCTTTTGCCGTATCTATGAACATCGGGCCTTGAGTGACGGGTAACAGGAGATGAGCAGAACAGCCGCCGATAGGGAGCAACGTCAACAAGCCCTGTCACCGGACCGGTCTTTTATCGTGCAGGCGCCGGCGGGTTCCGGCAAGACGGAATTGCTGATCCAGCGCTTCCTGGAGTTGTTGAGTGTGGTTGACCATCCGGAAGAGATCGTTGCCATCACCTTTACGCGTAAAGCAGCGGCCGAGATGCAGGGACGCATTATCATGGCCCTGGAGCAGGCACGGACCGATATACCGCCGCAGGAAGACTTCGCCCTGACGACTTACGAATTGGCGCGCAAGGCCCTGGCACAGGACCAAAAAAAGGCATGGCGCTTGGTGAGTAATCCAAACCGTTTACGCATCCAGACTATTGATTCCCTGTGCGCCAATCTTACCCGGCAAATGCCGATCCTTTCCGGGTTTGGCGCCCAGCCTCAGACCATCGAAGATGCCGGTGAGTTGTATCGGGAGGCGGCCGCCAATGCCCTGGAGGAGTTGGAAAGCGGTACAGGCTGGTCGGATGCCGTTGCGGTGTTATTAACACACCTGGATAACGATCTGCCGAGGATAAGGGACATGTTGGCCAATATGTTGAGGCGCCGGGATCAATGGTTACCTTATGTCGCTTCCGGGCAGAGACGCAGTGCGCTGGAGAATGCCTTGACACATCTGGTCGAATCCACTTTATCGATGGTGGTGCAAGTCATCCCGGAACCGCTGCTGGAAGAACTGCTGGAGTTATCGAGGTACGCGGCAACCAATCTTGAGGAACGGGATATCGCGTCGCCACTCAGATATTGTCTAGATATGCAACAATTACCCGGTTCATCGGCGGCGGACCTGCCCAGGTGGCAGGCTATCGCGGCGCTACTATTGAAGGCTGACGGGAACTGGCGCAGGCGTGTTGATGCCAGACTCGGTTTTCCCCCACCCGCCGGCAGCAGGGCCGAAAAAGAGCTGTGCAAGGCAATGAAAGATCAGTTTGCCGCTGTGACTGTGGAACTATCGAAAGACGAACAGCGTCATTCATTGTTGCTGGAGATCCAGGCCTTGCCAGCGGTTACTTATACAGACGCAGAGTGGCAGGTAGTGGATGCCTTATGCCGGTTATTGACCATGACGGATGCGCAGCTGCGGGTGCTGTTTGCAGAGCATAATCAGGTGGATTTCAGCGCCGTTACCCAGGCGGCCATACAGGCATTGGGCAATCCGCAAGCACCCAGCGATCTGGCCTTGCATCTCGATTACAGGATGAAACATCTTTTGGTGGATGAGTTTCAGGATATCTCCACCAGCCAATATATTTTATTAACGCTGTTGACCGCGGGATGGTCCCCGGAGGATGGCCGTACCCTGTTTCTCGTCGGTGATCCCATGCAATCGATCTACCGCTTCCGTGAAGCGGAGGTGGGAATGTTTCTAGATATCTATCAGGAGCGGCGTCTGGGACAAGTCGAATTGACGCCTTTGCATCTTTCGGTGAATTTCAGGTCCCGGGCGAAGATCGTGTCATGGGTCAATGAGACGTTTAAACAGCTGTTTCCAGCAGAGACGGACAGCCACCGCGGGGCTGTCAGTTATGCCAGGGTAGAGGCTTTCTCTCATCAATCTGCTGCAAACGCCGTCCAGATTCATCCTCTACCGGGGCGGGACGAACAGATCGAAGCGGAAAAAGTGTTAGAGCTTGTGAATACGGCACGACAGTCTGATCCGGACGGCAGCATCGCCATCCTGGTACGCAATCGCGTCCATCTCTCCCGGATCATCCCGTGCTTGCAACGAGCCGGTATGCGTTTTCGCGCCGTTGACATTGAGGAGCTTGGACAACGGACTGTCATACAGGATCTGTTGGCGCTGGGTTTTGCGCTGAATCATTTTGCGGATCGTATTGCCTGGCTGGCGGTTTTACGTGCGCCCTGGTGTGGTTTAACCCTGTGTGATCTGTTCATGCTGGCAGGTAAATCCCGAGACAAGACTGTGTGGAAATTGATGCATGATGAGGCAACGGTTCGAACCTTAACAGAAGACGGACAACAACGCCTGACAAAACTGCGGGAAATATTGACACAGGCCTTTTCCGAACAAAGACGCCGTTCATTACGGCGTTGGGTGGAATCGGTATGGATACGTCTTGGCGGACCGGCAACCCTGCAGGAGGAAACCGATCTGGAGAATGCACACACCTTCTTTGCGCTGCTGGACCAGTTCGATGAGGGCGGCGATCTCAGAAACAGGAGCGGTTTTCTGGAACAGGTTGCCAACCTTTACGCGGCAGCGGATGTTGGTGCGGAGGATCGACTGCAGATCATGACCCTCCACAAGGCGAAGGGACTGGAATTCGATACTGTCATCCTGCCCGGACTTGGCCGGGGCAGCGGCAGGGACGAAACAAGCCTGTTGTTATGGGCGGTGAATCCGCATGAATCCTCGCAGGATTTATTACTGGCGCCGGTGAAAGCGGCCGGGGATAACGCATCACCCATCCATGAATATATCGACCGTCTGGAAAAGAAAAAACAGCGTTATGAAGAGGGCCGCTTGTTATATGTTGCTGCAACCCGGGCGAGGAAACAGTTGCATTTACTCGGTACGGTCGATGTCAAGGATACCGTGGAAGGGCCACAACTCACATCACCACCGGCCAACAGCCTGTTGGCCCGGCTCTGGGGGGTGTTGGAGGAAAACTTTATGCAGGCACTGAATGCCGGAAACCAAGACGATAGCGATGATGCAACAGGGCGGGCCCCGGACAACAGCCATCCGCTGCGGCGATTGACGGCGGATTGGACGCTGCCTGATCCACCGGTAGACGTGACCTGGGAGGGGAAAGGCATCAAGGAGCAGTCAGAATACACGGACACAGGGATTGAATACCAGTGGGCAGGGGAGACCATCAAACATATCGGCACAGTAGTGCATCGTTGTATTCAACTCATAACCGAACAGGGTATCGATGAGTGGGATGAAGAGAAGATCCGATCCAGGCAGAATTATTATCGGTTGTTACTGAAACAGTCAGGCGTACCGGACAAGGAGATCAAGCATGCCGGAAAACAGGTTGAAGAGGCATTGATTAAAATGATACAGGATGAACGGGGACGATGGATAGTCTCTGGTGAACACACCGAACAACAGAATGAATATGCCTTAAGCGGGTTTTATCATGACAGGATCATTAATGTGGTCATTGATCGGACCTTTGTTGATAATGAAAGTAATCGCTGGATTGTGGATTACAAGACCAGCCGCCATACAGGTTCCGATGTGCAGGCGTTTCTCGATCAGGAAGAAATGCGTTACCGGCAGCAATTGCATAAATACGGGGTGTTAATGCAAATGTTGGACGACAGGAGAATAAAACTGGGGCTCTATTTCCCATTACTTCAGGGTTGGCGGGAGTGGGAAATGGACAGTTATGAGGAGAGGGCCTGAATCAAATCTATTTCACCAACGGGGCATGAATCCCGCCGGCGGCCAAAGGAGAGAGATGCGCGTCCCCCCTCTGGAAACCCCATCACTTGCCCCCGTGGGAAGACCACGGGATGAATTTTATAACTGGATATTGTGATAAGGCGTCTGTTCTTCCCTGACGGGTATCGTATACAGAGACCAGTATGCGTCCAGAAAGTCCAGATAATCATCAAAGTTCATAGTCCCGCCTGAGTGTCTCGATGGTTGACCATTCATCAGTTTCAGAATGGAGCTTAACCCCGTGTTTTTGCATGGCCTGCATCATCTTGTCCTTGTCTTGTCCATCAACGAGCAGGTCCACATCCATAGTGGCCCGATGTATACCCAGGACCCCTAAAGCCAGTTCCCAATCAGGGCGTGGTCAACATCGATGCCATTAAGTACCTGGTGGGCTTTTTCAAGGGTTTTGCGGATAGTCTTCATTAGGGTTTATGGCCCCCTTTGCGGCAAACCATTGAGTCTTTGACAGACTGTAATGTACAAAAGTATGCCCTGCAATGTTCTGTAATAAAAATCACTGGCGCACCCGGGGGAATCCATGCTTTATATACATGGTAACTCGATGGAATCAGGTTTATATTTACCGTTATCGGGCATTTATACCGGTACAGGACAATTGATGAAACTCTATGAATACGGGATGACACGCTCAATGCGTTGTCACTGGACCCTGGCCGAACTGGAGGTGGAATATCAACCGGTTACGATCGACCTCAGGAAAGGAGAACACAAAACCGCGGAATTTCTGGCCCTTAATCCCTATGGTAAAATTCCGGTCCTCGTCGATGGCGATGCGGTCATTGCGGAGTCAGCGGCCATCTGTTCCTATCTGGCGGAAAAATATCCGGATAAGCACCTCATCCCCGAGCCCGGAAGCGTGGAGCGGGCGCACTATTATCAATGGCTGTTTTTCTGCATGGCCGAACTCGAACCCTATCTCTGGGCCATCCAAAAGCACACGGTACTGTATCCCAAAGCCAGGCGGCTGCCTGAGGCAATCAAACTTGCAGGTGAAGAGTATCGCGATAACGTCAAAGCGCTTGCCGACAGAGTAGAGAGCAATGATTTTATTTTGGGAGAGGCATTCAGTGTTGCGGATATTGTTATCTGTTTTAATCTGATGTGGGCCGTTTCCTGCCGCTTGACCGACGCTTATCCGTCGTTATCTTTGTATATCGAAAGGATGAAGCAAAGGCCGGCATTTCCCCATCAACTCTATGAAGATTGAGCTGAGCCAAAGCAGAATCAAACAGAATCAAAGGGTCCATCCGTTTTCCGGTGATACACTGGCAATATCTACGAACAACGAACCGATTGAATCGAACCTTGCGACAATCCGAGTGAGAACGAACAAGACGTGAGGATAAGTGATACAACAGACGATCCTGTCCAGGGTCTGTCTATTCATTCTGTTTTGTAAAGTTATTAAATTATCAGTGTCCCCTAATTCCTAATTCTTATTTCCCGTTATGAAAGCCATGGTCCTTAAGGCGGCGAAACAACCGCTGCAATTACTGGAGGTTGAGCGGCCCCGGTGTGGCCCCGATGATGTGTTGATCAGGATCCACGCCTGTGCGGTCTGCCGCACCGATCTGCATGTCGTTGATGGGGAGTTGACCGAAGCAAAACTACCGCTGATTCCCGGTCATGAAATAGTGGGTGAGGTCGTTGAAGCGGGCGCCCGGGCCGCCGGGCAATACCGGGCGGGTGACCGTGTCGGCGTGCCCTGGTTGGGGTATACGTGTGGTGAATGCCGCTATTGCCGGTCGGGCAGGGAGAATCTATGCGATGCAGCGCGCTTTACCGGCTATCAGATCGACGGGGGCTATGCGGAATATACCGTAGCCCATCATCGTTTTGTGTTCCCCCTGGGCAATGCAGTAACGGATATCGAGGCCGCGCCGTTGCTGTGTGCCGGGTTAATCGGGTACCGCTCATTGCGGATGTGCGCAGATGCCGAACGCATTGGGCTATACGGGTTTGGGGCGGCGGCGCATATTGTCACCCAGGTGGCGTGTCACGAGGGCCGCAAAATCTATGCCTTCACCCGGCAAGGCGATAGTGCGGCACAGCAGTTTTCCAGGCGGCTCGGTGCGGTGTGGTCCGGCCATGGAGATGAAGTACCTCCGGAACTGCTGGATGCGGCCATTATCTTTGCACCTGTCGGCGAATTGGTACCTTGTGCGTTAAAGTCTGTAGCAAAGGGTGGTACCGTTGTTTGTGCCGGGATCCATATGAGTGATATCCCCGCGTTTCCCTACTCCCTTCTGTGGGGCGAGCGGCGCATACTGTCCGTGGCAAACCTGACTCGCAGAGATGGTGATGAATTTCTGGCATTGGCTGCGGAAATTCCCATCAGGACGGAGACTGAATCCCACCCGCTGGCGGAGGCCAACCTGGCACTTGAGCGGTTACGCAAAGGTGAAGTGCAGGGCGCTGCGGTACTGGTAATTGGCGATTAACGAGGAATGGCATGAGTGAATATCGCAATTCATTGCAGCCCGGATATAAGCTCCATTGGTATCTGATCAGGAGCGTCCTGGGCCAGGGAGGGTTTGGTATCACTTATCTGGCCGAGGACACTAATCTGGATCAGCTGGTAGCGATTAAGGAGTTCCTGCCTGTTGAGATGGCGATGCGGGAGGGCGACGCGTGCATACAGCCTGTTTCGGGTGATTATGGCGAGCAGTTCAAATGGGGCCTGGAGCGTTTTATCAGCGAGGCGCAGACGCTGGCCCGGTTCAAGCATGAAAATATTGTACGGGTCTTTACGGTCTTCCCCGAGAACAATACCGCCTACATGATAATGGAGTGCGAACAGGGACAGGGCCTGCATGAAATCCTGAAGACAAGAAAGACCATACCGGAGGATGAGTTAACAGGTATCTTGATGCCCCTGCTGGACGGGCTGGAGCAGATCCATGAAGCCGGTTTCATCCACCGTGATATCAAGCCACCTAATATATTTATTCGCGAAGATGGCAGCCCCGTCTTGCTGGATTTTGGTTCCGCAAGGCAATCCTTTGGGCAGCAAACACGGACGTTAACCAGTCTGATTTCACCCGGTTATGCGCCGTTTGAACAATATGTGAGTAAAAGTGACAGGCAGGGGCCGTGGACGGATGTTTATGGTCTTGGCGCCACGCTGTATCGTGCAGTGACTGGAAAGCACCCGTTAGCTGCCATGGACAGGAGTGAAGCCCTGTTGCATACGGGCAGGGATATCTATGTCCCGGCGAACGAGATTTGCCGTGACCGCTACTCGGAGGGATTTTTGCGGTGCATCGACCACGCCATGGCATTTAAAGCCGCAGACAGACCGCAGAGCATAGCGTCGTGGCGTCAGCAGTTCAACGCTCCCGTTACGATTGAGGACAAGCATGAAGAGACGGGACTCTATCCTGCTGCGGCATCGATTGAGGAGCCCGGGAAAGTGGTGCAAAAGACAGTCAAAATCACCATGCAAGTGCCGGACAGAGCTGAACCGCAACGGCCCCGGACGACGCCTGCAACGAACCGGGGTATCAGGCGTGCCGCGGCGATTGTGGCCGTCACCATGGTTATTCTGTTTTTGCTGTCCGTGCCAGGAAAGCGGCATCAACAGGAGACTGCCGGGCAGGTGAGTAAACATGGCGCTGCCACCGGTCACGCAACGATGGCCGCTGCAACGGAAACTCATCCAACCACGGCTGCGGTTGTAGATACATCGCCCAGGGATGAAATGCTGCCTTCGCACTCCAATGATGCATCCGTTCAAAACAGCAAGATCAGAGATCGTCCAAACCTGATCAGCGAAACTGAAAAACGCAGAATTAACCGCTTGAGACAAAGGTTGCGTGATCACCCAAATGATAAAAGGACATTAAGGCAGATTCGGGTCGTGGCAAAGGAGTATAATATCAAGATCAAGGATGCCCTGAGGGATGATGATCCTGCCCTGGCCGAAGCCTATCTGCGCGAAGTATTGACCCTTGCTCCGAACAACAAAAATCTTAAAGAAGCCCTGCACAAGATACAGAAAGAAATGAGACAATCGGATATAGATTAATTTCTTAAACGCTTGGCGACACAGGTGTGTCAGGCCGTTAATTTCGTACTATTGCGGTGCCCGCCGGAAGTAACAGGTTTGTGGGAGCAATTGCTATAATTGACAACGGGAAATTCAGCTGCCACAGTTTTCATCATTTTGATTTCTTTCAAAAGCTGCGTTTCGCCATAAAGCCCTTTCCTGGCCACCCTCAAATGAAAATATGCCGTGCCTTCCGGGTCAGGCCATATTCCTACAAAACGCCATCCCAGGTTTTCGAAACGAGCGCCCAGATCAACCAAAACCTGAACATTGTCCGAACTGAATGTATGCCAACTATCCAGTTCACATGGCAATACCGTTTTGTTTGATTTGCAAAGCGCTGCAAGCCGGGAAAAAATCTTTTTGTTTGAAAAACTCTTATGCATATAGCAGCTCATTACGGAAATGATTGATACTATCCTGGCAGGTGATTGTGGCGCTACATCCAACTTCTACAGAATTAATTATAGAAATAGATTGAAGGGATGTATGTGCCCTTTTCAGGGTATGTCAGACATACCCTGAAAAGGGTATATGTACACCTTAAACGGAATGGCTTAAGATAACGGCGTCAATATTATAATATCGTATCGTAATCTTAATCAGACAGGGATGTCTCTCTTTTCTTCTATGATCTGGTGGTCGTTGGTGTTTTGTTACAGCAGTCTCTGACCGGTTCGAGGGATGTTGAGGTAGGTCCTGGTTACACTACATCTTCTGTTTACCGGGCTATGCTGAATTAAAAAGATGTCCTGGACCGAAGGCCAGGGAGGAGCCATTGGCCCCGGCCAGGACAATGCGGCTTATCCCAAGGCTTGGCACCGACAGGCGTGAGACCGGCCTGGTATCTTCCCATGGCCATGCTTTCACCTCCTTTTTGTCATGCAGGGTTTCGGCCCAGGCTGCCTCAGCAGTACCTGTGCCAACAGTGCCTTGGCATGGATATAGGCGCCTTGTCCTATAAACCATATACCGCAGAGGGGGAGGACTATCAGTAAAAATATCGTAAGGGGAACACATAAATGTCCTCTTTCCATTTGTATTGGGATTTCTAAATGCTTGTTTGACATGGGCCCGGGCCCGGGCAATCATGCCGGTAACGTCTGTGTGCACGTCCATGTGCAACACAGGAGCGCTGGTGAAGCCCTCTTCACCATAAAACAGTAACGTTCCCCGTTTAACTTCATCTGGCTGGTGGTAATGCCGGACCTTGCTGCTTGCCGTATCATCCATGGTGTCGGCTTGTGCAAACGTTGACAATAACATTGCAATGCCTGCAAGAATGAACGTTACGATTAAGCCGACAAGGAGACTGATTATGATGCAGTGCAGGGTTGTTGTTATAAAAGATGTTTCTATTTTCATCCGGCAGTCCTTGTTTGATCGGGCTTAATGCGTTGTCAGACTTCGCTGTCCAGGGTCAGATGGACGATTACACGGCGATCGAACACATACCCTTCCCGATCGCCCTCGGCTGCAAGCGCCCGTGATTCCCCATAGGCACGGCTGCTAATACGATTACGTTGCAGCCCGTCCCCAATCAATTCATCCTCTACAGCTTGCGCCCGCCGCCCACTGAGTTGTTGATTGTATTGTTCCCGGCCGCGGCGGTCTGCATATGCTTCGATACGCAGTTTTATCTCGGGGAAATTCCGTAAAAACCCGGCGAGGCGCGCTATTCGGGGGATGATTTCCGGTTCGATATTCGCCCTGTTCGTTCGAAAGTAAACGATTAATGAAACCCCACGGGTCAACTCATGCAATAACGGAAGGCGGTTGTCGAGTTTAACCTTTTTCATTTCACTGCCGTATTCGGATTGCAGTTCTGTCAATCTGGTTTGCAGATAGGCGAGATCGGTCTGTTTTTCCGTCAGCCTTTTTTCCAGAGTGGCGATCTTTATGTCCTTTTTCGCCTCCCGGTTACCGAACCAGGCGCCGCCGGCGGCGCCGATGACAGCACCTGGCGGGCCTGCTATCAGGCCGCCAATCAATGCCCCGGCTCCCAAACCCATTTCATCCTTGTGCCGGGAGGAGGGGATTGATCCCGCATCGGCCTGGGCGCTTGTATGGAACAGGAAAAGGAGACCAAGGCCTATGAGCACGTTTTTAATCATGATTATTACTCCTGTCTGGATGTATTGGGGGTCATGCATAGAGTAAAGCCCCTGTATCGGGCGCGCCCGGGGATGAATACGGGCAATGTGGAGATTAAATATGGCAGGAAGATGGAAATTATGGCGATTCTGCTTCAATCCATGCCGGTTTGGTTTACAGTACATCCCTCGGGATACGTTCAAAAAATCTGGAGTGATTATTACTATGGCAAAACGTATTGCCTTGATCGAAGACGAACCTGCAATCAGGGAAAACTATGCAGATGCCCTGAAAAAGCAGGGATACGAAGTGATTACCTACGCCGGCAAGAAAGAGTCCCTGGCTGCCTTCAGACAACGGTTGCCGCAACTGGCAATCATCGACATCGGTCTTGAGGATGATCCGGAAGGCGGTTTCGAAATCTGCCGGGAACTGCGTGCTCTGTCGGCGACGTTGCCTATCGTTTTTCTGACCGCAAGGGATTCCGATTTTGATGCAATCTCCGGTTTGCGTCTCGGAGCCGATGATTACCTGACAAAAGATGTATCTATTCCGCAAATACTTGCCAGAGTTGCTGCACTGTTTCGTCGTCTGCAGGCTTTACAGTCTGAACTTGCCCGTGATCAACTGCATACCGTCGGCGATCTCAGCATAGATAAAAATTGCATGAGCGTCGAATGGCAGGGCAAAAAGGTCGATCTGACCTTGACGGAATTCTGGATCGTGCATTCACTGGTCATTATTCCGGGGCATGTGAAAAGTCGCGAGCAATTGATGCAGGATGCCCATATTTTTGTAGACGATGGAACAGTAACCTCACACATAAAACGCATACGGCGAAAATTCGAATTAATCGATATGACCTTTGATCGCATCGATACGGTATACGGCATGGGCTATCGGTGGAAAGCAAAATAGCCGGGATGCGGTTACTTACAAGGTGTGATAGGCAACGAATCTTAGACCATGAATCGCATAAAATTAACGATAAGAGCAAAGTTACTGATTCTGTCGATTGCCGTCCTTAGTATTCCTTACGTTGGTTTTCAGTATTTGCGTGAGTTGGAACGTCATTTACGTGATGCTCTGGAAATCTCCCTGATGGATGCCGCCCGCGCCATGGCGGGCCCTCTGCATGAGAAGGCGAACCTTTTCCCCGTTGCCACGGCATCGAACGAAAAGACCGTCTATGTGCATACATTAAACCATCCCATGCAGATAGATGGATATACCGATGACTGGGTTACTTATCTTGGTTGGTCGGATGTCTACACGGCGGGAAAATCGGGCCAGTCACAGCCGGACCCAGCCTCTTTCAGATTAATCGTCACGCATTATGGGCAGTATTTCGATGTGCTGCTCCAGGTCCGCGACAGAAATGTTGTTTATCAAAAACCGGATACACCTGATGCCACCGATAATGATCATGTGACGCTGGTATTCACCGATCCGGAAGGGGAACTCAGGCACTATTATTTTTCCCCGTCCGCGCCCGGTAAGATCAGGCCGTTCAGATACGAACGGCACTGGGATGAGTTTAATTTTGAGTACCGGACTGTAGAATATATTACGAATGTAACCGGAGTATGGCAGCAGACGGAGGAGGGTTACAACCTCGAAATCGCAATACCGACAGGTCTGATAGGAGAACGACTGGGGTTTATTGTTGCTGATGTTGATGATGTTCATAACAGGCGGATAATCAGCCGTACCGGGACGGCGGGAGAGAGTACGGAGTACAGGCCCGGAAGGTTGTTGCAATCCTCCCCGGAAATCAAACAGATTATCAGGGGTCTCGGCAAAATGGATGGCCGCAGGGTCTGGGTCCTGGATGGCCGTGGGCAGGTGCTGGCAAGCGGTGGCAACCTTGAAAAGAGCGAATCCGGACAGCCTGTTAATTTCCTCTATTCATTGATACTGCCACCGGTTTCCGAGCGCTTTCAGGATGACCTGGCGGGGGCGTCACGATTACAGGGCCAGGAAGTATTGCAGGCACTACAGGGAAAGACGGGAAGCCGTTGGCGAACATCTGCCGATGGCAAGGCCATAATTGTCTCTGCGGCAACGCCTGTTTGGGTCGATAATGCCGTACGTGGTGCGGTCGTTGTTGAAGAGACGACTAACAGCATACAGATGTTGCAGCGTCATGCCATGGCCTCGATGTTTAACAAAACCCTGCTTGTTTTTTTTATCGTTACATCGTTGTTGTTACTTTTCGCAACACGATTATCATTCCGGTTAAGGCGTCTGAGCAGTGAGGCGGAGTCCGCCATTGATGAATACGGACGTGTCGTCGGCAAATTTACGGCAAGTAAGGCTGCTGATGAAATTGGCGAGGTATCCCGGAACTATGCTGCCATGCTGGAACGCTTGCAACACTACAACAATTACCTTGAGGGCATGGCTGGCAGGTTATCACATGAATTACGCACACCCATAGCGGTTGTCCAGTCTTCCCTGGAAAATCTTCACTCTGGTGGGACAGGAAAAGAGCTGCGTCAATACCTCGATCGTGCAAGAGAGGGGATCGAACGGTTGAATTTACTCATTGCCCGTTTGAGCGAAGCAACCCGTCTGGAGCAGGCCTTGCAGGGCTCGGAAAAACAGCAGACCGATATTGGCCAATTACTGGGTAATTGCGTGGAGGCTTACCGCCTGGCCTATCCTGGTATTGAATTCAGACTTGGAAAACCTGAACAAGCCGTTGTCCGAAATGTTTCACCCGATCTGATTGTACAAATGCTGGATAAGCTTATTGCCAATGCTGTTGATTTCGGAACAGAGGGTAAACCGATCGATGTAGGTCTTTTATCATCCGGGGAAAACTGGACGCTACAGGTGATTAACTATGGCTCAACCTTACCGGATGCGATGGCGGGCCAATTGTTTAACTCCATGATTTCATTACGGGAGAAGCAGGGCGGTGCTGAACCGCACTTGGGTTTAGGACTGTATATTGTGAGAATCATCGCGGAATTTCATCAGGCAAAGATCACTGCTTCTAATTTACCGGACAGGAAAGGGGTGAAGGTAGTTATCGACTTTTCCGGCGGGATTGCGATATAGGTTCTAATATCTCCTGTCGAAGCGGTGGTAATAGAGGGCGCAACCAAGGCATCTTCTAAAGGTGTCCCTCGCAGGTTCAGCAACGAGTCTCTCGCCGGCATCGTCTGCATTTCCCCCCAACAGGCTGAATGGCAGGGTGACGATAAAGATACCGGTACCAACCACTGTTGCGGCCACACCCAGCGGTCTGTATATTAAACCATCCGTGATCATCTCATCCATGGTCGGCTTATATTCATCTGATTGAGCGCTACTGGTATCACCAGCCAATGAGGTCTGAGATGAAAACAGTAAGGCGGAAAGAACGAGGCAAATCACGGTTTGAGGTGGCTTCATGACAGCAAAATCCTGTTTACATTTACCTCTACTAATAGACGCTTCTTAAAGCAAAGTCAATTTTGAAATTATCAGGCAGGTTAACCGATCCGGGGGAAACCGGCCACGAGCGGCTATAATGCCCCGTACCGCAGAAATCATACACTATGCAGGTTAGCAGCTATTCCCGTCCAATCGTGAATGTTGTAGCATTTGCCGGAAAAGGTGACCGTAAAGCTGGCGCCTTGCAACGAGACGGTTATACTTGGAAACAGTATAAAATCAGGCGCTTATAAAAATGCATCTATTTCTTTCAGAAGCTGAAACAACAATGGTTTTTTCAGGCAATATATAGCGATGACTGCAGAAAACGAAAAATATGCGGAGTCGATCCGCCAGCTCATTCCCATCAACGAGTTGCCGCCACGGATGCAGAACGAAGTTATTAACAAGGGTGTCATCATGAAGGGCCGCAAGGGCAGCTATATCTTCAAGCAGGGGGAGCGGGATGATTTTTCGTATTATCTGCTCGAGGGCGAGATCGAAATGCATGCCAATGAGCAGCAGCACAATGTGATAACGGCCGGCTTGGATCGAGCCAGGTATGCGATGGCACAGCTGCAGCCCCGGCAATTTTCAGCCAAAGCGAAAACAGCATATGTCGTCCTGCAGATACGCCGGGATGAACTCGATAAATTGCTTGTATTACAGGATAAGGAACAGGCGGAAAGCAGTACATCGGGTGCGGACATGGAGGTTGCCGAAATGGAAATCAGCGAAATTGAAGATGAAGAGGCGGTCGATTGGATGACCAGGACGCTTCAGTCCGAACTTTTCTCCAGAATGCCAACGGCAAATATTCACCAGTTATTTGCCTTGTTGGAACCGATAGAGTTTAAAAGCGGTGACGTGGTCATCAAGCAGGGTGACCCAGGGGAACATTATTTCATTATCCAGGAAGGCCGCTGCCAGGTGTCTCGAAAACCTCAATCCGGCGGCAAAGCAATCAATCTGGCGGTGCTGGAAGCGGGGGATTGTTTCGGTGAAGAGGCATTGATCTCTGAAATGACCCGGAATGCTACAGTCTCCATGCTAACGGACGGCATACTTATGCAACTTAGTAAGGATAATTTCATTGAGCTGATTGAAAAACCAACACTGCAATCGGTCTCTTATGATGATGCGTTGAAATTGGTCGAGGAAGGTCCCGGAGTTTGGCTCGATGTCCGATTCAAAAACGAACATGAGGAGTCAGCGATAGAGGGTAGTCAGAATATCCCTCTCAATATCCTTCGAATGCAGGCCAGGAATCTTGCCCGGGATAAGCGTTATGTCGTCTACTGTGACACAGGTGGGCGCAGTTCAACAGCCGCCTTCCTGCTCGCGGAAAATGGTCTGGATGCCTGTTTTCTCGGGGGCGGGCTGGTCAATAACCCACAGGCCGCCAGGAGTTCGGAGGTAACCCAGGCGCCATCTCCAGAGCAGAAGAAGGAAAAAACAACTCCCGCAGCAAAAAAGGAGGCACCCCTAAAAGCTGTAGCGGCTGAGCAAACCAGTGTGGTCGAAGAGATCACTAAACAGGATATTGACCCAGGCGTTAAAGCTTCGGTCCTGGAGGCTGAACTAGCAAAAACGAATATGCAGTTGAAAAATGTAAAAGAGGTCAAACATAAGGCGGACAATATTTCCGTTAAGGAGATGCAGGCGGAGGTGGAGCGCAGGCTCAAGGAGGAGCATGCCAAGATAGAAGCTGCAAAAAAAGAGGCGGAAAAGGAGGCGAAAAGACTGCATGAGCAGGAGGAAGAGAAGATCAGGCGCATGAAGGAGGAAGCGGCAAAGCGTATGCAGGCTGAAAAGAAGAAGCTTGATGAAGTCTACACACGTAATGCCGAGGAAATGGAAAAACTGCAGCGTATGAAGCAGGAGGCCGAACGGCAAATCAAACAGGAGAAGAAACGTCTGGAGCGGGAAGCGGAAGATGCCAGAAGGAAACTGCAGGAAGCAATGCAGTTAAAAGAGGAAGTAGTGTCATCCAGGCACGCACTGGAACAGGAGGCTTTGAAAAATCAAAAAGATCAGGAGGAAAAGGAACGGAAGATACAGGAAAAGGCCAGGCAGAAGCTGGAGGAAGAACGGCGTAATCTCGCTAAAGAATTTGCACACAATCATGAAGAGCTGGACAAGGCAAGGCGTGAACGGGCCGCTGCTGAAGCGTCACGCAGGGCTGCCAAAGAAGAAGCGGAGCAAATTATAGCTGAGTTCAAGCAAAAACAGGATCAGGAACGCGCGGTCGAGGAAGAAAAGCTGAGGGCTGAACGATTAAAACTGGAACAGGAGCAACGCAAGATTCAGGAGACAATGAAGGAAATTCAACAAGCCAGGGATGAAGCGGAAAAAGAAAAACAGGCGGCTATAGAAGAAACAAAACGCCTGCGTGCCTGGCAGGAGGACAAGTCCGTCACAAAGAGCAAGGCAGGGAAGGCATCAATCAAGGGCGAAATCAAGGCGGCAGAAGAGAAGATCAGTCAGGCAAACAGGGAGATTGAACAGGCCGAACAGGCACATGTTGAAGCCATTGCTGCAAAGAAAGTGAATGAAGAAGACCTGATAAAAAAGAGAGCTATGGAAGAGGACCTTCACCGGCAACTTGAATCCGATTTGAACGAGTTCCGTGAGGAACAGGAAGAAAAAGAGAGTAATTTTGCCGATATTGCATCACAGATGGAGCACATGAAACGTATCAAGCAGACTGCAGAGGCTGCTAAACGAGCGGCACAGCAGGCGGATTCGAGTCTGCTGGATGATATCGAGGCGCAATTGGGGGAGAATGGCGATTAATACCTGTTAACAAGAATCTTTTTCTTTATAACCGCTCTAAGTATTCATTACTGTGAATGAAATCAATCAAGGCCTTAATGATGCAGAGCAGGGGAAGTAGACACGTATGCCGTCACGGATTAACCCTTTTCCTTTTATTAAATTGTCCTTATTCCGGCGCCTATGAAGTCATTCCTGAAATAGATTTGCACGATATTCTGACCCCGGTCCAGGCGCAGTCAGTCTATCACCGTGTAGAAGAGGCTGATATCAGAGGTAATTTCTTCAATTTCCGTATCGATTCGGATTTTGGCGTGTATCAGGTGACTTCCTTGCCATTATTGCGGATCCGGGTCAGAGAGATCACTACTCTGGGACATGCGATAAACCAGTTTAACGCGCAAAATGGAGAATTACTCAATAAGATTCGGGGCCAATTACGAATAAGTGCCGATTCCGCCCTGGATATTATTGCCCGGCCTGTGTCGATGGCGACCAATCTGGCGGGGCAGATAACGAGTAATCTGAATGAAACGCTAAACGCAACACCTCGTGATACGGAAGTGGTCTTTAGTTATACGGGCGGAGAGTCAGCTGACCCGGTTACGGCCATGCATAAGCGTAATATTGCCAGTCAATGGGGTTTGGACGTGTATTCAACAAATCCGAAAGTGCAGGAGTTTCTGAACGCCGTTGCCAGGGCTCGATCTGCAGGCATAATTTCCTCAGGGTCGCCTTTGATGGGAGTGCGGGCAGGGAAATCGATAAAGGTTATTAACCCTGAATTAGAGTCCGGGATTAATGCGTTATTAAAGAGCAAAAGTATAGCGGATCTTAATCTAATTAATAATAAATTGCTTGAAGCTATGAATATTCGCCAGGATATTCGTGCAAAATTTCTTCAACATGCTATTTATTCCCCCCGTCACAAGACAAGAATCACTCATTATTTAAACTTGCTTGATGGGGTAAGGAACCGTTCAGCATTTATAGAGGCGTCCATAGGTATTGAAGACGAGAGCATGGCGCTGACTTTTGAAGAAGCTGCCATGATGCTCGCGTATTATCATCAGCATATAATCAGCTTGCAGAAATTATATGCAGGAAACGAACTCTTGCAGATAATCACATCGGATAATCGTATAGTCTATCTGGCCCCGGTGGACATTATTTACTGGTCGGAAAGAACAGAACGTTTATTTGATGGATTGTTAAAAAAGGCAGGTATGGCGGGTTTCAGTAGTTGGGAACTTGTCACAGCAGGTATATTGACCAGGGAGGCCAGGTCTCAACTGAAAAAAAGGAAATTCCTGATTCGCGAAGATTTTATTAATTAACCTGTAAAGGGAATGAATCATTCCTCAGTAGCGTTTTCATCGTTATCAACAGAGATTTCCCCGCTTTCAGTAACTGGACTGGTAGCCATCATATTGGAAACCGGAGTAACCCAGAGGGATACAATCAAAAAGATAAATCCGGTTAGTATACTCAGTAATGCTCCTTTAACCGCTATACTCGACAGATTGGAAAACTTCCTTGACGAAGTGGACTTGTTCTGGGCTTCCTTTTTATATATTAATATCGCCTTGCCGATTTTTTCATCATCTTTGCCCCGTTCTTCCAATTGTTTTGCCCTCTCCAGGGAAGCCCGGGATTTTATCTCAGACTCATTTTGTTCGAATTTGAAAAATGCGGCCAGAATGGCAAATATTAATGCTGCCGCATCGGCGCTTAAAAAAATCAGGAAAGCAAATTGATCGGCAAAATAAAGAAGTTCTTCAACCAGGGACAGGGCTGCCACGATAGAACCGCCAGAGACGATTATCAGTATGATAATGACGAATGCATCATAGGGAAATGAATGACCGGGCTTTGACATTCCGACTCTCGGTTATTTTTACAATGTTATCAATATGGCTTAACAGTCTGTTGGACTTGGGGCGATTCTCGTTCTCCGTACTTAAGAACTATTGCCTCCTGATTATAGTTAATCGGCAATTCGGGAAGTAAGTTTAGATTTTCTCCTTTAGTTCTATACTTTGCTAACATCAGGTCTTGCGGCAGTGGTTATTTCATCACTATATTGTATCTTGCCGGGTTTTTTGGGGCACGGTGGGCCAAAAAGCAATTGAAACATCTTCTGATACCCAATGGATAATCAAATTATCTTGCCAGCAACCGGGCCAAATTACAGGTTATTACCTGGATAATGTTTAAACTGGCTAACATCAGCAAGCGCTATGGGGCCAATCAGGCACTTCATCCCACCGGACTAACTATCGGAGAGGGAAAGACAACTGTCCTGATTGGGCCAAGCGGCAGCGGAAAATCGACCCTGCTGCGACTCATGATCGGTCTTATTAGTGCAGATACAGGCAGGATTTCTTTTGATGATGAAATAATTAATACGTCTAATGTCTACCGGTTTCGACAACGTGCCGGTTATGTGATCCAGGATGGGGGGCTGTTTCCGCATCTGACGGCATCGGAGAATGTTACCATCATGGCCAGATATCTCGGTTGGGACGTGACACGCTTGAATGAACGCCTGACTGAACTGACTCACCTGGTAAAACTGACGCCATCGATGCTCAATCAATACCCCATTGAACTTTCCGGAGGTCAGCGCCAGCGTGTCAGCCTTATGCGGGCATTGATGCTGGATCCGGAACTATTGTTACTGGATGAACCGCTGGGCTCACTTGATCCGATGATTCGTTATGAATTACAACAGGATCTGAAAGATATTTTTCAGTGCTTGCATAAAACGGTGGTGCTGGTAACTCACGATATGGGAGAGGCGGCCTACTTTGGTGATGATATCGTGTTAATGCGTGACGGCCGTGTTGTGCAGCGGGGAACATTACATGATTTATTGCACCAGCCGGCCGATGCGTTTGTAGAATCTTTTATCAATGCGCAACGGAACCCGTGGCAGATTCTGGAAGAACAATGAAGCATTCTCTCCGTTATTTTTTCTATCTGTTCGTCTGGATGTTTTATTGCTGTGCGGGTAGCTCCGCTCCAAAGTACGAAAATAGACACCACGGAATCATTGTCGCCTCGAAGAAATTTACCGAAAGTGTGATCCTGGGGGAACTTGCCGCGCAGTTTTTCCGTTATCACGATATTCCGGTTGAAACCCGGGCCGAACTCGGGGGCACGCGGGTTTTGTGGAGTGCCTTGCTTGCCGGAGAAATTGATATTTATCCAGAATACACGGGCACACTCATGCAGGAAATATTTGCCGATCAGGAGATCCATAGTAGCAAACGGCTGCGTGAAGTGATGGCCGTTCGGGGTATAGGTATGACCCAGGCGCTGGGATTTAATAATACTTATGTTATCGGTATGCCGGGATCGCTGGCGGAAAAACTCGATGTTCGCTCCATATCGGATCTGCGCCGTTACTCCGGACTCAGGTTCGGATTCAGCAATGAATTCCTGGATCGGGCGGATGGCTGGCGGGGGCTGAAACATCATTATCAATTACCGCAACGGAATGTTCGTGGACTGGATCACGATCTTGCCTACAGAGGTGTGGAAAACGGCAGTCTGGATGTTACTGATTTGTATGCGACGGACGCGGAGATCCTCTACTATAATCTGCAACCGCTTGCCGATGATCGGCACTATTTTCCCGCCTATGATGCGGTCTTTATCTACCGTTCCGGGCTTGTGAAACGCTATCCCCTGGCCTTGCAGGCGCTCGAGAGGTTGCCGGGGAGTATCAATGTCAATCAGATGAGGGCGCTGAACGCTGCGGTCAAGATCGATCATCTGCCTATGGCCACTGTGGTGGCGAACTTCATAAAGACCAATTACGGCATCTCCATAGCAACAATAACTGACACGGCTTTTGAGCGGTTTGTCAGGAATACACTGGATCATCTGTTTTTGGTCGGGATATCTCTCTCCGCGGCCATTGCCTGTGCTATCCCGCTCGGTGTCATCGCTGCACGCTACAGGGAAGCAGGTCAGATCATTCTTGCTGTTGCCGGGATGGTCCAGACAATACCCTCGCTGGCGTTGTTGGTCCTGCTTATTCCCATGCTGGGTATCGGCGGACCACGGCAGTTGTGGCGCTCTTTCTCTACAGTCTGTTACCAATAATCCGTAATACACACAGTGGACTGCGTGACATCCCAACACCAATCCTGGAATCTGCAGAGGCCTTGGGTTTATCCAGCAACGCCCGCTTACGACTCGTGGAACTGCCACTTGCCACCCGTTCCATACTCGCCGGTATCAAGACATCAGCGGTGATCAATGTCGGCACGGCGACAATCGCCGCGCTGATTGGTGCGGGAGGTTATGGTCAGCCTATACTGACCGGTATCCGCCTCGACGATATTGGCCTGATCCTGCAGGGAGCGGTCCCGGCCGCCGTGTTAGCACTGTTGGTACAGGGGATATTTGAAGTTGCGGAGCGGTACCTGTTGCCCAGGAGTCTCAGCTATTACTGACAGATCGGAGTTGGCGAGTGAGGGTCGTGTTTGCTGGCATCCATGTTCCCTGATGCCTTGCAAGATGGCACGGTTACGAGAGTATCGTGGTGGTTAAGACCCTCTGCAGAAACAGAATGCCGCCATCATAATTAACCGGGCAGGTGGTGGATAAACTCCATCACCGGCGCTCGGAACGCCTTGAATTATGCCTGTTTGCCCCCATATTCATGCTACTCAAAAGACAATATAACGGATAGTCAGGAAAGCGAATGGTCCCCATCGGAACCAATCATGATTTAATCAATACCGTAGCCGTTATCGGCAACTACCTGCCTCGCCAGTGCGGCATCGCCACCTTTACGACCGATCTGGTGGAGGCGCTATCGGCCAGGGATAGCAGCATCCAGTATTGGACGATGGTGATGAACGACAGGCCCGAAGGTTACCCCTATCCGGAAAAGGTCCACTTCGAGATCAATCAGAACCGGCTCGCCGATTATCAGATGGCCGCCGAGTTTCTCAATATCAACCAGGTTGATATCGTCTGTCTGCAACATGAGTATGGTATCTTCGGCGGCCCCGCCGGCGGCCATATTTTGAAACTGCTGGCCGAATTACGCATGCCGGTGGTGACGACCCTGCATACGGTATTGGCTGACCCGGACAAGGAATACCGGGCGGTGATGAACCGCCTGGCCGGATTGTCGGAGAAGCTGGTGGTTATGAGTCACAAGGCCGTCGAAATCCTGGGCGATGTCTACGCCGTGCCGGAAGAAAAAATTACCTTTATTCATCATGGCATCCCGGACCTGCCCTTTGTGGATCCGAACTATTATAAGGACCTGTTCGGTGTGCTCGGTAAAAAAGCGTTGCTGACTTTCGGTCTGCTCTCCCAGAACAAGGGTATCGAGTATGTATTGCAGGCCTTGCCGGAAGTCATCGCGCGGCATCCTGGTGTGGCCTATATCGTTCTGGGCGCCACCCACCCCCATGTACTAAGGGAGGAAGGAGAATCCTACCGGATCGGCCTGCAACAGCTTGTCGCCAAGTTGGGCCTGCAACAATACGTTATCTTCCAGAACCGCTTTGTGACACAGGAGGAATTGGGCAAATACCTGGCCGCGGCCGATCTGTACATTACGCCCTATACCAGCGAGGCGCAGATTACCTCCGGCACCCTGGCCTACGCCATGGGCACCGGTAAGGCGGTGATCTCAACCCCTTACTGGTATGCCGGGGAAATGCTTGCCGGCGGCCGTGGTCGCCTCGTCCCATTCCGTGATCCCCAGGCGTTGACGGCCGCGATCATTGATCTGCTCGATGATGATGCCGAGCGCCATGTGCTGCGCAAAAATGCTTACGATTTTTGCCGCGAAATGGTTTGGGAAAAAGTGGCGGGAAAGTACCTGAATGTATTCAACGAGGTGAAACACGAGCGTGCCTGGAAGCCAAGTCCACATAAGCCGTCGCCACGGCATGAACGCGAGGCTGTCACCAGCGTTGAATTACCTGAACTAAAACTCGATCATCTGCGCACTCTGACCGACGATACCGGCCTGCTGCAACATGCTAAATACACGATCGCCGAGCGTAATCACGGTTATTGCACCGACGACAATGCCCGGGCGCTGATTGTCGCCACCCGGGTCCGCCACCTGCTGCCCGGTCATACGACAGCGCTGGATGATCTGTGTAACCGTTATCTGGCATTTCTACTGCACGCGTTTAACCCGGACAACGGCCGCCTCCGGAACTTCATGAACTATGACCGGCGCTGGCTGGAAGCGGCCGGCTCGGAAGATGCACACGGCCGCGCCTTGTGGGGGCTGGGTACGGCCGTTCCCTTGCTTGATCGCGCCGTGCAACAGCCGCTGGCTCTACAGTTGTTTAAACGGGCACTGCCAGCGGCCGCTGTATTTAACTCGCCACGGGCCGTTGCCCTTTCGCTGATGGGCATACATGCTTACCTGGAGGTCTTCTCTGGAGACTCGGAAACGCGCCGCATCAGCGAGCGGCTGACGGGGAGATTGTTTGGCCAGTTTGCCAGTCATGCCAGCGACAGCTGGCCATGGCCGGAAGACATCGTGACTTATGCTAACGGTAAACTGCCCCATGCCCTGCTGTTGGCCGGCCAGTGGATGCAGCGCGATGACATGACTGATATGGGCTTGCGTGCACTCAACTGGCTGCTGCAGATCCAGACCGAAGACGGCCACCTGGTCCCCATTGGTAATGGTGGCTGGTATACCAAAGGCGGTCACAAGGCCCGTTTTGACCAGCAACCGCTGGAGGCCCAGTCCCTCATCGAGGCCAGTATTGAGGCCTTCCGCCTGACCGGTGAACAACATTGGATCGACCAGGCCAAAATGTGTTTTAGCTGGTTCCTGGGCCAGAACGACTTGCGCCTGCCGTTGTATGACGCCGGCACTGGCGGTTGCCGCGACGGTCTGCAAAGTGGCGGTGTGAACCAGAATGAGGGTGCCGAATCCACACTGGCCTGGTTACTCTCCTTGACGGCCCTGCAGCGGCTGTCTGCCGAGGAAGTTCTACAGCAGACGCTGCATCATGCCGGGATACCGGCGGCTTCTACCAGCGGACATTGACCCATGCGCATTGCGATGTTGTCGCCGAATGCCTGGCGCACACCGCCCCGTCACTACGGGCCCTGGGAAAACGTGGTATCACTGCTGAGTGAAGAACTACTCAGGCGCGGCGTCGATGTCACTCTGTTCGCTACCGCCGACTCGATCACCAGTGGCACCTTGCAGGCCGTCTGCCCCCGTGGCTACGAGGAAGATCGGGACTTGATCCCCAAGGTCTGGGAATGTCTGCACATCTCGGCCCTGTTCGAACGGGCCGATGAATATGACCTGATCCACAATCATTTTGACTACCTGCCGTTGAGCTATAGCGCCATGACCAGCACCCCGCTTGTCTCAACCCTGCACGGTTTCTCCTCGGCCGGTATCCTGCCGGTGTACGAGAAGTACAACGACCGGGTGGGCTATGTTTCCATCAGCGATGCTGATCGGGCGCCACAGTTGAATTACCTGGCGACGGTACACCACGGCATCGATTTGGGCCAATTCGAGTACAGGGACGAAGCCGGTGAATATCTGCTGTTTTTCGGCCGCATTCATCATGATAAGGGTGCGTGCGAGGCCATCCGTATTGCCCATGCCTGTGGCAAAAAACTGATCCTGGCCGGCATCATCCAGGATAAGGCCTATTTTAAGCGCTACGTTGAACCGCTGCTTGAACCCGGGCACATCGAGTATCTTGGCAGCGTCGGGCCCGGGCAACGTAACCGGTTGCTGGGAGGAGCCCTGGCGCTGTTGCACCCGATCCAGTTTAACGAACCCTTCGGCCTGGCGGTGATCGAATCCATGGCCTGTGGTACACCGGTCGTTGCCTTTAACCGCGGCAGCATGCCTGAATTGATCCTTGACGGCGTTAATGGTTTTCTGGTTGCTGATGTCGAACAGGCTACAGCAGCGATTGCACAGCTGGATCAGTTAAACCGCGCCGACTGCCGGGCTCATGTAGAAAAGAATTTTTCTGTTGAGCGCATGGCTGACGATTACCAGCGGGTTTACCAGACTGTTATCGGGAAGACCGCGCGCGAATCGCACCGCCCCTGGGGCTATTACCGGGTGTTGGCCGATGCACCGGATTACAAGACGAAGGAGATCATCGTCTATCCAGGCAAACGCTTGAGCCTGCAGCGCCACCGGCGCCGTGCCGAACACTGGCTGATCCTGGAAGGCCGTGGCGAGGTGACGTTGGACGAACACTGCCTGCGCCTCGAAGCCGGTAAGTCGGTGGATATTCCACGCGGTGCGCGCCACCGTATCGCCAATCCCGATGAACACTCCAACCTCAGGTTTATCGAGGTCCAGACCGGCGATTATTTCGGCGAAGACGATATCGAGCGTTTTGCCGACGATTACGGCAGGACTTGATCCGCCCGGCCGTATTACCCATGATCGGATTTCCATGCGATTGCGCCGGGAACCAGTATGCCAGAGCCGATTGTACAACGTTACGCCAAAAATCCGATCCTGACCCGTGATGACGTCCCCTATCCGGTGGCTACGGTACATAACGCCGGCGTGGTCAAGCACGATGGCCGTTACATCATGTTGTTCCGCGCGCACCGGCATAATGGCCGTTCCGTTATCGGCCGCGCCGACAGTGACGATGGTTTTTATTTCCGTGTTCATCCCGAACCGTTCCTGACCCCGGCCGAAGACGGCGTCTTTGCCGAATACGAAGCCTTCGGGGTCGAGGACCTGCGTATCTGCCCGGTCGAAGACGCCTACCTGCTTTGCTACAGTGCCTACTCGCGCCACGGTGTGCGCATCGCCCTGGCGCGCACCAGCGATTTCAATACGGTGGAGCGCGCGGCGCTGATCAGCCAGGCCGATATGCGCAATGTCGTGATCTTTCCGGAGAAGATTGGCGGCCGTTATGTACGTCTGGACCGGCCGCATTCTGATCTGACACCCTGGTCCATCTGGATCTCCTATTCTCCGGACCTGGTGTATTGGGGTGATTCACGCCGGATCATGCAGACGCTGAGCTATCACTGGGACGAGATGAAAATCGGTCCCGGTGCGCCGCCCATCAAGACCCGGCATGGCTGGCTGAACATCTTTCACGGCGTGTACAACACCATGGCTGGCGCGGTCTACCGCCTCGGCGTCGCGCTGCACAGGCTCGAGGACCCGGCAGAAGTGATCGCCGTGGCCGATCCCTGGATCCTGCAGCCGGAAGACCCCTGGGAGATCAGCGGTTATGTGCCCAACGTAGTGTTTAGCTGCGCTGCTGTGGCCGAACCGGACGGCATGATCAAGTTGTACTGGGGTGCTGCCGATAGTGTTATGTGTGCGGGCACTGTCTCCATCGAGGCCCTGGTGCAATTATGCTTGAACGAACCGCGATCGGCGTTATAGCATCCCTTTCCAGGAGCGGGGTATGACCTATACTCAATAGCCACATCTCATATAATACAGCGGGGCCTGCTTCTCTGATGACACAACCTCCTAAATTACGACGCCGGAAATGGAAAATCCAGCCCGATGCATCGCATGTAATCTGCCGCCTGCATCTCCCCGGTGATGCAACCCGCATCCGGCGCCTTACGCAGCGGGTACTGGAATTATCCTCTACCGAAGCAAACGAAGTGCTGGAACAGGTGATGCTGGATTTTTCAGAGCGCCACCGCAATATCCGCGATGTGTTCGAGAGGCACCTCAAGGCTATCGCCGATTACCTGCCCCGGGACGTGGTGTTGAGTACAACACAGCGGGCCTTGATCGGCGCCTATTTTACAATGGAGTATTCAGTTGCCTCGGCCGCCCTGTTTAATCCTTCCATCGTGCTGCATCCGAATCAGGATGGACTCAGTCCCAATTGTCTGCGCTTCATCATGAGTCTGCGCGCTGTCGGCGAAGGTCATATCTCCTCGATTATCTTCTGCAGCGGTATCATTGACCAGCACAACACCATGCTCTTCGATCCGATCGGTCACTATGTCGATACACCCCGGCGGCGTCTGAACCCGACCTATGACCGGCATCTGTTCCGGCTCAAGCTGAATGAAATGTCAGCCGCCAACGCCATTACTGCCTGCGTGCTCAACGGCCTGCCGGAGCAGTTCAGTTATGACGAGTTGACGCACCGTCTGGAGGATCTGTCCGCACAGCCGCAGTTCCCGGTAGTGAAGATACACGAAACATTCGAGATCATTAAATGGCTGGCAAACTCCAACTATGAACTGGAATTTCAGCCGGACCATGCCATCAGTGAACGGGTAATCTTTCCCACTACGGAAAACGAAAGCGGCGGCATTGAAGACGCCCGTTTCGTGCAATTCTACGACGACAACGGCGATAATACCTATTACGCTACCTACACCGCCTACAATGGGTTCAAGATCCTGCCGCAACTGATCGAAACCCGTGACTTTGTTCGTTTCAAGGTCATCACTCTGAACGGCCGTGCCGTCCAGAACAAGGGCATGGCACTGTTTCCACGCAAGATTAACGGCAAATACGTGATGCTGTCCCGTCAGGATGGCGAGAACAACCACATCATGTATTCCGATCATCTGCACTTCTGGCAGTATTCCTGCGTGATCCAGCAGCCGGACAAACCGTGGGAGTTTGTCCAGATCGGTAACTGCGGATCACCCCTGGAAACCGGTGCAGGCTGGCTGGTGTTGACTCACGGCGTCGGCCCGATGCGCCAGTATTGCATCGGTGCCATGCTACTGGATCTTGACGATCCCTGCCGCATTATTGCGAGGTTGGAGAAACCCCTGCTTAGCCCGCATGAGCAGGAGCGCGAGGGCTATGTACCCAACGTAGTCTACACCTGCGGTGCAATACTTCATAACAACGAACTCATCATTCCCTATTCGACGTCGGATACCAGTTCCGGACTGGCCAGCGTAGACGTGGCGGATCTGATTGACTGCATGCGCCCTGTCGGCACCTGAAGAGTAAAAAGGGGCCGGAGTGATTTAATTTTAACCATTTGTCGGTTGCTTTGGTCTACCGTGCTTCGCATATCCTACTTGTCTTTTTAATGTCTCTTCAATCTTTTCTTTAAATCGCTCATTTCCTAGGGGATAGTTATAATGGAACGAATGACTAATGGTATGAATGTCCCGTTCGGATAGTTCCGCTTGAAATAACTCCCTATACAAATAACGCCTTTCTTCTTCTGTATGACCCAGACCCAGATGGGTTTCATGATCATTAATAAGCTCATTACTTCTGGGGAGAAAAGGAATAGAAAATGGACAAAATTATTTTTGATATAATAATGTTTGAAGAAAATGATTAAGGAGAAGCGTGATGTCGAGGCAGGCGAGGAAGATATTGAGCAATACTGTCCATCATATCGTACAACGTGGACAAAATGGAAATCCAGTATTTATCGATCATGAAAAATAAATCTGTTACCTTTTATCGTCATTCCGGACATGATACCGATGATAGACGAGATCATCCTCGGCTTGCTGGCCATCATCCTGTCCAACTGGAAAAAAGAGAGATCGCAGGAAGAACAGGGAAACCTCATCAAGGGCGAAATAATTGACGAGGATGACAAATAAAATACAGTAATTAATTAATGATAATGTCCCTTATCCAATTAATATCCACGGGAGTTTAGTTATGCAATTGTCAATAAAAACACTTGCACTGGCAGCGGCTATCTTGTGAGGGTTGGCATTATTAATCGTTAGCAGCGCCAATTTGATTTTTCCCGGCTACGCTGTAAATTTTCTCGAAGTCGTGGACTCGATCTATCACGGTTATCATCCCGGCACAGGAATATCCAGCATCATCATTTCACTATATGGCGTAGTCGACGCCGGCATCGCTGCCACTATCTTCGCCCGGCCCTATAATTTCTCTGCAGAATGACAATCATATAAACCAATATTTGTACGATCATTCGACACTGACCCTATTATGATACTTACCCCTTGGATTTGTTGATTTGTCCGCTTGATTTGCCCGTACCGGACACGGTTTCAAATCCCCACTGTTAAAAATAAAAACCTCCACAAGGGAGGTTTGTGTTTTTAATGGTGGAGGCGGCGGGAGTCGAACCCGCGTCCGCGAGACCTCTGCCTTCAGTTCTACATGCTTAGCCGGTTCTTTAAATTTAATTACCCGCTACCCGAACGGCAGGGAAGGCAGATAACGATTCCGCAAGAGTTTAACGAATCCGTCGCGGACAGACTTTATCGCGATCTTGTGTGAGTCGACGCCTGGAACCGAGCGCACAAGCACACATCGGGCAGACGGCATTCTACTGGTTATTAAGCAGCGAGTGCGAAGTTGTCGTTGTTGGCAACTATAGTGTTGCAGCTGGATTTACGAGGTACTCTGCCCCTCGGCATGCCCTTCAGGTTTCGTGAACCACGTCGAAGCCAATACGCCCCCAAAACAGAGTTACAAGTTAAAAGTAACAAGTTATAAGGTTTTGATAATGGGAGTGTAATTATAGTTCACAGAATTGATTTGGTATAGGTATTTCAGCACTGTTCTCGTGACTTGCGACATGAAAAATCAGTGACTTTTCATGATTCGCTGTTTCTGCCTCTGCCAATCTCGCTCCTTTTCCGTTTGGCGTTTATCATGGGTTTGCTTTCCCTTCGCAAGCCCGATTTCTACCTTGGCCCGGCCATGTTTCCAGTACATGGCGGTGGCGATCAGGGCATAACCCTTGCGTTCCACCACCCCGGTGAGCCTGTTTATCTCTCTGCGGTGCAGGAGTAATTTGCGAGTCCGTTGCGGGTCGGGTTTAATATGGGTTGATGCTGTCGGCAGTGGGGTAATCAATGCCCCGAACAAAAATGCCTCTGCTTCTTTCAGCAGGACGTAACTGTCCCGGATCTGGATCTTTCCGGCCCGTAGACTCTTGACTTCCCATCCTTCCAGTACAAGCCCGGCTTCGAAGCGTTCTTCAATGAAATAGTCATGCCTGGCTTTTTTGTTCAGGGCGATAGTATTGCCGGGGCGGGTCGCTTTCTTTTGGGACATTCAATCGTCTTTTATGCAGGAGATGGGATTATAGCAAGAATACTTGCAAGAGGCGTGATGGGTGAAACGCACGGGTGATACTTCTACATTGTAGATTGGAGTTGAGACCGGAGCGGATTTCCCGCAGAATTAACTGAAAAACAAGGAAAAATTGTATGACTGAGAAACGAACTTCCATGCATGGTCAATGGTCCTCCCGCTGGGCCTTTATCCTGGCAGCCACAGGCTCGGCGGTAGGGCTCGGCAATATATGGCGATTTCCCTATATTGCCGGTGAGAATGGTGGGGGGGCATTCGTGCTGGTTTACCTGCTATGCGTTCTGCTAGTGGGTATTCCCATCATGGTAGCAGAGATTATGCTGGGACGCCGGGGCCGGCAGAGCCCAATCAACACCATGCGTACCCTGGCGGCAGAGGAGGGATATTCTTCTCATTGGCAATATCTCGGGTGGATGGGCGTCGTTGCGGGATTTTTAATCCTGTCGTTTTACAGTGTTGTAGCCGGTTGGACGTTGGCCTATATCTTCAGGACAGGCGCCGGTATGTTCCACGGCGCCGCTGCCAGTGATTCCAGCAGGGTCTTCAATGAATTGATCCAGGATCCGGAGCGGTTACTGGCTTGGCATACTATTTTTATGGGACTCACTGCTGTCGTGGTCGCCCGCGGCGTGAAAAGCGGCCTGGAACAGGCTGTTCGCTATCTGATGCCGACCCTGTTTATTCTGCTGGTTGTCCTGGTCGGTTATGCCATGGGAACGGAAGGATTTGCCCGGGCGGTTACCTATCTCTTCAAACCGGATTTCAGTAGCATTACGCCCTCAACATTATTGACTGCGCTTGGCCAGGCGTTTTTCAGTTTAAGTCTTGGCATGGGCGCGATCATGACCTACGGCTCCTATCTTACCCGCAAGGCTTCGATACTACGCATGGCCTGCGCCATTGCTGCAGCCGATTCACTGGTGGCAATCCTTGCCGGTTTGGCCATATTTCCAATCGTTTTTACCTATGGACTGGAACCTGGCGAAGGCTCCGGTCTGGTCTTCAAAACATTGCCGATCGCCTTCGGGCAGATGCCATTCGGTTCTTTTTTCGGGGCCTTCTTTTTTGTACTGCTGATGTTCGCCGGGTGGACTTCTTCTATTTCACTGTTGGAGCCGGCAGTTGCCTGGTTAGTTGAAAATCACGGCCTGACCCGGGTTAAGGCAAGCTGCTATGCAGCAATTTTGGCCTGGGTTCTGGGAATGGGTTCGTTGTTGTCGCTCAATATCTGGTCAGACAAGAAACTGTTTAACCTGACGTTTTTTAATATGGTCGAATCGATAACGGCAAATATCATGTTGCCAGTCGGTGGCCTGCTTATCGCCGTATTTGGTGCCTGGTTAATGTCGCAAGATTCCTCTTTCGAGGAGTTGAATCTGGATAAGCTGACTTACGGCATCTGGCGGTTCATTGCCCGTTATATTGCCCCTGCCGGCGTTATATTGATCTTCCTGCAGGCGATAGGCGTATTCAGGAATCTGACCTAGACAATATAACATTGGTTTCTGTTACTAAATCAACTGTCGTGCCTTTCAGTGCGGAACAGATGTATGATCTTGTCAATGATATTGAGGCCTATCCCTCCTTTTTATCATGGTGTGAAGCAGCGAGGGTACTGAACCGTGGACAGGACAGGCTTACTGCATCGCTGTCTCTCTCTGTAGGCAGGATAAAACAATCCTTTACTACAGAGAATAGCATGCAGCCAGGCCGCCGCATCGATCTGCAGTTGCTTAGCGGGCCGTTCAAGTATCTCAATGGTCACTGGCAATTCGATCCGCACAGCGATCATTCCTGTTGCATCTCCGTACAAATGGATTTTGAATTCAGGAATAAGCTGTTAAAACTGGCTTTGGATAAAGTATTCAGTCATATCATAATGACACTAATCGATTCATTTACACACAGGGCGCAGCAACTTTATGGCAGACAGTGATGATAAGCCGTTACACGTGGACGTAGCCTATGCACACCCCCAGCAATCTGTAATTATTCCTCTCGATGTCAGTAGAGGAACGACGATTAAACAGGTCATCGAACAATCCGGTATTCTTGAGACTTGCCCTGAAATTGATCTCGCCAGGAATGCGGTAGGCGTATTCAGCAAAGTCCGGGAATTGCAATCAATCGTCAACGATGGCGACAGAGTTGAAATCTACCGGCCGTTAACTGTCAATCCCAGGGAGGCGCGCCGCATGCGTGCAGTCCGGCAAAACAGCGGTAAGACCTGATGTCCCTGTTGAAACACCCCTCCGATCCCTTTAATTCGAGATATACTTTATCTATCTTGTTGTTGCTGATAATCCTTTCCCTGTTATCCATATTGTTCTCCTTATCGGTCGGAAGCATCGACATCGGTTTGCACCGGGTCCTTACAGTGTTGTTCAGCCAGAGCCAGGGCATGGAAGCAAGGATCATCCTGGATTTACGCATGCCACGCGTGATCGTCGGATTTCTGGTAGGTGGGATGTTGGCGCTGGCCGGTGCCTTAATGCAGGTGTTGCTGCGCAATCCACTGGCCGAGCCCTATGTACTTGGTGTCTCGGGGGGTGCCTCGGTTTTTGCGCTGTTGGCGATGATTAGCGGATTGTCCGCTGTCTGGATCAGCACAGGCGCGTTTACAGGCGCCTTTATTTCGATCCTGCTGGTTTTTGGTCTCTCCCGTATGGGCGGCAACTGGAACCCCATGCGCGTGTTGCTGACGGGCGTGGTCGTCGCTGCCGGTTGGGGGGCGCTGATAAGTTTTTTACTGGCTGTGAGTCCGGCAGCGAAGATCCACGGGATGTTATTCTGGTTAATGGGCGATCTGGCCTATGCGCATTATTCCCGTTTTGCTCTGGCGGTGTTAATGACCGGATTGGTGATCTCCATGTTTATCGCCCGCAGTCTGAATCTGCTGACTCGAGGGGAGCAACAGGCTGCGGCACTGGGGGTATCTGTCAATCAATTACGTTATTTTATCTATTTTCTCTCCTCTCTGCTGACTGCAACCGCAGTCATGCAAGCGGGTGGTATAGGGTTTATCGGCCTTATCATCCCACACCTGGTACGGCTGCTGATAGGCAGCGACCATCGACTGTTATTACCGGTTTCCGTTCTTCTCGGCGGCTGTCTTCTGGTGATTGCCGATGGCCTGGCCCGGACCATTATTGCTCCGCAGCAGTTACCTGTCGGCGTGTTAACGGCTATGCTCGGTGTGCCGTTGTTTCTTGTCCTGTTACAGACCATCGTTGCCAGGCAGAAGCCATGAGTCTGCTGAGCACCCATTCGCTGTCGGTGATTATCGGGGACAAACCTATTTGTAAAAACCTGGATTTTAAACTCGATCATGGTCAACGATGGGGTATCCTGGGGGGCAATGGCATTGGCAAGACCACGATGCTGCAGACCCTTGCGGGACTTTTGCCGGCCGCGGGAGGCGAGATAAGCGTCGCTGGTATGGACCTGGATGAATGGAACAGGAAGGCCCTGGCGCGAAAACTCGGGGTCCTGTTTCAGGATAGTCAGGATACCTTTCCAGGCTCTGTCATGGAAACGGCTTTAACCGGCCGTTATCCTTATCTGCCGTTTTGGGCGTTTGAAGGCAAGGAGGATATTGCCATGGCGAATCAGGCCTTGTCCGCGGTCGCTATGCAGGATATGGTGCAGCGCCAGGTGAACACACTCTCCGGTGGTGAACGGCGTCGGCTCGCCATCGCCACACTCCTGGTTCAGAACCCGGTTATCTGGTTACTGGATGAACCGACCAATCATCTCGATCTTCATCATCAAATAACCCTGCTGGAATTAATAGTAAACAGGGCCGAATCCGTGGATGGTGGTATAATAATGGTACTGCATGATGTAAATCTGGTCTCGCGATTTTGTACCCATGCCATGCTGATGATTGACCATGAGACCATCCTCTGCGGGCTGGTTGAAGAAATTGTGATACAGCAAAATCTGCAACGGCTTTATCAGCATCCTATTAGACACATCCATGCAGATGGCGCCGGCTTTTTCTTCCCCGAGTGATTGTATAGCAGGAAATTATCTTTTTACTATCATCTTGCCGTTTTTTATTACTCTCTCGCCCTGTCCAGGAATTTACATAACATCGCAGCCCCCTTGAGGAAACGTGGCGTATGCCGTTGGATCAGATCAGGTGGAATGAAATACAGATGTCTGTTTTTGACGGCAGATAGCGACGGCCATTTCTCCCACTTGTCCAGCCAGTGAAAACGATCCGCATTGGCGCCACTGGCTATGATCACCTGCGGGTTTCTATCTAATACTGCCTCCAGTCCGACCTGCGGTGATAGGGCTGGTAACTCCGCAAAGATATTACGGCCTCCGCAAATCCGTAGTGCCTGGCTGATCAGATGTTTGCCATTGATGGTGAACAGAGGCTGGTCCCATATTTGGTAAAATACAGAAACGGCCGGTCTTCCTGCAAAACGGTGCCGTAATTTCTGTAATGTATTCATGAACTGTTCACTGCTCCGTTTGGCAATTTTATATGTCCCTGCCAACAGGCCAAAGTCATTAATCGATTTTGCAATCGACGCAATCGTTTTTGGTTCTGAAAGATATGTCCTGAAGTGCAAATCCTGAATTCGTTCCATAACGCCGGCTCCATTGCCACTTTGCCAGATAACGATCAGGTCCGGATTAAGTGAAATAATGCGTTCCATGTCCAGGCTGTGGGTATCGCCGACTCTGGGAATATTCCTTGCTGCAGCAGGGTAGTCACTGTATTTCGCTGTTCCGACTAGTTTGTTGCCGGCGCCTGCTGCAAATAATAACTCGGTCGTATGAGGAGCAAGGCTGATGATCCGTTGTACGGGTTGTGTAACGGTTATCTGCCGGCCTTCATCATCGATTACACTGATTGCCGGGAAACACTGCAGGGCAGAAAGCAGGCAGATGACGAAGCAGATGAGGGTTTCAGTTCGATGATTAATCACATTGAATTGAAGTGAGGTATGAATCAAGCACCCTTTATTTATCGGGCGTGTCTGTTCTCTTTTCGCGATTCCCGCTATCGGCCGAAGGTGTAGTGGTTCCAGGCCCGGATTTTGTTGTTTTATCCTTGTTCTCAGGGGGCTCGGTAGGGGATGGTTCATCATCGCCGACAAAGGGCAGGACTCCCAGCATCTTGCTGAAAAACCCTTTTTTCTCCTGTTTCGTCCCGAGTGGCACATCAACGGTTTGCGACTGTTTTTTTACCTCTTCCGACGGTTTTCTCAGTGCACTGACGATATCTCCGTCGAGATAGGTGAGTTTGTCTTCCTTGAAATGGAGCGTTACATGCAAACGCTTGCGCTTGCCTCCCCCTTTCGAGAAGGTGTAGATGTAATCCCAGCGATCCGGATGAAATGGATCAATCACTGCCGGTGTCCCCATGATGAAACGCACCTGGTTTTTAAGCATACCGGGCTTGAGTTTATCTATCATCTCCTGTTCTATTACATTGCCCTGCTGGACATCCAACCGGTATACACCGGGCAATTTGAACTCACCATCATTGTGGAAACAACCAGCAGTTGCCACCAGAATGATTAACGCAGGGAAGAAAGAACGAAATAACATAGCACTATTCTCTATTATCAAGGATCCGGATTGTAGCGTATTGACCTTATTAACTCACCAGCTAATCACGTCGCGTAACGACAGACGCATGGAGTTTGGCTATACTTGCCTCATCACACTATTTAAACTGATTTTACCCGCAAACGTAATGCACTATGGAATCTAAAGATCTGAAGAATGTGGGTTTGAAGGCGACTCTTCCACGCCTGCGAATACTTGAAGTATTGGAGGAATCCGAGCTTAGACATGTCAGTGCCGAGGATGTCTACAAGGCATTGCTGCAGGCGGGTGAGGAGGTTGGTTTGGCCACTGTGTATCGCGTTCTGACGCAATTCGAAACGGCCGGATTGGTGACCCGTCACAATTTTGATTCTGGCCATTCGGTTTTCGAGGTCAATCGGGGCGGGCACCACGATCATATGGTTTGTCTTAAAACGGGCAAGGTCATCGAATTTGAAAGCGAAGAGATAGAGGAATTGCAGAAGAATATTGCCGAAAAAAACGGATATGTGCTGGAAGATCACAGCCTGGTGCTTTATGTGCGGCCCAAGGAATGACTTTTGCGCTATTTCCAGAGATCGCTTTATTACGTCATAGCGGAGGTTTTGAGATAGGTTCTAAATACAGATCTACTGGTAGCGCCTGACCAGAGATTCCCTGCTGACAAATGTCAATAATTTAGAGTCGGGTTTTCCTGCTGGAAGGAAGACAGGCATCGCCAGCGGACCAGCATATATCGTATGCTCGTTTTGGTTACCGGTTTCCGGATACAAATAACTAAGTACGGGGTCATGATAGAGATGATTGGATTTCCAGGTCACATCTATGAAATCATACCACCTGGGTTCCAGCACCAGTTTTGCCTCTGCAGGATGGCTTCTTTTGACAGATTGATATTTAACTACGCCAATGACCATGGAAATGGCATCGATGACCAGTTGCGGTTGGTCCAGATGAATAAAATGGCCGCTCTTGTCGGCAATGGCATGTGCCGAAAATTGGCTGCGTTCGGAAAGCTCAGTCTGTAACTGCATCCACAGCGTCCTCATGAGATCGCCCTTATGGGTATAAGGATATACCCGTTTACCTCTGGTCAGTACAAGCAGGGGAACATTGGGAAAGGGGCCGCCTTCCCTGACCTCTTTAGCACTTTGTCTGAAGTTATAGAATTCATATGCCATCGCGTAGCGCATCGGCTGCCTTAACATCAGGCCCAGGATTTCGTTACGAACTTCCTCAGGAAGGTGCGGATGGATGGGTGGTGGCGAAAATCTCACAATGCCGAGTTTTGTCCTGTTGGGAGGAGATGTCTTCACATGAATCGGTTGCGCCAGAAAGCGCCTGTATTGATCTATATGCGATGAGTCGACCAGAACTACTCCGGCGCTAATATGGGGATAACGGCTGGCAAATAACTGCATGTTATAACCACCGAAGGAGTGCCCTACCAGAATAAATGGCCCCTTAATCCGGGCATTCATCAGCAGGTGATAGAGTTCATCGACGATATATGAGCTGGTGCGCGGAAGGGGACCGGGGTCGCTGTAGCCATAGCCTGCCCGATCATACAGACAGATGCGGGTACGCTTCGCTATCGCCGCCTGAATCCGGGTCCATTCCAGCGAGATTGCGCCCAGGCCGGCGTCAACAACAACAGTCGGTCTGCCACTGCCCCGGCAATCAATATGCAGCCGGTGCGTGCCGACATTTACCAGCCTTCCCGGCACATGGGGTTGGGGTAGATGATTGGTTGTTTTTGCAGCGTAAGCGATCCGTATAGGATCAGCGGCGGGAACATTCGATATATAGGCCAGGCAATAGACAAGCACAGCAATAGCAGTCAACCCCCTTAACAGGGTGACGGGTAGATAAGCCGGCGCTATTACCTTTGTATGCATACACAGCCTCGTTAATGAAACTACTCACTTTTTTACCGTTTCTCCTCTCGCTACCTGGTTCTGTTATTATTTCGCCATGCTGTCATGATCGATCAACTATGACCATGTTAACGGCATCTGTTTTGATTACTTGACTACCTAAGGCATAAATTCGGCATTAAATGATACTCAAGAAATATGCCAATTTAAATTTATGTTATTCCTGCAATCACCTTTCTTTAGTTTACCCTGTTTAGGCAGAAAAAGCTTGGAATAAGTTCCAGATCCATCCCAAGTGGGAAGTCAATTATTTGACGCTTATAAAAAAAACGTTATCTAACCAGGCTCTTGCGTCATATTTACGTGCAGCAGTGCGCCTGGTCTGAATTACTCGCCATTTCATACAGGGTGTTGTGCTCGGCGCGGTGTCAACCGGAAAGCATCTCTTCTGCATGCCGGCGGCTCTGAGCGGTGATGTTCACACCGCCTAACATGCGTGCAATTTCGTCGACACGCTGTTCTCCACTGAGGGTATTTACCCCGGTTCGTGTTGTGGTCTTGTTGGATGATTTCTTTACCTGCAGGTGGTGGTCTCCCTGGGAGGCGACTTGAGGGAGATGGGTCACGCAGAAGACCTGACGCCGTTCGGCGAGCGCGTGTAACTGCTGGCCAACAATTTCCGCGACACCACCGCCGATACCTGCATCAATTTCATCAAACACGAGAGACGGGATGCCCTTGTAGCTACTGCCAATCACCTGGATGGCAAGACTGATGCGCGACAACTCACCACCGGAAGCGACTTTCCGTAAGGATTGCAGGGCCTGACCCGGATTTATATTGACCAGAAACTCAATCTGGTCGTTTCCCGACGGTTTCGGCTTTGGATCATTACTGCTGTTAACGGTAATTTCAAACTGGCCGTCGGGCATTCCCAATTCCTTCAGTTTTGCCGTGATGTCGGTGGACATCTTACCGGCCGCTTTTTTTCGGCACTGGTGCAACATCCGGGTAGCATATCGATACTGTTCCATCGCCAGCTGCTGTTGCTCTTGTAAACCGCAGATAATCTGTTCACTGTTTTCCATCGCCTTTAATTTTTCCTTCAGCCTGTGCAGGTGCTCAGTCAGTTGTTGGGCTTGCACCTGGTGTTTGCGGGCCATTTCGTGCAAATCTGACAATCGTTCCTCCACTTTCTGCAGCCGTACGGGATCGACATGCAGCGTCTCCAGATAGGCACGCAATTCATCTCCGGCTTCACTGAGTTGAATGCAGGCATCATCCAGAATCGGGGTGATGTTACCGAGCGATTCATCAAATTTCCGGCATTCCCGCAGATCGCTCAGCATTTTGTTTATTTGCGAGTAAACGGAATGTTCATCTTCGTAAAATCCGTACAGGGCCTTTTGTACCGTTTCCACGAGGTGACTGGCGTTTGCCAGCCGTTTGTACTCTTCTCCGAGCCTGTCGTATTCATCTTGTCTGGGGTCAAGCGTCTCCAGTTCCTGGATCTGATAGCGCAACAGCGACCGGGTTGCATCCGTATCGGTGTTGCCCTGCAGCGCTGCGAGACGTGTCGTAGCTTCATTCCAGTCGTTGCAGGCAGTGGCCACCTTTGCCAGTTCCTTGGCATGGACGCCAAATTCATCCAGCAGGTCACGCTGTATGTCCCGTTTCGTGAGTGACTGGTGAGTGTGTTGGCCGTGGATATCGACCAGATTCTCTCCGAGGGTTTGCAACAGTTGTACTGTCGCCGGGCTGTTGTTGACGTAGCCCCGCGAACGGCCGTCTTTACTGATTACCCGGCGTATGTGTAGTTCATGGCCCTCTGCCTCCATGGCCTGATCATGCAGTATTGAGATAATGTTAGCGTTTCCCTTTATGTCAAAAATTGCTGTAATTTCCGCGCGTTGACAGGCTTCCCGGATAATGCTGCTGTCCGCGCGATCGCCCAGTACCAGGCCCAGGGCATCGACCAGAATAGACTTCCCGGCGCCGGTTTCGCCGGTAAAGACCGTCAGACCCGGACGGAACAGCAGCTCCAGTTCCTCAATAATTGCAAAGTTGTGGATATTGAGTTGCTTTAACATACGTCGAGGCAAGGGTGAACAATCTCGTCAGGGTTGCGAAGCATTAGCCCCACTGCAGTTTTGCACGCAGAATGTTGAAATGATCATGCCCTGCCGGGTGGATAAGGCGGATGGTTTTATCTTTTTTATGGACAATGACACGATCACCGGTGGACAGTTCACACTCAATTTCACCATCGCAGGTCAGCCGGGCGTGATCAATTTCCGGAGTACCGATCACGATCTCAATACGGCTGTTGCCGCCAATGACAATGGGCCGGTTACTCAGCGTATGGGGACAGATTGGGACGAGTACCAGGGCATCCAGGGACGGATGCAGGATAGGGCCGCCTCCAGACAGGGCATACGCAGTGGAGCCGGTGGGTGAAGCGATGATCATGCCGTCAGAGCGTTGTGAATTGAGCAATTTTGTGTCGACATAGGTCCTCAGTTCGATCAGTTTTGCAATATTCCATCTCTGAATGATGACATCGTTAAAGGCATTGCTTTTTATGATAGTCTTATTCCCACGGTCGACCTGGCAGTGGAGTTGGAAGCGCTCATCTTCCACAAAGTCACCCTCCAGTATCCGCTCCAGGTGCTGTTCGACGGAGTCGGCGGGGATATCCGCCAGGAAGCCCAATCGGCCGCGGTTAATCCCCAGGAGTGGTACGTCATAATCCGCCAGCAGTCTGGATGCCTTGAGCATGGTGCCGTCACCACCAATGGCAATGGCCATATCGCATTCCAGGGGTAATTGTTCAGCGGAGACGGATTTCAGCCCTGAATCGGGCAATAATTCGGCGCAGGCCTCATCCAGGACAATATGAATGCCACGGGACAGGAGGAAACGGGCCACGGTTTGCAGTGTATCCGCGATTTGCGTGCCGCTAATATTGGTAATCAAGGCAATTCGTTTAAACATTTCACCGGAATTCCTGGTTTCTGAGGGGAAAAACTAACATGGACAGAGTCATCCGCCAATATTGTTTTGCAGTCTGATTCAGGGAATGCTAGATTTTTGTAGTTATTTAATAATTGCCGAAGAGAAATGTCGAGACCGTCACCCACTAACACAGCACAGCTATCAGTGCGTAGCCTACATCTTTTCAGGGCGCTGGTGGAGCATTTTATTGTGGATGGCCAGCCGGTGGGGTCGCGGACACTGGCCCGGGATACCAGTCTTGACCTGAGTCCCGCAACCATCCGCAATACCATGGCTGATCTGGAAGATCTGGGTTTACTGAATTCCCCGCATACCTCGTCTGGCCGTGTGCCGACAGTAAAAGGCTACCGCCTGTTTGTCGACAGTCTGTTACGGGTCGATGAGCTGGATAGTGCTGCGGTCGAGCGCATCGCGAGGGAACTGGATTCGGGTGATGATGTGCAGCATTTGGTGGAACGCACCTCCTCGATGTTGTCTGAGATCACCAGACTTGCCGGTATCGTCATGTTGCCGCGAAATGAGCACCCGGAATTGCGCCAGGTAGAGTTCGTCTCTTTGTCGGATAACCGGGTATTGGTGATTCTGGTGGTGAGCGACCAGGAGATCCAGAACCGCATCATCCATACAAATCGCCGCTATACCCCATCTGAATTGAAGCAGGCATCGAATTATCTGAATGCCATGTATTCCGGTAAGGACCTGCACAAGGTGCGCAGAGAGATCCTGAGAGAACTTGAAGAGATGAGAAACGATGTCAATACGAGCATGCAGGCTGCGATTGAAATGGCGCAGAAGGCCTTTGTCCAGACCGAACCTAAAGATGATTATATCCTCGCCGGCCAGACCAATCTGATGAATGTGGCTGAACTCTGCAATGTGGAGACACTGAAGAAGTTATTTGAAAGCTTTAACCAGAAACGCGATATCCTGCACCTGCTTGAACAGGCAATTCATGCCAAGGGGGTGCAGATATTCATTGGCGAAGAATCAGGTTACGAGGTGCTGGATGAATGTAGTGTTGTTACCTCCCCTTATGAAGTCAATGGCAAGATTCTGGGTGTGCTTGGCGTGCTTGGACCCACAAGAATGGATTATGAACGGGTCATTCCCATTGTGGATATCACTGCAAAAATGTTGGGAACCGCCTTGAATTCATCTCATTAATCCCCCATTTCCAGACAGCAGAGATACCTGTTTTGCAGCCCGCAGTAGGGGGCATGTAGTGAGTTCATCGAGTAAATTTCTTGAGGGAGACCATGACTGAAAAACGAAAAAACAGACAGAAACAGGCGCATGTCGATGTTGCGGAGGGACAGGCAGTCACTGCTGAAGCGTCTGTGGACGGGGGTTCTCCGGGAAACGGGGAAGAGCAGCAGGCCGCCATATCCCGGTCTGAAGATGGGAACGGTGTCGTAACTCTTGCTGACGAGCTTGATATAGAGGCCCTCAAGCAGACGATCGAAAATCTCCGGCAACAGGCCGATGAAAATATCGATAAGGCAATGCGGGCCCATGCAGAAATGGAAAATCTGCGAAAGCGGACCCAACGCGATATCGAAAACGCCCATAAGTATGCGCTGGATCGATTTCTTAAAGAATTGCTTCCGGTCATTGACAGCATGGAGCTTGGTATCTCGGCGTCAGATGACGCTAACGATAGCACCGCTTTGAGAGAGGGAATGAACCTCACCTTACAGAAATTTCTCGATACCTTGATGAAATTCGGTGTAATGGTTATTGACCCCCGGGACGAGAAATTTAACCCGGAAAAACATGAAGCGGTATCAATGCAGGATGATAAAAAGGTGGAATCCGGGACAGTTATCAGTGTTATGCAAAAAGGCTATGAATTGAACGGGAGACTGGTGCGCCCCGCCATGGTGATCGTCGCCAAATAGATATGGGCCTGCCCAGGCATTGGGCCGGTCACGATTGACGGTGGGAAGAATCGATGGATTTACAGGTAAACAGGGGTTGAATTTCCAGGGTGTTGCCCAAATATACACAATAACGCGAAGTACCATAATTTTTCTTTAAACATTAACTACTTAGGAATTCTGGAGAGGAAAACCATGGGAAAGATAATCGGCATTGACCTTGGTACGACCAACTCTTGTGTTGCCGTACTTGAAGGTGGCCAGGCGAAAATCATTGAAAACAGCGAGGGTAGCAGGACCACTCCGTCGATCATTGCCTTTACCGAGGATGATGAAGTCCTGGTTGGACAATCCGCCAAACGTCAGGCGGTGACCAACCCGGATAATACCCTGTATGCGGTCAAGCGCCTGATCGGGCGCCGTTTCGAGGATGATGTCGTGCAAAAGGATATGCATATGGTGTCCTATAAGATCATTAAGGCGGACAACGGCGACGCCTGGGTCGAGGTGAAAGGGAAGAAAATGGCTGCCCCGGAAATTTCTTCACGTGTACTCATGAAGATGAAGCAGACGGCGGAGGATTATCTCGGTGAAGAGATCAAGGAGGCGGTTATCACTGTTCCCGCCTATTTTAACGATTCACAGCGCCAGGCAACCAAGGATGCGGGCCGTATTGCCGGTCTTGATGTGCGCCGCATTATTAATGAACCGACTGCTGCAGCGCTTGCCTATGGTATGGACAGGAAACATGGCGATGCCAAGATTGCGGTCTACGATCTGGGTGGTGGTACCTTTGATATCTCCATCATAGAGATTGCCGAGATAGATGGAGAACACCAGTTTGAGGTGCTCTCTACCAACGGAGATACCTTCCTGGGCGGTGAAGACTTTGACCTGCGCATCATTGATTTCCTGTGCGATGAATTCAGGAAAGATCAGGGCATTGACTTACATAATGACCCCCTGGCCCTGCAACGGCTGAAGGAGGCGGCGGAGAAGGCAAAGATTGAACTCTCGTCCAGCCAGCAGACCGATGTGAACCTGCCGTACATTACTGCGGATGCCAGCGGACCCAAACATCTTAATATAAAATTGACCCGGGCCAAACTGGAGTCTCTGGTAGAGGACCTGATCGAGAAGACAAGAGAGCCCTGTCAAATTGCCCTTAAAGATGCCGGATTATCCGCTGCCGATATTAATGATGTCATTTTGGTCGGTGGCCAGACACGCATGCCCAAGGTCCAGGAGGCGGTGAAGGAGATCTTTGCAAAGGATGCCCGCAAGGATGTCAATCCGGATGAGGCGGTCGCCGCGGGCGCCGCAATTCAGGCCGGCGTGCTCGGCGGCGATGTCAAAGATGTGTTGTTGCTCGATGTGACGCCGCTATCCCTGGGCATTGAAACACTGGGTGGTGTGACGACCAAGCTTATCGAGAAGAATACCACTATCCCGACCAAGGCCGAGCAGACCTTTTCAACCGCAGAGGACAATCAGACCGCGGTGACTGTGCATGTGCTTCAAGGTGAACGCGAGATGGCAACCGGCAACAAATCCCTGGGCAGGTTCGATCTGACCGATATTTCACCTGCACCGCGCGGGGTACCACAGATTCAGGTTGCATTTAATATTGATGCCAATGGTATCCTGAACGTTTCCGCCAAGGACAAGGCAACCGGCAAGGAACAGTCTATTGTTATCAAGGCGTCCAGTGGACTCTCCGATGACGAGATTGAGAAAATGGTCAAGGATGCCGAAGCCCATGCCGAAGAGGACCGCGAGTTAAAAGAGCTGGTGGAGGCCCGTAATATGGCTGAAAATCTTGCGTATGCCAGCAAAAAATCCCTGGAAGAGCTGGGTGACAAGGTGGAAGAGCAGGAGAGGAAGGCTATCGAGGCTGCCATCATGGAGGTGGAAGAAGTCATCAAGGGAGAAGACAAGGCGGCGATAGAAGAAAAGACCAGGAAACTTACCGAAGTATCGGGCAAGCTGGCGGAGCGCGTCTATCAGCAGGCCAGTGAGCAGGCGCAGGAACAGGAACAGGCACAACAGACACGGGATGCCGGGAAAGGTGATGGTGAAGACAAAGAAGCGGAAAATGTGGTCGACGCGGAGTTCGAGGAGGTCGATGACGAGAAGAAGTAACCGGGAATCTGCCGGCCTTGGCAAATAAGCCACTGCAAAATGGCTGAATTTGACCTGATTTCCCTAGCCTGCATATTGCATGAGTTGGCGAGATGATTACGCCGGGCTGATGTGTTTTGAGCGTGCTCGTGACCGTAATCACAGCCATGGTTCTGGTGGAGGGAGCATGTGCGCTCAAAACACATCAGAACAAGTAAGGGCTCGCCAAACGGGGAGTCGGGGACAAACTGTCCTTTCGCAAGAAACGGTGAAACCCTTGACAACCAACGGTATCACTTCGTTTTCCAGTGGACTCATGCAATATGCAGGCTAGTGTTTCGCTAGCATCGCCCAGGTCTGACAGGCTCCTGCCAGGTGGTTGCAACGTGACCTGGTTCCCGCAAGATGACGTCCTTATTAGAGTAGCGAGTACGGAACACCGGCACAATGGCCCGGGTGGGATTGATATCTCACTCCGGGCTTGTTCGTGGATGCATTCGTATACAAGAAATAGTGTAAAGAGGTGTGAATAAGCGGGTCACTCTGACATGGCAAAACGGGATTACTATGAGGTGCTGGGCCTGTCGCGCAATGCGACCGAGTCCGAAATAAAAAAATCTTACCGTCGTCTGGCGATGAAATACCATCCCGATCGCAATCCTGACGACAGGCAGGCGGAGGAAAAATTCAAGGAGGCCAAGGAGGCCTATGATGTCCTGTCCGACGAACGTAAACGCACCGCCTATGATCAGTTTGGACATGCCGGTGTCGATGCCAGTGCGGGCGGTGCGGGACCCGGCGGTTTTACCGGTGGTTTCGGTGACATCTTCGACAGCGTTTTTGGGGATATTTTTGGCGGCGGGTCACGTGCCGGAGAACGTGTTTACCGGGGGGCTGATCTCCGCTATGACCTTGACCTGAGCCTCGAAGACGCCATCGCAGGCACCGTCATAAAGATTCGTGTTCCAAAACTTGCCCAATGTCATACCTGTAACGGCTCCGGAGCCAGGAGAGGCACATCACCGGTTACCTGTCCTACCTGTAATGGTCTGGGTCAGGTAAGAATGCAGCAGGGATTTTTCTCCGTTCAACAGACCTGCCCACAGTGCAGAGGCGCCGGTAAAACCATTAACGAACCTTGTCAAGCGTGTCACGGGCAGGGGCGTGTCAGGGAAAGCAAGACGATTTCGGTGAAAGTCCCGGCTGGTGTCGATACCGGTGATCGCATCAGACTGACCGGCGAAGGTGAGGCAGGTGAAAACAGGGGAACACCGGGCGATCTTTACGTTCATGTCATGGTCAAGGATCATCCTATTTTTACCCGTGACGGTACGGATTTGCACTGTGAAGTGCCAATTAGTTTCGTCACTGCCGCACTCGGTGGTGAACTGGAAATCCCGACACTCAATGGCCGTGTCAAACTCAAGATCCCGCCGGAAACTCAAAGTGGTAGAATGTTCAGGTTGCGAGGCAAAGGCGTGCGTTCGGTCAGGACATCGACCAAGGGTGATTTGATGTGCCATGTCATCGTTGAGACGCCGGTCAATCTGACCAGGAGACAAAAAGAACTGCTCAACGAATTTGAGGCGACGATGCAGAAAGGTGGCAGCCAACACAGCCCCAGGGCAACTACCTGGCTGGATGCGGTAAAGAAGTTTTTTGATCACATGACCCATTAACCACTGGTGATGAGCCCGTAGTCAGTTTTAAAAAAGGACAAAAAACCGGTGACTGATAACCAATGACACTTGGCATCCAACAAAGGACAACTGACCAATGACAAGAATCGCCGTATGTGGAGCAGCCGGGCGTATGGGTAAAACCATCCTTGAGGTCTGTCGTGATAGTGAGGATGTTGCATTAGGCGCGGCGATTGAGTGTCAAGGTTCACCTGTTCTTGGTATGGATGCAGGTGACATCGCCGCTACCGGCAGGCAGGACATTGCCATAGTCGATGATATTTCCGTAGTGACGGATCGATTTGATGTCCTGATCGATTTTACCTCAGCCGATGCTGTAATGGAAAATCTGGAGAAATGCCGTAGCGCGGGGAAACGGGTTGTTATCGGCACGACGGGACTGGACGATGCACAAAAAAATACGATCCATGCGGCAAGCAAGGATATTGCCATTGTCTTTGCTCCGAATATGAGTATCGGCGTCAATCTCTGTTTCAAACTGGTCGAACTGGCTGCCCGGGTAATTGGCGGCGATACCGATATCGAGATCATCGAGGCGCACCATAATCAAAAAAAGGATGCGCCTTCGGGTACTGCTGTGCGTATGGGTGAAATCATTGCCGATACTCTGGGCCGTGATATTAAGAAGTGCGCGCTATATGGAAGAGAAGGACATACTGGTGTGCGCCCACAACATGTTATTGGTTTTGAGACTATTCGCGCCGGTGATATCGTTGGGGAGCATACGGTGATGTTTGCCTCTGCCGGTGAACGGGTCGAGATAGTGCATAAGGCTTCCAACCGTAACAATTTCGCTTTCGGGGCGGTCCGTGCGGCAAAATGGTTGATGTTGAAGGAGTCGGGCCTGTTCGATATGCAGGATGTTCTGGGACTGAGCTAGATGTCATAGTCTCGATCCAGGATGAAAATATGGCCGCTGACAAAAACCGGAAAAGCGCTGCAAAGAGCACTACCCGGCGTCCTGAACTTTACGAGGTGTTTGAAACCCGGCGCAAGTATCCGCGAATTATTATTGATGTGCCTGTCTCCATAAGGAAGTCAAAAGGTGTGCTTGTAGAGGCCATGGCACACGACATCTCCATAGATGGCCTGCAGATCCGGTGTAATCGCGATAGCGCAGGAACCCTGCATCCGAGCGGTAAATTTATCCAAGAGAATAACGGGCCAAAAGTCGAAGTCAGCTTCCCACTTTCATTCGATGAAGGGATAGAGACAGTAGAAGCAGTCTGTCAAATCTATTACCTGGCAGTTATTCCGGGCGATGAAATCGCATTTGGACTTGCATTCAAAAAATTTAAAGGCAATAGCGCCGGATTGGTTGACAGGTTTATCATGGATTATATCGTTCCAGTGGATGATAAAGTGCGCTCGTTTCTAGATGAACCACATTCCCATCATGAAATTTTGGAACATATGAAGATGGAGACGAATGAAGTGGAGGAAGTGCTCAACAGGCTGAAAATAAAGGGAGACGTGATCAGCTATGAGGACAGCTCAATGATCAGACACTTGAAACTCTCCTCGGCGGTTGCATCGATATTCAATAAACTGAAAATACTCGAAGAGCGTTTGGGTAAAATTGAAAAAACGCTGGATAAAAAATAAAACTCCTCCCGGTTATTTACAGGAAACCGTATATGAACAGGATTTATAGCGGTATCATTCAGGGAAACTCCGGTTAATTCAGAGTTTCCCTGATATGGAATATAAATGAAACATATCCCTGCCATTAAACTGGTGATGACACCGTTTCCCCACTCCGTTGATATCGAGGCGCCCATCGCTCAGGCGCGGCGATTTATGCGCGAATGCAGGATCAGGCATTTACCGGTTACGGAAAATCAGCAGCTTGTCGGAGTATTATCCGATCGCGATATCAAATTATATCTGGGGCCTGATTTCGAATATCCCAGAGAAAATGAAGTCAAGGTCAGGGATGTATATCTTGATAATCCTTATATCGTCGACCTGAACGAACGTTTGGATAATGTTCTGAAAACAATGGCGGAGAGGCATATAGGTTCAGCAATTATTACGAAAAACGGCAAACTGGCAGGCGTTTTTACCTCTACGGATGCATGCAAAAGTTTTGCTGAGTATCTCAGAAACCAATTCAATCCAACGGGTGGTGATGAAGCCGCCTAAATATTCCGTCTCAATACCAGCATAGTCATATCATCAGTTATCTCTCCCTTCTGAAAGGTGGTGACTTCGTTAATTATGAAATTGCATGTTTCACAAACGGATTTGGTTGCACATGCCGAGATAACTTTTTTAAATTGTTTCTCACCATAGAAACAGCCGTCTGGAGACCGGGCCTCGGTTATGCCATCTGTATATAAAACCAGATATTCATGTGGATCCAGGTTTTCCTGGCAATCTTCATAAACCGCTTCTTCCAGCATCCCCACAATGGTTCCCGTTGCCTCCCCGAACCTGCAAACATTGGCTTGGGCGTCTATTCTGAATGGTGGGTGGTGACCGGCATTGGCATAGACAAGTCTGCCAGTGTCGGTATCATAACAACAGATAAACAGGGTGACATAAATAGGTTGTGTACGGCTTTCGATCAGTAGCTTGTTGGTCTTTTCCAGTATCCGGGCAGGAGAGTTACCAATATCCGCCAGGTTACGTACGATTGTCCGGGTCACTGCCATAACAATCGCTGCCGGGATCCCCTTCCCGGAAACATCAGCGATTACTATCATCAGTGTATTTTCATTGACAAAGAAAAAGTCAAAGAAATCACCGGCAACATGCCTTGCCGCCTCATTGACGGCATGCAGATCGAACTCCTGACGTTCCGGGAATGGCGGGAATGTGCTCGGCAACAGGGAAAACTGGATCTCACGTGCAATACGTAACTCGTTTTCGACGGATTCTCTGGCTGCCACATCGCGGGTATGCTCCTTGATATGCCGGTTGAGTTCGTCCACCATTTTGTTGAAAACAGTTGCCAACTGTCCAATCTCATCCCCGCTATCGATATTACCTGCTTTTACGCTAAGGTCCCCTTGTCCGAGTTTCGAGACTGCGAGCGCCAGACTTGTTATTGGCCTGGTTATGTGTGTACTAACCAGCAGGATACAGATGATTATCAGGCTCATGAGGACAATGATTGCGATAATGCCACGTATCAACTGGGTATGGATATCGGCAGTCATTTCTGTCTCGGGCACGGCCGTGGAGAATGACCAGCCGGTGGATTTAATGGGCGCATAAGAGACCCATATGAGTCCCTGTTCAGGGATCCCCTCCAGGCCAATTCCGCTTATTACTCCAACTCCTGACTTACCCTTCAACATATTTTCAGATACCCGCTTGTATTCCGGAGTCCCAAATTGTTGTGCGCGCCCCTGTATGGTCTTTTTCATAATAAAATCCGGATTGGGATGCGATATGAATTTTCCGGAGGGACTGACTATAACGAAGGGTTGTCCATGTAATTGCTCGATACCGGCCTGACGTTGCAGTCTATCCAACTGGATATCGACCGCAGCGATTCCGCGGAATTTCCCGTTGGAGTAAAAAGGAACGGCGTAGGTATCCATAAGGATATTTCCCGCTCCCTCATCCATATAAGGCTCGGTCCAGATAGCATGGTTGAGAACTTTTGGACGCGTAAACCATTCCCATCTCGCATCGGTATAGTCGTAAGAGTCGGCACCGATATCGATTGATTCAAGACCTTTGTCGCCGCGATAGACATAGGGAGAAAACAGTTTTTTGTCCGGCCTGAATGCATAGGGTTTAAAGGCGATGGCGGCGCCGTAGATAAGCAGGTTTTGATCGACATTGGCACTCAGCAGTTCATACAGTTGATCCCTGTTGAGGTTGGGTTGGGTCTCCATGAAAGTGGCCGTACTGCGTGCAACCTGGGCAACCATCTCAAATTGACCATCCAGTCTGGCGGCAAAATTCTGCGCCAGGTCCGTGGCCTGTTTCTGCAGGCGTTGTTTTGCATGTGAATACATTAAGTTAACGGTAAACCACATGACGACAACAGAAAGCACCACCAGCGGTGACACTATCGAAACGATTAATCTCCAGCGAATCGATAAATGCATGTCAACCCGCACTCGCCCGGATCACGGAACAAAACCCATGGAGTGTGCGCAAGGGGATTCATTGGCCGGTTGAATGATGGAGCGGGGTGGGAAATGAAAGGCCCCGGGTCGTGTGTCGTGCAGTGTATCCGCATCGTATATCCCGCACAGATGGATCACTGCATAATGATTCAAGCAACTTCTCCCCATTATTCTGGTCTGTCTATATAGGTTGCCTTCGCAGAGAACGGCAACAAATTGTTCGATGGGGTCATATATTGTTTCTACCTACAGGAGACATACATGCAGGGAGGAAGTTCAGATAATGCAAGAAGTCTGCATGGTTGTTTCCACATGCCGTCGACGATGATTCTGTCTTCTGCAATCGCCCTCCGGCTCCATGTTATCGCGATACTTGTACGTCCATGCAGTCCTGCGCAAGATGTCATCTTCGAGGATAGCTCATACGGTCCGCTACCATGTTAAGACAGATAATTTATCTTTTTTGTCTCGGCCTGGTGCTTCTGGTTCCGGCCTGCTCCAGCACTCCGAAGCTGCCGGATAGTGCCACTGTACGGGAATTCAATACATTACTGGATTTGTTCGAGGAAGAAGATGTCATGGACGCCAGGTATCGAACCCTGGATGACAGAGGGTATCTGCAGATCGATCTGTCCATGCGCTATCAGATTCCGGAATACCGGTATCAGACCCGGCTCAGCGATAAAAAGGATTTTGTGATTGCCTACCTTAAAGAGGCCCGGGCGCTTGGGGATAGGGTCGTGGCAGGTCTGCTGCAGAAACTGCCGCCGAAGGTCCTGGATGAATTTAGCAGGGATTACATGGATACCATTGCTACAGCGCGGGTCACAGGAGGGCTGCTCGCAGACTACCGTAAATACTCGGCGCAGCGTCTCGCTACAGATATAAAACAGGTGCAAGGGTTTTCATCTGTAAAGGCATTGAACCATTACTGGGATTCGCTCATCTCCGATATTGAGGAGGCTTTTCCGACGGCAGTCAGCGTGACGCGCAGGTTGTTAACGGCACCGGGGATACCCTTTGCCAAGTGGTGGTTGGCGCAACGAAAAACGACCGATAACCGTGGCAGTTATATTCCGCACTTCAGGAATCAGACGCGCTATTATCCCGGTCCGGCAGGCCCGGCCCCTGAAGGGATGGCAGCGGAGGAGTGGTCCCTGCTTCGCCGTTATGCGCCGGTGATTGTACAAGGCACGGATCCGGAGGCGTCTTATCCTGTTTATACAGACAGGTTCGGTACCGTTTTGCTCAAAGGAAAAAATCTGCTCAAGGCAACGCCTGCTGTCGATACCGGCCGGCCGGCTGTTTATACCTATATGGAAAGAAAGTCTATGCAGGGGGGGCCGGTAAAGCAGCTTATCTATACCCTATGGTATCCGCAGCATCCCAAACAGCATTTCCTTGATACCGAAGCGGGTCCTATGGACGGCAGAACCTTGCGTATCACCCTTAATCAGGAAAACAGGCCACTATTATTCGAATCGGTTTCAAACAGCGGTCTCTATTACAAGGTGTTTCCTACACAGAAACTGGAGGAGTTAAGTCAACGTGTATTCCCCGAAAAACTGGAGAGCAAGAGTTTTTATGTGGAGAATCATGTGGAAGGCAAATATGATGTTTTCGTTCCCGAGGTCATTCCAGGTATAAATACCCCGGAACAGAAGATAGTGCTGTATTATTCCGCCGGCCGGCACCGGTTGATAACTATCCGATCAGATGAATACCTGTTGAATGAGGAAAAGGCACGCCGGCGCCAGGTAATAAGTATCCGCACTGCGGCGGATAAGAAGGCAAAACGGCAACAGATAACGACGGTCCGATCTGCTCAAGGGGGCCAGCTACAGATCAGCAATTACAGTTTGCGCGCTTATGGGGAACTGGAAAACTTACCGTTCAACGGTTATCACGCCAGTCTGTTTGATACGCATGGTCTGGTCAGGAAAGCATACCGGCTTGAGGGGAAGTTGTTAACGCCGGCCGGGCTTTATCATGCCGGTCAACCCCGCCAGCGTGAGACCCAGATGATCCATTTTGATGAAGCGTTATTTGACGATCCCCGTTTATTGGAGACTTATCTGAGGCTGCCCCCCGGCGTATTCAAGCTGTCGTTATGATGGACGATCCGGGAATTCTTCGGGCAGGCAAACGCCGGCGGCTACGACATAAAAAAACCAATCCCCAGATGTTCGCCTATTAATGGTGCGAATACCAGCGCCGCAAGCCCGGCAAGCAGATAATCCGGATCATAGCCCGCTGTTGCAGCCGTAGTGGCGGGAACATTGGCGCCAACAGCCATTAACGTGACCATTATGATCAGCGCCAGGTGCCGGTGCACGATCAAACCCGTGATAATAAAAGCGAGCAGCGCCACGAGCAGGATATTGGGATTCACCCCCAACCGTGCCAGGAAGCCTTCAT